>NZ_VDAS01000008.1:0-189820 GCF_019584165.1 Enterobacter sp. EC_64
ACGGTCTAAATAGGCTGATTCAAGGCATTTACGGGAGAAAAAATCGGCTCAAACATGAAGAAATGAAATGACTGAGTCAGCCGAGAAGAATTTCCCCGCTTATTCGCACCTTCCCTAGTACTTCAAACGCCTGTGATACTAGGGTTGCTATGCGTTTGTACTTTTCACGCGATGATTTACTATCTGGATAGTTTTGATTTTTATTCAGTCTGAATAGTTTTAGATGTTCAAATACCATAACTTCACTGAATTCAGGAGCATTCTTTACTATCGCAAATACATCTTCTTCCGGTACACGGTTTTTACCTAGAAAAGTACTTTCCTGGATTATTCCACGCATTACTTCTTTTGCTTCACTAGATAGTGAATTAAAGCAAATGAAACGTAGTTCATTCTGGATCATTTGATTATTGTGTATTGTTTCTTTTCTCGCCATTATAATTCCCCCTTAATATGGGGCTGTCACTCCTACATGATAGCCCCTAAGTTATTATGCTTGTTTGATAATTCTTGTGTAACTATGTCGTGTAGTATTTCGGTTCCATAGTTGATTGAAGTAGGATGTAATCCCAATGTATGAGTACTTTCCAGTATTCCACGCATCAATAATTTGTACTTTCTCTTCTTCGGTGAATCTATTCCAGCTACGTTTATTTTTCGCTTTTGCCATATTCTCTTTTTGTGTAATCCATTGTAGGTTATCCACGTGATTGTTTAGAGGATTACCATCAATATGATCAACAACTAATTTCAATGATTCATCACGTTCAATAAAAGTTTCTGCGATTAGTCGATGAACTTCTACAGTTCTACTATCACCACCTTTGACAGATAGTGTTACTTTGTAGTACCCATTAGATTTTGAAGGGGTTAGCTTTAGTAGTGTTTCTGTCTTAGTATTGAATACATCACCTTCATTACTTACTACATAATATTCATATTTCGTTTCTTTCCATATTTTCATATATAACTTCCATATTACCCGCGTTACTTCCTGTAATCGCGTTTCTACTTATTGTGTGGTTAGTAGACAACCAATTAATTACTTACTGTTTAGTACAATGTACTGATCAATTAAGTAACCTACAGCAGAAGATAGAGTACCTTTTGATACCTTACCTTCATCAATCAATTTTTTTAGTACTTCAACCTGTGAATTAGATAAACGTGCGGTTATTACGTTATCTTTTCTATCCTTAGATTTATTATTCTTCATTTAATTAACTCATGTGATTTGTATACGTATACGTTATTTATCCCAAGCAAAAAAGATAGCCCTTTTAGGGGGCTATACTTTAGCAATATAGGAGAATTATAATGTTACCATCTATTTAGTCTCTGATGGCTGGAGAAATGGAATTATGCTTCGCAGTTCGGCTAGGTGAACATTTTCGATCACTCAGAAAGCCACATCAATATTATAGGACATTTTTTGCGTCTGTCCCAAATATTTTATAGATACCTACATTATACCGTGAAAAAATCACCCGTTCCAAAATTCTTAGGACTTTTTCTTTCGTAATTTATCAGTACTTTTATTTATGTGTTGTCTTACGTGACGTTCTACAAATGGTATCTTTAGTGGAAGTGCTAGTACTGTGAGAATCATAAACATCAATACTAGTATTGTGTAGATTGGGAAAAGAAAGATTTCAATTAATGGCTTTAGCATGTATACGCCTCCTGTATTGTATACATTTATTTATATAAAGAGGCGTAATCATGTGAGTTATTGTAATAGAAGTACTGATATGAACATACCAGGTTGGAACATTTCAATACTATAGCCCCTGAATCTTTTCAGGGGCTATAAGAAGGTAATGTACCTTCAACCGTCGGCAAACGGTAGAGGCGGCAACCTCTACCTTTCACCAACAGGAGTTTTGGCTTGATTGGTATTATATCAAATAGAAGGTTTTTTCACCAAGAAAAATCTCACATCGCCTAATATCAGTCACCCTCACGAATCACTTAACGCAAATCTTTGCTGTGACGCGTTTTGAGAGGCTCTATTACAAACCCACACCAACGCATTACCATATACGAAAAAGCCCCGCATACGAACGTACACGAGGCCAAAATTAAACTTAAAACGTAAAATCTTGTTTTTAAAATAATCAAATACTTATCGGAAAGTTACATAGTCTGCCTTGCGATTTATGATGGCTTGACTATTCAACGTTATAAATAGTTAGCTTTACTAGTGGTGTTCAAACATAAATACACCCTGCTAATACCATCAAATACTAGCAGGGCAAAAAAATGTATCGTATTTCGCTTACGTCCCATGACAACTATCATCAAAGTACTGCTAACTACTCAACTGATACTACATTATTATTATTGTCAATTTAACTATAGACTACTTTCAAGTGCATCACTATGTACTTTGGAAGTAACGTTAGATTTATCACAAAAATACATGTAACGATTGTTAGTTACATTTTTAAAAGAGAAATACTATCATTACTCAACTTTGTATTTTTCAAAAAATCTTCACGGCTGAAGCAAGATTCTAAAATCGCATTTTTGATGGCTCTGCTGACGTTACAAGTCAATTAAGAGGTTTCTTTCGTTTTATGTTTAGGATACTCGTTACTTAGTGAATAAGAAACTCATATTGTTTCGCATCCAAACACCTACGGCATCACATCGATCTACAGCATCTACATAGTTCAGCAATAGCGAATAATCAATGATTGTAAGATCTTCTTTAGTCTGCTGAAAACGGATCTCACCATCTTTAACACTAATTACGAAAGATGGTGTGTAATAGAATTTAGCACCATCAACATTTTCAATGATCACCTCACTGATTAACTTTTGTTCTTTCTTCTTATTCTCTATAAAAAGGACATGCCTTTTCAGCTCGTTCTGCTTGTAGATAATGTCAATTGTGTAAAAATTGCCGTTACGCTTTAGACGAATATTAGAAACAATCTTGTTAAGTTCATTCTCATAACGTGTGCGTATGTCGACGTTATTCACATTATATAATTCAGTAACGTTAACATCCTGTAGTACTGGTAAATCTACTTGTACTGTAGCTAATGAAGCCTGACGTGCTAATAACTGTTCTAATTCTAACTTGGCATCATCCAATTCTTCCCGCATTTCAAAAGAGACAGCTTTACCAGCACTTTTACGCCGTTCAATACCATTTTCATAGTTAGTGATCTGATCCTTAACTTGATCAATTTGAATACGTATCACTTCAATTTCAGGATTGAATTCTTGTTCTTTAATCACAGTGTTTAGATCCATGCCTAATAAATGCTCTACTACAAAACGCTCTACTGTTTCATAGGTCATAGCTTTATTTTCGCAAAGTCCATCACGTTCATTGAGGCAACGAATGTATCTATATTCCTCGATTTTTGGATCGCCTTTCTTTGGTGTACGTTTAGCACGAACCACATTATGATACATTGGCCCGCCGCATTCAGTACAACGAGCGATACCACTAAACAAATTACTTTTAATCAGTACTTCTTCCTGTCCGTCTTTCTTCACGGTAACACGTCCAGCATTAGGACGACGAGACTTTAGCAATTCCTGTACTAATTCAAATTCTTCTTCATTAATCACTACAGGGTACACGTCCATATCGTACTTTTTCTGAGTTACTGGATTTTCAATATCATCATGGTTACGGATGATTTCTGAAATGAAAATCTTACCAGTTACACGGCGATTAGTAAGAATCTTATGAACAAGTTCACCAGTCCACGGACGATTAAATTTATATTGCTCACCTTCTTTCGTTTGAAGTTGTTTAGCAATCGTGGGGCATCCCATGCCAGTTTGATAAAGAGCAAATATCTCTTTAACTACTGCCGCTTTATGATTAAGCACATACTTATCATTTTCTACTTCGATCCATTGAGGACGTTTATTAGTTACTATAGTACCTTTGTTGAATGCTTGTTCGCGTTTCTTCGCCCACCCTTTACGAATACGATCACTTTTATACTTAGATTCATCATATGCCCGTTGAGCATTCATCATTACAAAAGGTAGATCTTTAGAATTACTACGGCTGATAACTATGTTAGCCATTACATCATGAATAGCTACGTTATGTGCCATTAGAGCATTGATGTAACCCATCACATCAAACGGGTTCTGGCGGCTAAAGCGGTCTATAGATTCCACTACCAATATAGAACTATCCCACATACCATTACGTACTTGTTCCATCCATGCCCCTAACTCACCCTCAGAGATGTTTAAACCCTTAAAGGCTGAGACACCTTGATCCGATAGTACTACTGGGGCTGGATCATCCATTTCCGCACAAATGCCAGTACGCTCTAAGTAGCCTTCTAATAGTTCAGCTTGGCGTGCGATACCTGACCCGTCGAGCTGCTGATCCGAGCTAACACGATGATACACAAATACTTTTTTCATGTTAAACCTTCTAATTTTTGTTTGTATAAGCATAACACATTTGTATGATTATCAGGCAAAAAAGGTTTTAGCCTCCGACCCGCTGCCGGTTCCTCAGGCGCTGCAACTGATTGATCTGCTGGATGAGCATGCCATTCACGGCCTGATGTATGTGGATAACGCAATGGTCTACGAGCGCCCTACCGGCCACGTGGTGCGCACCAGCAACTGGGCGTTGTCCCTGCCTGAAGCGCAGCGTCCGGTCTTTACCCAGGTATCCTCCCTGCGTCAGGCAGCCCAGGACGTTGAGGCTATCTGGAAATTCGCCCTGACGGATGAAGACACGACCAAACTGAATACCTTCGCGAAGCACGTCGAGGAAACGCTGGGGCTGGAGTGCGAGTGGTCCTGGCACGATCAGGTGGATATTGCCCGCAAAGGCAACAGCAAAGGCAAGCGTCTGACGCAGTTTGTGGAATCACAGGGCTGGTCAATGCAGGACGCGATCGCCTTCGGCGACAACTACAACGACATCAGCATGCTGGAAGCCGTCGGTACGGGCGTGGCGATGGGCAATGCCGACGACGCGGTAAAAGCGCGCGCTAACGTGGTGATTGGCGACAACACCACCGACAGCATCGCGCAGTATATTTATACCCACCTGCTGTAATCAGGCGGTGATCGAGACGCTCTTAATTTGCGCGTAAAGCCACAGGCCGGGTTTGATCCCTAACTCATCCCTGGCCCACGGGCTGATGCGCGCCCAGAGCGTTCGGCTTCCCACCTCGAGCTTCACTTCCACCTGGCCGTTATCATCAAAACACTCCGCGACTTTGGCGCGCAGGATATTTCGAATACTGGTTTGCAGCGGCGGCTGCAGCACCAGCGAGACGTCAGATGCCTGAATACGAATACGCAGCGCGGACTGCAACGGCTTGTCGATCTTATTGACCCACAGGTGCTGATCGCCCAGCGCCAGCGCCGTCATCGCGTAGTGCGGATGGTGTTCCAGCACGCTCACCTTCAGGATGCTGCTCTGCTGTTCCCGGGGTAACCACGGGTGCATTACGCTGCTGCCCCAGACCTCTTCCAGGTTGCCGAAGGCCTTGACGCTGCCCTCTTCCAGCACCAGCACTTTGTCGGCCAGATGGAGGATCTCATCCAGCGAATGGCTGACGTAGAGCATTGGAATATTAATTTCTCGCGTCAGGCGCTGCAGGTAGGGCAGGAGCTCACGTTTGCGCGGAATATCCAGCGAGGCCAGCGGTTCGTCGAGCAGCAGCAGTTCGGGCGCGGTCAGCAACGCGCGGCCAATGGCCACGCGCTGTTTTTCTCCGCCGGAAAGCGACGAGGGCAGTCTGTCGAGCAGTGGCTCAATGCCTAAAAGCGTCACCAGCTTATCAAACTGTCCGGCCATGCTTTTCGCCATGCCGTAACGCAGGTTGCCGCGCACGCTGTAGTGCGGGAATAAGCGCGCGTCCTGGAAAACATAGCCAATGCGGCGTTTATCCGGCGACAGATACACCTTGTTTTCCACGTCGTTTAAGACGCGGTTATTCAATACAATCCGTCCTGACTGCGGGCGCGTCAGGCCGCTGATGGCATTTATCAGCGACGTTTTTCCCGCCCCCGAGACGCCGAAGATGGCAGTGATACCGCTTGCAGGCAGCGTCTCGTTGAGCGTCAGGGTATGGTTTCCCAGCGTCTGGGAGAAATTCAGTTCCAGCATGCTTATTTCCCCATCCGCTCACGGCTCAGCCGCGCCAGCCATTCCGACACCAGCAGCGATACCAGCGCCAGCACAATTGAAATGATACACAGCCGCGCCGCCGCGCCCTCTCCGCCCGGCGTTTGAATCAGGGTATACATGGCCGACGGAATCGTTCGCGTCTCGCCGGGGATGTTCGAGACGAAGGTGATGGTCGCGCCAAACTCGCCCAGCGAGCGGGCGAAGGCCAGTACCGTCCCGACAATAATGCCGGGTAACGTCAGGGGAAGCGTGATGGTGAAAAAAACGCGCCAGCGCCCGGCACCCAGCGTACGGGCCGCCTGTTCGAGCTTCATGTCCACGCCTTCCAGCGCGAGGCGGATCGCCCTCACCATCAGCGGGAATGACATTACCGCCGCCGCCAGTACCGCACCGCGCCAGCTAAACGCAAAGGTCAGCCCAAACCAGTCGTAAAGTTTTTCGCCAATAAAACCGCGTCGCCCCATGGAAATTAACAGCAGATAACCGACCACCACGGGCGGCAACACGAGCGGAAGATGAAGCACGCTGTCGAGCAGCGCTTTGCCGGGAAACCGACAGCGAACCAGTAGCCAGGCAAAGAAGATCCCAAAGGGCAAACTCAGCGCAACCGCCAGGGAAGAGACTTTAAGGCTCAGCAGAACAGCCTGCCATTCAGGATCGGTCAATATCATCAGTGAGTCGTAAATCCGTAACGTTTAAAGATCGCGGACGCTTCCGGCCCCTTCAGATAATCGCGGAAGGCCGTCACGGTCGCATTTTTATGTCCATCAACAATCGCAACAGGATATTCCACTTTCTTGTGGGAGTCTTCCGGGAACGTTGCCACCACTTTCACACCCTTACTGGCAACGGCATCAGAGCCATACACAATGCCCAGCGGGGCTTCGTTGCGTTCCACCAGCGCCAGCGCGCCGCGGACATCTTCCGCCGGGGCCAGCTTCGGTGACAATGTCTCCCATGCGCCCAATTTTTGCAGCGCTTCTTTGGCGTAGATCCCGGCCGGAACGTGCTCCGGATCGCCCACCGCCAGACGCCCGCCGTTCAGCAGGCTTATCCAGTGGGTCTCTTTGTTGATGGTGATGTCAGCCTGGGCGCTGGCTTTGGGCGCCACGACAACCAGGCTATTGCCCAGCAGCGTTTCGCGGGTTGCCGCATCAATCGCTTTCTTCTCCACCGCGTAATCCATCCACTTCTGGTCAGCCGAGATGAACAGATCCGCCGGCGCGCCCGCTTCTATCTGGCGAGCGAGCGTCGAGGAAGAGGCAAACGAGGAGACCACCTCGACGTTTTTCTCTTTTTTATACGCCGCCGCGATATCCTGCAGCGCGTTAGTCAGCGACGCCGCCGCAAAGACCGTGATTTTACCCTCATCCGCCAGCGCGTGTCCGGTAAGGGAAAGCGTCAACGTTGCCCCTGCAAAAAGGCGTACCCATGAACGTGCCATCTGTAACTCCTGTGAGTATCGTTATATACATATTAATATAACGGTAACGTCAGGGAGATCCCAGCGTTTAATCGTACCGCTGAAGAGGTAAACCGGCGTAGTGCGTTAAAGAGTATCGGCGAAAACGGGAAAATCTTGAGAGCAAAACGCCCGGACAAGCCGGGCGTTTTGTGGGGAATCAATGCTGCTTTTTAGCCTGGTCTCTGTGACCAATGTTCGAAAAGACGTTGAACACTTCACCCAGGCCGTAGATGGCACCGAGGATGATGGCCATCACTACTGGTACCATGATCACGGCGAATACCAGACTTTTCAACAACTCTAACATGGTTTTCTCCAGATATTGTGAACAGCTTATTCTACCCTTTCAACTGAGAAAAACATCCCCTTTTGTGCGGTACCCTTTGCGCCCTGCACCATTTGGGTCACAATACCCTTTTTGCCAGGACACTGTTATGCAGGCCGAAATTCTTCTCACACTCCGACTTCAGCAAAAGCTTTTCGCCGATCCGCGACGTATCGCCCTGCTTAAACAAATAGAACAAACGGGCTCGATTAGCCAGGGGGCGAAAAACGCGGGCATCAGCTACAAAAGTGCCTGGGACGCCATCAACGACATGAACACCCTGAGCGAACAGCCGCTGGTGGACAGAGCCACGGGCGGCAAAGGCGGCGGCGGTGCAATCGTGACGCGTTATGGCCAGCGTCTTATTCAGCTTTACGATCTGCTGGCCCAGATTCAGCAAAAAGCGTTCGATGCGTTAAGCGATGACGATAACGTTCCGCTGGACAGTCTGCTGGCCGCCATTTCCCGCTTCTCGCTACAAACCAGCGCCCGCAACCAGTGGTTTGGTACGGTGACGGCGCGCGACAATCTGCAGATACAGCAGCATATTGAGATCCTGCTTGCCGATGGCACCACCCGTCTGAAGGCCGCCATAACGGCGCAAAGCGCGGAACGTCTTGAACTGGATGAAGGGAAAGAGGTGCTGGTGCTCCTGAAGGCGCCGTGGGTCAGTATCACACGCGATCCCGACGCGGCAAAGACAGCAGATAACCAGCTGCAGGGCACCATCAGCCATATCGAACGCGGCCAGGCGCAGTGCGAAGTGCTGATGATCCTGGCAGATGGGCAGCCGCTTTGCGCGACCGTACCGCTCAGCGAGTCGGACAACTTAGAAGAAGGTGCTGCCGTCACCGCGTATTTCAACGCGGACCGGGTGATTATCGCCACTTTGTGCTGAGCACATTGACAATCTTACCGACAGTGCGTATCCCTGATATCTGGTGCTGCAAAAACAGGGATAAACCATGTCATCATTGCATATTTCGCAAGGCACGTTTCGTCTTAGCGATACCCGAACGCTGACAATTGCTGATTTGACGCTACGCGCGGGTGAAAGCTGGGCGTTTGTCGGCACAAACGGCAGCGGTAAATCCGCGCTGGCCCGCGCGCTGGCCGGAGAGCTCAACCTTCTCAAGGGCGAATACCAGAGCGACTTTACGCGCCTGACGCGCCTGTCGTTTGAACAACTGCAAAAGCTGGTCAGCGACGAGTGGCAGCGCAACAACACCGATTTGCTCAGCCCTGGCGAAGACGATACCGGCCGTACGACGGCGGAAATTATTCAGGATGAAGTGAAGGATCCCGCCCGCTGCCAGCGCCTGGCAGAACAGTTCGGTATCACCCCTCTGCTGAACCGGCGCTTTAAATACCTTTCGACCGGCGAGACGCGAAAAACGCTGCTTTGTCAGGCGCTGATGAGCGAACCTGAACTGCTTATTCTGGACGAACCGTTCGACGGTCTTGACGTGCAGTCCCGGGCGCAGCTGGCGTCTCTGCTGGCGTCGCTTAATCAGCAGGGATATACCCTCGTGCTGGTGCTTAATCGTTTTGATGAAATTCCGGAATTTATCCAGCACGCGGGCGTCCTGGTCGACTGTAACCTGACCGAGACCGGCGAAAAAACCGCGCTGCTTAAGCAGGCGCTGATTGCCCAGCTCGCGCACAGCGAACAGCTCGACGGTATTACCCTTCCGGAACCCGACGCCCCGTCGGCGCGCCACGCGCTTGATCCCCACCAGCCGCGCATCGTGCTGCGCGATGGGGTGGTCGCTTATGACGATCGCGCTATCCTTAATCACCTCAACTGGACGGTCAATCCAGGCGAGCACTGGCAGATTGTCGGTCCCAACGGCGCGGGAAAATCCACGCTGCTGAGCCTGATCACCGGCGATCATCCGCAGGGCTATAGCAACGACCTCACGCTGTTCGGTCGGCGTCGCGGCAGCGGCGAAACCATCTGGGATATCAAAAAACATATCGGCTACGTCAGCAGCAGCCTGCATCTGGATTACCGGGTCAGTACCACGGTACGCAACGTGATCCTCTCCGGGTATTTTGACTCCATCGGCATTTATCAGGCGGTGTCGGACAAACAGCACAAGCTGGCCCAGCAGTGGCTGGACATTCTGGGCATGGACAACCGGGTGGCTGACGCGCCGTTTCATAGTCTTTCGTGGGGGCAGCAGCGTCTGGCGCTGATCGTTCGCGCGCTGGTGAAACATCCTACGCTGCTGATCCTCGACGAACCGCTGCAGGGACTCGACCCGTTGAACCGCCAGCTTATCCGCCGCTTTGTGGACGTGCTGATTAGCGAAGGTGAAACGCAGCTGCTGTTCGTTTCACATCATGCCGAAGATGCCCCCTCCTGCATCACCCATCGCCTGGAGTTTGTTCCGGACGGTGAGCACCATTACTATCGGCAAAGCAAAATCGATTAATCCCCGGAGGGCACCGCCCTCCGTTTTTCAGATAACCTGCACTAATACATTGCTATCCCGTTGATCTACAATGCCTCACGGTAGCTGAAAATCGGATTTTAAAAACAGTGTAAACGATTCCACTATTTTATCCCATGTCACACTTTTCGCGTCTCTGTTATGCTATGGTTATTACATACCATAAGCCCAATGGAGCGAAATATGCGAGTTCTTGTAACAGGTGGTAGCGGTTACATCGGTAGTCATACCTGCGTGCAGCTGCTGCAAAACGGCCATGACGTCATCATTCTCGACAACCTGTGCAACAGTAAGCGCAGCGTGCTGCCTGTGATTGAACGTCTTGGCGGTAAACACCCGACGTTCGTGGAAGGCGACATCCGTAACGAAGCGCTGATGACCGAGATCCTTCACGACCACGCCATTGAAGCGGTGATCCACTTCGCGGGTCTGAAAGCGGTCGGTGAATCCGTTGCTAAGCCGCTTGAGTATTACGATAACAACGTCAACGGCACCCTGCGTCTCATCTCCGCCATGCGTGCGGCCAACGTCAAAAACTTCATCTTTAGCTCTTCCGCCACCGTCTACGGCGATCAGCCTAAAATCCCTTACGTTGAAAGCTTCCCGACCGGGACGCCGCAGAGCCCGTACGGCAAAAGCAAGCTGATGGTGGAGCAGATCCTGACCGACCTGCAAAAAGCCCAGCCGGAGTGGAGCATCGCGCTGCTGCGCTACTTCAACCCGGTCGGTGCGCATCCGTCTGGCGATATGGGGGAAGATCCGCAGGGCATTCCGAACAACCTGATGCCGTATATCGCCCAGGTGGCGGTAGGCCGCCGCGAGTCGCTGGCGATTTTTGGCAATGACTACCCGACCGAAGACGGCACCGGCGTGCGCGACTATATCCACGTGATGGATCTGGCCGACGGCCACGTTGCGGCCATGCAGCAGCTGGCGGACAAACCGGGCGTGCATATTTACAACCTCGGCGCCGGCGTCGGCAGCAGCGTGCTGGACGTGGTTAACGCCTTCAGCAAAGCCTGCGGCAAGCCGGTGAACTACCACTTCGCACCGCGTCGTGAGGGCGATCTGCCTGCTTACTGGGCCGACGCCACCAAAGCCGACAAAGAGCTTAACTGGCGTGTTACGCGCACGCTTGATGAAATGGCACAGGATACCTGGCACTGGCAGTCACGCCACCCGCAAGGCTATCCGGACTAAGGATCCGTCATGACGCAATTTAATCCCGTCGATCATCCGCATCGTCGCTTTAACCCGTTAAGCGGGCAATGGATTTTAGTTTCTCCGCATCGCGCCAAGCGCCCCTGGCAGGGGGCGCAGGAGACGCCTGCAAAACAGACCCTGCCGCAGCACGACCCGGACTGCTTCCTCTGTCCGGGCAATACGCGCGTCACCGGGGATAAAAACCCGGACTACAAAGGCACCTTCGTGTTTACCAACGATTTTGCCGCCCTGATGACCGACACGCCGGACGCGCCGGAAAGCCACGATCCGCTGATGCGCTGTGAAAGCGCGCGCGGTACCAGCCGCGTGATCTGCTTCTCTCCCGATCACAGCAAAACGCTGCCGGAGCTGAGCGTTGAGGCACTGAAAGAGGTGGTCAACACCTGGCAGGCGCAAACCGCCGAGCTGGGTCAGACTTACCCGTGGGTGCAGGTGTTTGAAAATAAAGGTGCGGCCATGGGCTGCTCTAACCCGCACCCGCACGGCCAGGTCTGGGCGAACAGCTTCCTGCCTAACGAAGCCGAGCGTGAAGACCGCCTGCAAAAAGCGTATTACGTGGAAAACGGCTCGCCGATGCTGGTGGATTACGCGCAGCGTGAGCTGGCCGACGGCAGCCGTACCGTGGTGGAGACCGAACACTGGCTGGCCGTCGTGCCTTACTGGGCCGCCTGGCCGTTTGAGACGCTGCTGCTGCCGAAAGCGCACGTGCAGCGCATCACCGAACTCAGCGACGCGCAGCGCGACGACCTTGCCCTGGCGCTGAAAAAGCTGACCAGCCGTTACGACAACCTGTTCCAGTGCTCCTTCCCGTACTCCATGGGCTGGCACGGCGCACCGTTTAACGGGGAAGAGAATCAGCACTGGCAACTGCACGCCCATTTCTATCCGCCGCTGCTGCGCTCCGCGACGGTGCGTAAATTTATGGTGGGCTACGAAATGCTGGCAGAAACCCAGCGTGATCTGACGGCGGAACAGGCGGCTGAACGTCTGCGTGCCGTTAGCGACGTCCACTATCGCGAATCAGGAGTCTAAAAGATGAGTCTGAAAGATAAAACACAATCCCTGTTTGCTGAGAAATTTGGCTACCCTGCCACCCACGTAATTCAGGCACCTGGCCGCGTCAACCTGATTGGTGAACACACCGACTATAACGACGGCTTTGTGCTGCCGTGCGCCATCGATTACCAGACGGTCATCAGCTGCGCGAAGCGCGACGACCGCCAGGTTCGCGTGATTGCGGCGGATTACGGTAATGAGACGGACGCGTTTTCCCTCGATGCCCCGATTGTGACGCACGACAGCCAGCAGTGGTCTAACTACGTGCGCGGCGTGGTGAAGCATCTGCAGAAGCGTAACAAAAACTTCGGCGGCGCCGATTTGGTCATCAGCGGCAACGTGCCGCAGGGGGCGGGCTTAAGCTCCTCTGCGTCTCTGGAGGTCGCCGTCGGCACCGTGTTCCAGCAGCTCTATCATTTACCGCTGGATGGCGCACAAATCGCCCTGAACGGCCAGGAAGCGGAAAACCAGTTCGTGGGCTGCAACTGCGGCATCATGGACCAGCTGATCTCCGCGCTGGGCAAAAAAGAGCACGCGCTGCTGATCGACTGCCGCTCGCTGGGCACCAAAGCCGTTCCCCTGCCAAAAGGCGCGGCTGTCGTGATCGTCAACAGCAACTTTAAGCGCACGCTGGTGGGCAGCGAGTACAACACCCGCCGCGAGCAGTGCGAAACCGGCGCCCGCTTCTTCCAGCAGCCCGCCCTGCGCGACGTCACGCTCAATGAATTTAACAAAGTGGCGCACGAGCTGGATCCGATCGTCGCCAAACGCGTTCGTCACGTGCTGACGGAAAATGCCCGTACCGTTGAAGCCGCGTCCGCGCTGGCGAAAGGTGACCTGAAACGCATGGGTGAACTGATGGCGGAATCTCACGCCTCCATGCGCGATGATTTTGAAATCACCGTGCCGCAGATCGACACCCTGGTGGAGATCGTCAAAGCGGTCATTGGCGACAAAGGCGGCGTGCGCATGACGGGCGGCGGTTTTGGCGGCTGCATCGTTGCGCTGGTGCCTGAGGAGCTGGTCCCTGCTGTACAGGACGCCGTGGCGAAGCAGTACGAAGCAAAAACAGGTATCAAAGAAACCTTCTATGTTTGCAAAGCATCACAAGGAGCCGGACAGTGCTAAACGAAACACCTACCCTCGCACCGGATGGTCTGCCGTATCGCCTGTTAACCCTGCGCAATCGCGCGGGGATGGTGGTTACGCTCATGGACTGGGGTGCAACCCTTCTTTCAGCACGCGTACCGATGCCGGACGGCAGCGTGCGCGAAACCCTGCTCGGCTGCGCATCGCCCGAGCAGTATGTTAATCAGTCTGCCTATCTGGGCGCATCCGTAGGGCGCTATGCGAACCGCATCGCGAAGAGCCGTTTTGAACTCGACGGCGTGCAGTACACCCTGCTTCCAAGCCAGGGTGAGAACCAGCTGCACGGCGGCCCGGACGGGTTTGATAAACGTCGCTGGAAAATTGTTCGTCAAAACGACGGCGAAGTGCTGTTCTCGCTGGATTCGCAGGACGGCGATCAGGGCTTCCCGGGTAACCTTATCGCCTCCGCGCGCTTTACATTGACCGACGACAACCGTATCGCCATTGAATACCGTGCGACGGTCGACAAGCCGTGTCCGGTCAACCTGACCAATCACGCGTACTTTAATCTGGACGGTAACCAGTGCGACGTGCGGAACCACAAGCTTCAGATCCTGGCGGATGCGTATCTGCCGGTTGATGAGATGGGCATTCCGTACCAGGGCCTCAAAGACGTGAGCGGCACCAGCTTTGACTTCCGCAGCGCGAAATCCATCGCCCAGGATTTCCTGAGCGATGACGACCAGCGCAAGGTGAAAGGCTACGACCACGCGTTCCTGCTGCAGGCTAAAGGCGATGTGAAACAACCTGCCGCACAGGTCTGGTCCACCGATGAGAAGCTGCAGATGACGGTTTATACCACCGCTCCTGCCCTGCAGTTCTACTCAGGTAACTATCTCGGCGGCACGACGGCGCGCGAACACGAAGAGTACAGCGACTGGCAAGGGCTGGCGCTGGAGAGCGAGTTCCTGCCGGACAGCCCGAATCATCCGGAATGGCCGCAGCCGGACTGCGTGCTGCGCCCGGGTGAAGAGTACGTTAGCGTGACGGAATATCATTTTATTCCACATTAATATTCAGCCCTCCCTCCGGAGGGCTTTTTTCTGTGCGCCTTGCTGAAAATAGCGCCGATCGCAGACAAAATCATAACCCTGGATTCACAAGCATCTTACACTCAGAGACTATTTTCGCTATGGTTAGGGTTAAGCGTTGCTGCTGGCACGGCCACGGCAATATAATGAGAATTGTTATCATTCTAAAAATGCTTGAGGAGTAAGAGATGGCTATTACTAAGCTGGTTCTGGTGCGTCACGGCGAAAGCCAGTGGAACAACGAAAACCGCTTTACCGGTTGGTACGACGTTGATCTGTCCGAGAAAGGCGTAAGCGAAGCAAAAGCAGCAGGTAAACTGCTGAAGGAAGAAGGCTTCAGCTTTGATTTTGCTTACACCTCTGTGCTGAAACGTGCCATCCATACCCTGTGGAACGTGCTGGACGAACTGGACCAGGCCTGGCTGCCGGTTGAGAAATCCTGGAAACTGAACGAGCGTCACTACGGTGCGCTGCAGGGCCTGAACAAAGCGGAAACCGCTGAGAAATACGGTGACGAGCAGGTTAAACAGTGGCGTCGCGGCTTCGCGGTCACCCCACCAGAGCTGACCAAAGATGACGAGCGCTACCCGGGCCACGACCCGCGTTACGCGAAACTGACCGACGCTGAGCTGCCAACCACCGAGAGCCTGGCGCTGACCATCGACCGCGTTGTGCCTTACTGGAACGAAACCATTCTGCCACGTCTGAAAAGCGGCGAGCGCGTGATTATCGCGGCTCACGGTAACTCCCTGCGTGCGCTGGTGAAATACCTGGACAACATGGGTGAAGACGAAATTCTCGAACTGAACATCCCAACTGGCGTACCGCTGGTGTATGAGTTCGACGAAAACTTCAAGCCAATCAAACACTACTACCTGGGTAACGCGGACGAAATCGCAGCGAAAGCGGCGGCCGTTGCGAACCAGGGTAAAGCGAAGTAATTTTCGCTGACCATAAAAAAAGCGCGGAACCGTCCGCGCTTTTTTATTTGAGCCGTCAGAATTAACCGCGACGCGCTTTCACCGCATTCGCCAGCTGGCGCAGGATGGCGTCGGTGTCATCCCAGCCGATGCAGGCATCGGTCACGCTCTTGCCGTACACCAGCGGCTCGCTGCCTTCCAGGTTCTGGTTACCTTCAACCAGATGGCTTTCGATCATCACCCCAATTACCGCCTTCTCACCGCCGGCAATCTGCTGACAGACATCTGCGCCCACTTCCATCTGCTTTTTAAACTGCTTGCTGGAGTTGGCGTGGCTGAAATCGATCATCACCTGCGGTGGCAGCCCGGCTTTTTCCAGCCCGACTTTGACTTCGGCCACATGCTTTGCGCTGTAGTTCGGCTCTTTGCCGCCGCGCAGAATGATATGGCAGTCACCGTTACCGCTGGTGTTAACGATGGCGGAGTGGCCCCATTTGGTCACGGACAGGAAGCAGTGCGGTGCGCCCGCTGCGTTGATGGCGTCGATAGCCACCTTAATGGTGCCGTCAGTACCGTTTTTGAAGCCCACCGGACAAGAGAGACCGGACGCCAGCTCGCGGTGAACCTGAGATTCAGTAGTGCGGGCACCAATTGCCCCCCAGCTCATCAGGTCTGCCAGATACTGGGGCGTAATCATATCCAGGAACTCACCGGCCGCAGGCAGCCCGCTGTCGTTAATCTCCAGCAGCAGCTTGCGCGCAATGCGCAGACCGTCGTTGATCTGGAAGCTGTTATCCATGTGCGGATCGTTAATCAGCCCTTTCCAGCCAACGGTGGTGCGCGGTTTTTCAAAATAGACGCGCATCACGATTTCCAGCTCATCCTTCAGCTCTTCACGCAGGGTGAGCAGACGGGCTGCGTATTCTTTCGCGGCAGCAGGATCGTGGATAGAGCATGGGCCAATCACCACCAGAAGACGATCGTCATTACCTTTCAGGATCTTATGGATCGCTTTACGAGCATGAGAAACCGTGTTTGCGGCATTTTCAGTGGCGGGGAATTTCTCAAGGAGTGCTACAGGAGGTAATAACTCATTGATCTCTTTAATACGTAAATCGTCATTCTGATAATTCATCTTCGTTCCAGCTCTGCCATATCTTTAGTAATGAAAGCAATCCTTTCAATCTATCTTGTCGCTCAGGAAGTGTAAACACGGTTTTACACTTCACGCAGATAATTCCTGGAATTCGCCTAAAAATCGCCACAAAATAGCGAAAAACGAGATCTAACCTAAGCTTTTTAACTGTAACAACCATTTTTACACGCTTAAACGCGATTCCCGACTGACGTAAGTCCGTATGGCGGAATCTTTCGCCTCTGAAAAAGATGCACTGTTGGAAAAAGTTATCCAGCGTAACGACAAGAACAGGAGCACCATGATGAAAATGACAAAACTGGCAACCCTCTTCCTGACCGCCACCCTCACCCTGGCCAGCGGTAGCGTTCTTGCGGCCGAAACGGGCTCATCGGGTAACGGTGATGCAAACGCGGCTGCGTCAGCAGGCCAGGTCGCCCCTGATGCCAAACAGAACGTCGCCCCGAACAATGTCGATAATAGTCAGATCAATAATGGAAACACCAACACCGGCGGCACCATGCTGCACCCCAACGGTACCGACTCCGGCACCATGAGTCATGACAGCATGAGCAAAGATGAAGTTCATAAGAACTCCATGTGTAAAGATGGCAAATGTCCCGACCCGAATGACAAAGTGGGGGATGATGCCAATACCAAAACAGATGGTACGACTCAGTAACCGGCTGTGAAATTAATGATAAAAGGAGAGCTAAGGCTCTCCTTTCTTTTTGAGTAACCTATTAAAAACGCTACACTAAAAACGATAACGAATCAGGAAAGATAACATGGCACACACACATTCCCACGCCACCGGCGACGACAACGCTAAACGATTGCTGCTGGCCTTTGGCGTCACGGCAACGTTTATGATTATCGAGGTCATTGGCGGCCTGGTTTCCGGCTCTCTGGCGCTTCTGGCCGATGCCGGACATATGTTGACCGATGCCGCCGCCCTGCTCTTCGCCCTACTGGCCGTGCAGTTTGCGCGCCGCCCACCGAATGCGCGCCACACCTTCGGCTGGCTGAGGCTGACCACCCTGGCCGCGTTTGTTAACGCGATTGCCCTGGTGGTCATTACCATTCTTATCGTTTGGGAGGCCATTCAGCGCTTCAGACATCCTCAGCCGATTGCCGGGGCGACAATGATGGTGATTGCCGTGGCAGGGCTGGTGGCGAATATCCTGGCCTTCTGGATTTTGCACCGCGGCAGCGAGGAAAAGAACCTCAACGTGCGCGCGGCGGCTCTGCATGTGCTGGGGGATTTGCTCGGTTCAGTCGGGGCGATTGTCGCCGCGCTGGTGATCCTCTATACCGGCTGGACGCCTGTCGATCCGATTCTGTCCGTGCTGGTGTCGTGTCTGGTCTTGCGCAGCGCCTGGCGGCTGCTGAAGGAGAGCGTGAATGAACTGCTTGAAGGGGCTCCGGCATCCATGGACATCGACGAGCTGAAGCGCAACCTGCGCCGTACTGTTCCGGAAGTCCGCAATGTCCACCACGTGCACGTCTGGCTGGTGGGGGAGAAACCGGTCATGACGCTCCATGTCCAGGTGATCCCGCCTCACGACCACGATGCGCTGCTCGATCGCATCCAGCACTTCCTGGAACATCACTACGACATTAGCCATGCCACCGTTCAGATGGAGTATCAGCCCTGTAGCGGACCGGACTGCCACCTTAACGAGGCGCAGTCCGGTCATTCACATCATCATGACCACTAGCTGGAAAGCGCGCGAGAGCCTCGCTCACGCGCGCTGTTAATCCACATCCGGCTACCGTTCAGCGCGATGAAGGTCAGCAACAGATATTCCAGCGACATGGCATAGACGCCCTGCAGGGCGAAGATCGCCACGCTGATAACGTTGATGATGACCCACAGCAGCCAGTTCTCAACGTATTTACGGGTCATCAGAATCATCGCTGCAATCGACAGCACCATCATGCAGGAATCCCAGAACGGGAAAGCATCCGGCTGGAGTTCTGGCATCGTCACGTTCAGGCCGATGCCGGACATGACCGAAACGGCAATGCGGGTCAGGAACGCAAACACCGGATTGATGAAGACGGTCATTAAGCCAATGGCCACCACGCAGGCGACAAACCAGGCGATGGCTTTCGGCAAGGGCAGCCAGCGAATCTGCAGCTCTGCCTCCTGCTGGCTGTTCTGACGCGACCACGCATACCAGCCGTAAATATTGGCGGCGAAGAAGAACAGCTGCAAAAGCAGGCTGGCGTACAGCTGGATCTGGAAGAAGATAATCGCAAACAGCGTGACGTTAATCAGCCCGAATGCATAATTACTGATCTTCTCAAGGCTTGCCAGCCAGATACACAATAGTCCCGCCAGCGTACCAACGGCCTCAATCCATGACAGGTCATAGCCACCTGCACCAATCGGTATATGAACCAGAATGTTCTGTGTGCTAAAAAAATCCATCTTTTCCCCGGGGCGTAGTGAATTAAGTACGTAGTGTAGCCGCAAAATCCAGCATGCGGTTAAGCGGAATTAACGCGCCTTCACGCAGGCCAGCATCCACGTGGATTTCATGCGCCGCACCACCGGTTTCTAACCCTTCGGCAATCGCTTTCAGGCCGTTCATCGCCATCCACGGGCAATGCGCACAGCTGCGGCACGTTGCCCCCTCGCCTGCGGTAGGCGCTTCGAGAAGCTCTTTCTCCGGCACGGCCTGCTGCATCTTGTAGAAGATACCGCGATCGGTCGCCACGATGAGCTGCTTGTGAGGCAACGTTCTGGCCGCGTTAATAAGCTGGCTGGTTGAACCCACCGCATCCGCCATGTCGACAATCGACTGCGGAGATTCAGGATGCACAAGAATGGCGGCGTCAGGATAAAGCGCCTTCATGCGCGCCAGCGCCTGCGTCTTGAACTCATCATGAACGATACAGGCGCCCTGCCAGCAGAGTACGTCAGCCCCCGTCTGCTTCTGAACATAGTTGCCGAGATGGCGATCAGGCGCCCAGATAATCTTCTCACCCAGACTATCCAGATGTTCAATCAGCTCAACGGCGATGCTTGACGTGACCACCCAGTCTGCCCGCGCTTTCACTGCTGCCGACGTGTTCGCGTAAACCACCACGGTCCGGTCAGGGTGGGCATCACAGAAGGCCGTGAATTCGTCAATCGGACAGCCGAGATCCAGGGAACACTCCGCGTTAAGCGTGGGCATCAGAATGGTTTTTTCCGGGCTCAGGATCTTTGCCGTTTCGCCCATAAAACGCACGCCGGCAACCAGCAGCGTGGAAGCGGGATGTCGTGCACCGAAGCGCGCCATCTCCAGTGAGTCAGAAATGCAGCCGCCGGTCTCTTCCGCCAGCTGCTGAATTTCCGGGTCGGTGTAGTAATGGGCCACCATCACCGCGTCGCGCTCTTTAAGAAGACGTTTAATCTTCTCGCGGTAGAACTGCTTTTCGTCCTGGCTCAGTGGGACAGGCTTAGGCGGAAACGGATAGATTGCGGCTTCAGGATCAAACATCACACTCATTATGGCTTCTCGTTTTACGGGCTTAACAATATTGCCTTTCATTTGCCTGACATAGCAAAACGCGTGGCAATTGTGTTTTGTATACTAAACAAGATAGCGAATCTGGCGTGAAAAGTCACCGGGAATAGATGGGCGGAGCATTTGTTGTACCGCAGATAGCAAAAAGGCGCCTTTAGGGCGCCTTTCTACACTGGTGGGTCGTGCAGGATGACTCGCTTCGCTCGCCCTTCGGGCCGTCGCCGTAAACGGCTCCGGTGCCTCACTGCGTTCGGCTCGAACCTGCTGCAGGTTCGAATCATCCAGATCGCAGATAGCAAAAAAGCGCCTTTAGGGCGCTTTTTTACATTGGTGGGTCGTGCAGGATTCGAACCTGCGACCAATTGATTAAAAGTCAACTGCTCTACCAACTGAGCTAACGACCCCTTGCGGGATTTTTTTCTTCGAAGTGGTGGGTCGTGCAGGATTCGAACCTGCGACCAATTGATTAAAAGTCAACTGCTCTACCAACTGAGCTAACGACCCATTCGGGTGCTGACTTCGAAGATTTTTACTCGGTACCACTTTAAAGTGGTGGGTCGTGCAGGATTCGAACCTGCGACCAATTGATTAAAAGTCAACTGCTCTACCAACTGAGCTAACGACCCGAGTGGTGGGTGATGACGGGCTCGAACCGCCGACCCCCTCCGTGTAAAGGAGATGCTCTACCAACTGAGCTAATCACCCACTCTGTACTGCCGGAACTGCGTTAAGTGGTGGGTCGTGCAGGATTCGAACCTGCGACCAATTGATTAAAAGTCAACTGCTCTACCAACTGAGCTAACGACCCACTTTTATGCTGCTTTCACGTTGTTTGATATCCCGTGGCAACGGCGGCATATATTACTGATTTAAGAATTCTGCGCAACAAAAATTTCGATGAAGATCACTTAACTGCTTAGTAATCATGCTGCACGACCAGAAATAACGCGATTTCTGGTCATGCGATAATCATCCCATCGAATTCAGACGTTTTTGCGCCTGCTTAGCACCTTCGGTACCCGGGAATTTTGCGACCACCTGCTGATAAACCGCTTTGGCTTTCGCCGTGTCGCCTTTGTCCTGCATGATCACGCCAACCTTATACATCGCATCTGGCGCCTTCGGCGATTTTGGGTAATTTTTCACCACTGAGGCAAAATAAAACGCCGCATCGTCCTTTTTACCCTTGTTGTAATTCAACTGACCGAGCCAGTAATTGGCATTTGGCTGATAAGTGGAATCAGGGTATTTCTTAACAAAGCTCTGAAACGCAGCAATCGCGTCATCCTGACGAGATTGATCCTGCACCAGGGCAATCGCCGCATTGTAATCCGTATTCGCGTCACCGCTCTGTACAGGCGCGCCTGTTGAGGCAGACGTATCAGCAGATGGCGCTGGCGTAGACGTCGCCGCACCGCTCTGATCGCCTGCGGCAGGCTGCGCTGCTGCACCACCACCGCTGCTCAGGCTATCTATCTGCAACAAGATTTGCTTCTGACGTTCCACAACCTGATTAAGCTGATACTGGCTTTCCTGAATCTGACCGCGGAGAGAGTCAATATCATTCTGGTTATCGGAAAGTTGTTGCTGGAGTTGGGTTAAAAGCTGGCTGTGAGCGTTAGAAATACGCTCGAGTTGAGTGACCCGGTCTTCTACCGAGCCTGAGCCGACACTACTGATTGGTGCCTGAGCAAAAGCGGCCCAGGGGGCCGCTATTCCAACCAGTAACGACAGACTCAACAGATGATGTCTGAAGTTACTGCTCATGCAATTCTCTTAGTAAACCAGTACGGCACGACGGTTTTTGGAGTAAGCCGCTTCGTCGTGACCCAGTACTGCAGGTTTTTCTTTACCGTAAGAAACGATGGAGATCTGGTCAGCAGAAACGCCTTTACCCTGCAGGTACATTTTAACAGCGTTAGCACGACGTTCACCCAGGGAGATGTTGTACTCTGGAGTACCACGTTCGTCCGCGTGACCTTCTACGGTGACTTTGTAAGATGGGTTGCTACGCAGGAAGTTAGCGTGCGCATCCAGCATCGCAGCGAAGTCAGAACGGATGTCGTATTTATCCAGATCGAAGTAAACGATGTTGTTCTGCTGCAGCTGCTGCATCTGAAGACGCGCCTGCTCTTCAGAAGACATGTTGCCATTGCCGTTCGCGTCCATACCGGTGCCGGCACCCATCATGCCTTCGCCGCTCTGGTCATTGCTGGCGTTCTTGTTAGAAGAACACGCTGCGATTGCCATTACAGGCAGAGCGATCATCAGCCCCTTCAGCACTTTGTTCAGTTGCATTTCTATGATTCCTTTAGTAATCAATTAATTATTATTTACAGATACGGCGACCAGGCAGGTGATTTTACCTGTCCATCAGTTGCCGGAATACGCGCTTTGAAACGCCCATCTGTAGAAACCAGATTCAGCACAGATCCCATCCCCTGAGAAGAGCTGTAGATTACCATCGTGCCGTTAGGTGCCAGACTTGGCGTTTCATCCAGGAACGTTGACGACAGAACTTGCACGCCACCCGCTACCAGATCTTGTTTGGCAATGTGCTGCTGCCCGCCGTTGGAGCTGACCATTACCATAAATTTACCGTCGCTGCTCACGTCTGAGTTCTGGTTCTGAGAACCTTCCCAGGTAATACGCTGCGGAGCACCGCCGTTGATGTTGACTTTATAAATTTGTGGACGGCCGGCCTGGTCAGAGGTAAACGCCAGGTTTTGACTGTCCGGGAACCATGAAGGTTCGGTGTTGTTGCTGCGACCGTCGGTCACCTGACGGATCTGGCCAGAGCCAATGTCCATCACGTACAGGTTCAGGCTACCGGTTTTTGACAGCGCAAACGCCAGTTTAGAGCCGTCTGGAGAGAACGAAGGCGCACCGTTGTGACGTGGGAAAGACGCCACCTGACGAACCGCACCGTTTGCCAGCGTCTGGATAACCAGCGCAGAACGGCCGCTTTCGAAGGTCACATACGCCAGCTTAGAACCGTCCGGAGACCAGGCTGGAGACATCAGTGGCTGCGAGGAGCGTTTCACCAGGAACTGGTTGTAGCCATCGTAGTCAGATACGCGCAGCTCATACGGGAATTGACCACCGTTGGTCTGCACCACGTACGCGATACGGGTACGGAACGCGCCTTTAATGCCGGTCAGTTTTTCAAATACCGCATCGCTGGCAGCGTGTGCCGCGTAGCGCAGGTACTGCTTAGTGACCTTGTAAGAGTTCTGGGCCAGAACGGTACCGGGTGCACCGCCGGTATCCACCAGCTGCCAGGCCACGTTGTAAGAACCGTCCGGATTAGGGGTAACCTGACCCACAACCACGGCATCAATACCCAGTGCAGACCATGCTGCAGGCTGAACTTCCTGCGCGCTACCCGGCTGCTGAGGCAGGCGAGAACGATCTAACGGGTTGAATTTACCGCTGTTACGCAGGTCAGCCGCCACGATGCCACCGGCATCTTCAGGTGCAGCGCCAGGACCGGCCCACTGGAACGGAACAACACCGATTGGGCGTGCCGAGTCCACCCCCTGGGTGATCTCGATACGTACTTCTGCGTGCAGTACTGCTGCCCACAGCATTAAAAAACTAAATGCTACACGTAATGCCTGCTTCATCATATCTCCCTTATCCGGGTAACCTTACCCACGATAATTTAGCAGAATGTTAACAAACTCAAATAGACAAAACTACCCGAACCCTGTGACTAAACCTGGTCTATTTTTCCCCGTTTGCACGGGGAAAATGTAACTTAAGGTTTGAAGTCCAGCGGCGCATTTTTGAAGACTTCGTAGACTGCCTGCGAAGGCGGTTTAGGCATCTTCGCCTGACGCGCTGCAGCCAGGGCCGCAGTACATAGAGCCGGGTCGCCACCTTCAGACTTAATATCCAGCAGCATGCCATCCGGAGCCAGTTTTATACGCAACGTACACGTTTTACCGGTATAGGAAGACGCATCATAGAATCGGCTTTCAATAGCGGATTTAATCTGCGCGGCATAACCGTTGATTTCAGCCCCTGTCGCACCGTTACTCTTAGTGTTACCACTTCCGGTCGGCGCTGCGTTGTTTCCTTTCGCCCCACCGCCCGTTTTCGGCGCATTCTTACCGGAGCTCAAATCGCCGAGCAGATCGTCAACCCCTGCGGCAGCAGCGGCTTTTTCAGCGGCGGCAGCCTTTTTAGCAGCCGCTTTTTCAGCTGCTGCTTTCTTATCGGCAGCGGCCTTCTCAGCTGCAGCTTTTTTGTCAGCAGCGGCTTTTTCGGCAGCTGCCGCTTTTTCTGCCGCGGCTTTTTCTGCTGCTGCTTTCTCTGCAGCAGCCGCTTTCTTCGCGGCCTCGGCAGCAGCTTTCTTCTCTGCTTCCTGAGCGGCCTTCTTCGCGGCTTCCGCTTCTGCTTTCTTCTGAGCATCAGCTGCGGCTTTCTTCGCGGCTTCCGCTTCGGCTTTCTTCTGAGCATCAGCGGCCGCTTTCTTCGCCGCTTCGGCTTCCGCTTTCTTCTGGGCGTCAGCAGCCGCTTTCTTCGCCGCTTCTGCCGCTAATTTCGCCTGGGCATCAGCCTGTGCTTTCGCGTCCGCTGCGGCTTTTGCTGCCGCCTCTTCCGCCTGCTTTTGCTGTTCCTGTGCTTTTTTCGCGGCCTCTTCGGCTTGTTTCTGCTGCTCTGCCTGCGCTTTCGCGGCTTCCTGCGCCTGCAAACGTTCTTTCTCAAGCTGCTTCAGACGCTCCTGCTCTGCGGCCTGCTTTTCACGCAGTTCTTCCGCTTGCTGTTGCGCCTGTTTTTCACGCTGCTCTTCAGCCCGTTTTGCACTCGCCTTCTGCTGCTGTTGGCGATTATAGTTCTGTACTACCGCACCGGGATCCACCATGACGGCGTCAATGGAAGATCCTCCACCGCCGCCGGCTGATGCATCAATATGCTCGTCGAACGAACTCCAGATCAGCGCTGCAAAGAGAATAACGTGCAGCACTGCGGAGACGATTATCGCTCGCTTAAGCTTGTCGTTCTGTTCGGTTGCCTTTGACACTATCGGTTCCCAAAAACTACGCGGATGATCAAATAGGTTGGGTCATTAAGCCAACTGACTTAACACCCGCACTATGTAGCAAGTTCAGCGCTTTAATAATTTCATCGTAGGGTACGTCTTTCGCGCCACCGATTAAGAAGACCGTTTTCGGATTTGACTCCAGGCGACGCTGCGCTTCGGCAATAACCTGCTCAGGTGGCAGCTGATCCATACGATCTTTTTCTACCACGACGCTGTATTGCCCTACGCCGGAAACCTCAATGATAACCGGAGGATCGTCATTAGTGCTCACCGCCTGTGATTCTGTCGCATCCGGCAGATCCACTTCCACGCTCTGGGTAATGATTGGCGCTGTTGCCATGAAGATCAGCAGCAGTACCAGCAGGACGTCCAGCAGTGGAACGATATTGATTTCGGACTTGAGCTCGCGACGACCTCGTCCACGCGATCTGGCCATGGTTTACCCCTTGTTGCTCTCGGTGCTGGTAAACGCCTGACGGTGCAGAATCGCAGTGAACTCTTCCATAAAGTTGTCGTAGTTCAGTTCCAGTTTGTTCACGCGCTGGTTCAGACGGTTGTAAGCCATAACCGCAGGAATTGCCGCAAACAGACCGATAGCGGTCGCAATCAGTGCTTCAGCGATACCCGGTGCAACCATCTGCAACGTGGCCTGCTTCACCGCGCCCAGCGCGATAAAGGCGTGCATGATCCCCCACACGGTACCAAACAGGCCGATATACGGGCTAATGGAACCGACAGTACCGAGGAAAGGAATATGCGTTTCAAGGTTTTCCAACTCGCGGTTCATCGAAATGCGCATCGCACGCGAGGCACCTTCAACCACCGCTTCCGGCGCATGATTGTTTGCACGATGCAGACGGGCGAACTCTTTGAAGCCGCTATAGAAAATTTGCTCGGAGCCGGTCAGGTTTTCACGGCGTCCCTGGCTCTCCTGGTACAGACGAGAAAGCTCAATGCCCGACCAGAACTTATCTTCAAACGCTTCAGCTTCACGGCCGGCGGCATTGAGGATACGCGTTCTCTGGATGATGATGGCCCAGGATGCGATTGAAAAACCAATCAAAATCAACATGATAAGTTTAACCAGAAGGCTTGCCTTCAGGAACAAATCAAGGATATTCATGTCAGTCACTGCTTAAACTCCGCGACAATAGACTTAGGAAGCGCACGAGGCTTCATTATGGTTGGATCAACACAAACAATCAGCACTTCAGCTGAGTTCAGTACGGTATTCTCTGCGTTGACTATCCGCTGCGTGAAAACCAGTGAGGTCCCGCGCATTGATGTAATTTCAGTTTGGACTTCGAGCATATCGTCGAGTCTGGCAGGCGCAAAATACTCAAGCGTCATCTTGCGTACCACGAAGGCAACTCGCTCAGCCAACAGCACCTGTTGACTAAAGTGATGATGGCGCAGCATCTCTGTGCGTGCCCGTTCATAAAAAGCAACGTAGCTGGCGTGGTAAACCACACCACCGGCATCGGTATCTTCGTAATAGACACGAACCGGCCATCGAAACAGCGTTGTATTCACTTTACATCCCAGTAATGCAACAAAAGTTAGAGCTTTTAAACTTCGCTACTATACGCGCGGGAAAGATGGTTTGGAATGGGGGAAAGTAAACGGAGAGTAAATTTTTATGGGCTCGGGTAAGCCCATAACGTTAACGGACATTTCTTATTCAGAAGAAGAAGAAAATCAAACCGGCGAGTAGCACCAGATCGGCGATTAGCGGGCAAAAAATTCCCTGCCAGTGAACGGCTTTCGGACGAAAGCCCACGCCGTGGATCACACCTGCGCACACCGCCCACATAATGAGGAAGCCGTGCCAGATTTCAAGCTCGCTGGTTTTCGCTGCAAAGCGCGAAGGGTCCCAGAAGATACAGCCTGCCAGCAGTAATGCCATCACTAAAGAAAGCGCCCGTAACGGGCGCTTATCCATTACCGCGTAAAGTTTCGCGATAATATTCATCAGTGTTTTTCTTCACCCGCTTTGGTCGCTTCTACGTGCTCAAGCGCCAGGGCAGTGATGACACCAAATGCACAGGCAAGAAGCGTCCCTAAAATCCATGCGAAATACCACATATTCAGCTCCTTACTTAATACATAGAGTGGGTGTTGCTTTCGATATGTTCTTTCGTGATGCGGCCGAACATTTTCCAGTAACACCAGATGGTGTAGGCCAGAACAATCGGAACGAACACGCAAGCAACATACGTCATCAGGTTCAGCGTCATGTGGCTGGACGTAGCATCCCACATGGTCAGGCTAGCATTCAGCATGGTGCTGGATGGCATGACGAATGGGAACATCGCAATACCCGCCGTCAGGATGATGCATGCCAGAGTCAGTGAAGAGAACACGAACGCCAGCGCGCCTTTTTCCAGACGAGACGTCAACATGGTCAGCAGCGGCAGCAGCACGCCCAGCGCCGGGATCGCCCACAGCACAGGGGTATTGTTGAAGTTCACCAGCCATGCTCCCGCCTGACGCGCCACTTCTTTGGTCAGCGGGTTAGACGGTGCGGTGTGGTTAATGGCAGACGTCACCACGTAGCCATCAATGCCGTACACCACCCACACACCGGCCAGCGCGAAGCAGACCAGCGTAACCAGCGCAGCAACCTGAGCCGTCGCGCGGGAGCGCAGATGCAGCTCGCCTACAGTACGCATCTGCAGGTAGGTTGCGCCCTGAGTGATGATCATCGCCACGCTGACGACACCGGCCAGCAGACCAAACGGATTCAGCAGCTGGAAGAAGTTACCGGTGTAGTAAAGACGCATGTATTCGTCCAGGTGGAACGGTACGCCCTGCAGCAGGTTACCGAACGCCACGCCGATCACCAGCGGTGGAACGAAGCTACCGATGAAGATGCCCCAGTCCCACATGTTGCGCCAGCGGGTATCTTCAATCTTCGAACGGTAGTCGAAACCGACCGGACGGAAGAATAAAGAGGCCAGCACCAGAATCATCGCCACATAGAAACCGGAGAACGCAGCCGCGTAGACCATCGGCCAGGCAGCGAACAGCGCGCCGCCTGCGGTGATCAGCCACACCTGGTTACCGTCCCAGTGCGGGGCGATGGAGTTGATCATGATTCGACGCTCGGTGTCATTACGACCGAGGAAACGGGTGAGCATCCCCACCCCCATGTCGAAACCATCCGTGACGGCGAAACCGATCAGCAGAACGCCAACCAGCAGCCACCAGATAAAACGCAATACTTCATAATCGATCATTTGATGACTCCTGTCTTAGCGTGCCGGCTGAGTAGTCGCAGTGGACTGCTCGTAGTGATAGCGACCGGTTTTCAGGCTGCTTGGGCCAAGGCGCGCGAACTTGAACATCAGGAACAGTTCAGCCACCAGGAACAGGGTGTACAGACCACAAATCAGCAGCATGGAGAAGATCAGGTCGCCTGCGGTCAGGGACGAGTTCGCTACCGCCGTTGGCAGCACCTCACCGATCGCCCATGGCTGACGGCCATATTCCGCCACAAACCAGCCGGACTCAATCGCGATCCACGGCAGTGGAATACCGTACAGCGCGGTGCGCAGCAGCCATTTTTTCTCGCCGATGCGGTTGCGAATCACGGACCAGAAGGACGCCGCAATGATCAGCAGCATGATGATGCCGCAGCCCACCATGATACGGAATGCGAAGTACAGTGGCGCAACGCGTGGAATTGAGTCTTTGGTTGCCATCTGGATCTGCGCTTCCGTCGCATCAGAAACGTTCGGGGTATAACGCTTCAGCAGCAGACCGTAACCCAGATCTTTCTTCACATCGTTAAACTGATCGCGAACGGCCTGGTCGGTAGAACCGGCACGCAGCTGTTCCAGCAGCGAGTAGGCTTTCATACCGTTACGGATACGCTCTTCGTGCTGCACCATCAGCTCTTTCAGACCCGTCACCTGCTTATCAACAGAACGGGTGGCGATGATACCCAGCGCGTAAGGGATTTGAATAGCGAAGCGGTTTTCCTGCGCGTCCTGATCGGGAATACCGAACAGCGTAAAGGCAGCAGGTGCCGGCTGGGTTTCCCATTCGGCTTCGATAGCGGCCAGTTTGGTTTTCTGCACGTCACCCATTTCGTAACCGGATTCATCACCCAGAACAATAACGGAGAGAATCGCAGCCATACCGAAGCTTGCAGCGATAGCAAAGGAGCGTTTAGCAAACGCGAAGTCACGACCGCGCAGCATGTAGTAAGAACTGATACCCAGTACAAACATCGCGCCGCACACATAGCCAGAGGCGACGGTGTGAACGAATTTAACCTGAGCAACCGGGTTCAGGACCAGCTCGGCAAAGCTGACCATCTCCATACGCATGGTTTCGAAGTTGAAATCAGACGCGATAGGGTTCTGCATCCAGCCGTTCGCGACCAGTATCCACAGCGCGGACAGGTTCGAACCTAATGCCACCAGCCAGGTCACCGCCATATGCTGGACTTTACCCAGACGGTCCCAACCGAAGAAGAACAGACCTACAAAGGTGGATTCAAGGAAGAATGCCATCAGACCTTCAATGGCCAGCGGCGCACCGAAGATATCCCCTACATAGTGGGAATAGTAAGACCAGTTAGTCCCGAACTGGAACTCCATGGTCAGACCGGTTGCCACGCCCAGTGCGAAGTTGATACCAAACAACTTGCCCCAGAACTTGGTCATATCTTTATAAATCTGTTTGCCGGAGAGAACGTATACCGTTTCCATGATGGCCAGCAGGAACGCCATACCGAGCGTCAGTGGCACAAACAGGAAGTGGTACATCGCGGTCAAGGCAAACTGTAAGCGCGACAGTTCGACTATATCTAACATCATGACTCCTTGCTCATCGCATGAAGACTCCGAGAGTGAACCCCGTCAGAAAGAGATCCACACGCATGCCCCAATACAAATTATTCGCATCCTTGTCGTCGTTATTACCCTGAAGGAGGATAAAAACGATGACGTGAGGTTACAAATACGTTAATAAAAAACTCAAATTGATACCGCAAATATAATACGCTGCAAAACCCTTACAATAAACAGGTTTTTATTGAATCACATTTACGTTTTTCGACGGTGATCAATTTATAGCAAAATTACCACTTTTCGGCCATTTTGATCGGGAACAATTTAGCGCTTTTCAGCACCTTTTTCCAAGGATTAAACTTTGATTTAAATCAAAAACAAACCTTGATGTTAACTATGTTTAATCGTGGTGAGAATGGTAAAAACCATGTTAATGATATGTGCATGTAAAGATGTGATTGGTTATCGAAGACGAAAAAAAATATAAACAGAAGTGATTTTAATTAACGCGAAACAAAAGCCTCATTTCGATGCGCGGCAAACAATAAAGCATAGTCGGGCCGGGTTATTTTTCCACGGCATTTATGCACCCCTTCGTAATTACATTTATTTTACTTTTATCACCCCATAACTTAACACCGCGGAGTGACTATTTAATGAAAAAGGCCGCAAACAGTGCAGCCTTTTAATGATATCAGCGGTACTCAGGCAAGAAGAAGGCTAAAGGTTCGCGACTGTCCCGGTCTGAACGCCCCGACAATCCCTTCGTCTTCACCGTGGTCCATCAGCCGTTCATTCATGTCCGTTTCGCAGCACCGCTTCACCGCCGGATTGACGGATAGCGTCGCGTCACATGCGCTGGACTGTGAAGGGTTGAACAGACGAAGAATGAGCTCATCACGATCTTCCGCTTTTTTGATCGCACTGAGTACGCATCCCGTTGGCGAAAGCGCTAACAGGCTGTAACTTTCCGGCGTGGTCAACGACGCGCGATTCAGCTTCATTGCATCCCAGGGGATCTTGTTATAACACTGCACCGGCGTTAACCACGATTGAGCCTGCTGCGCGACACCCGCGTTTTCAGGCGTGCCGCTGAAGCTGAAGAGGCTAAAGCGACAGCTTAGCGGACCACGCACTTGAGCGTCCGGGACCGGCATTTTGATACCGGATGGTCTGCCGGGGCGCAGGAGCAGATCTTCTTTGCCGAGTACCCCCACGCCGCGCAGCAAGGTCAGAGCAAATGCCTTTTGTTCATCACCCACGACTTCAAATTCACGCAGCCCCTCGGTAAATAGCGCAAGCCCGTTTCGTTTTTCCTGCAGGACGGCGTAGTTGAGTAAATTCCAGACGGGAACCGGCGCTTCTTTCCACCCCTCCTCCTGCCAGTTTTGCATCGCCGCGTCCTGCACCGGACGAGAGATCGTGCCAAACTGCGTATCCGCTAACACCTCCCGGGTCGCAAACGGCGTTGGGATGAGCACGCGAACGCGGTGGTCGTCGGCCTGATTATCCAGGCGCACCGCCACGTCAATGCGTCTGCTGTTGCGGCTTAGCGTAATTTCAAATTCAGCGTCGAGGTAGCCGTTTCGCTGGCGCGCCGCGCGTTCCGCCAGGTTCGCCGGAACGGCGATTCGATGGCGGATAACTGCCCTGCTCTGCCAGCCTTCATGCGTAACCTCAAATTCATGCTCGCCCTGCGCGGAAGTGAGTCTCCACTCTTCCCGTGAAGGCGAGTAGTCGTACTCATCGCCATCATCCGAGCTCTCTTCGATTTCCAGCACGCGGTCATAAATAAGCCCGGTTTCTTTGTCGCGCAGGCGCAGCGAACCGTCGTCATTTATGTCAATCTGCCAGAAGGCGTTTTCAAGTAAGGATTCGGTATTTTCCCCCGCAGAGAGCACCTTCCCGGCCACGTTAGGTTCGATAAACAGCGTACGGTAGCCCATCGACGGCAGTATCTGGCTGAGCTGAATATCAAACTCCATAAACGGTTCGTAATTGCCGTAGTGGACAATCTGTCGGTCAATGAGGCCCGGGTCGAGCTCTCGCGCGCTGCGGATGAAATACGGGATCTCGTTGCCTTTGTCATCCCGCAGACGGAACTGGCTGGCGCGCAGTCGAATCGTGGTGTTCATCACCTCCTCACGCGGCCAGGGCATCAGGTTGAACATCACCAGCTTATCGGCATCGCTTTGCGGCATGTTGTCGACAATCTTGCGCATATAGAAACGCGCCAGGTTGTCTGCCATGTCCTCAGCCAGCTCGAAGCGGGAGACAATCTCGCGATGCACCTTGTCGCTGCAGCAGCAGCCGATGCTGTCGTGAGCGTGGTTTTTGAGGATCTCTTTCCACATCTTCTCCAGCAGGCCGTGGTGGTAGTCGAAGCCCAGCGTCCAGGCAAGCGTCGCCAGCGGCTCGAGGATGTTGACAATTTTGTTCTCAATACGCGCATGGGCGATTTTGATATCCATGCGCGTGGAGCCGATGGTCCGGTGCACGCGCATGTATTTCCCGTCGATAAACTTGCCTTTTAAGGTCGCCAGATCGTCGCGGTGCGCGTCGATGCGATCAAAGACCTCCTCAAACCGGCTCATCACAAATAGACGCTGCGGATAGATTTCACGCAGCTTCTCCATCACCGCGAAAATGTTCTGCTGCAGCGGCATCTGGTCGTGTCCGTTGGGCAGCAAAATCGCTTTGGTGACGGACGCCTTTTCCAGAACCTCGAAATAGCTGTCGAGCCGTTTTCGCAGCCCCGCTTCGTCCTCCGGTAAGTACTTACCAATCGCGTAGCCCAGCGGCAGCACCTGTGCCGTCACTTCACTGCCGTCCTGGCTCTGCCAGAGAAATTCGGTTTTATCGGTCCCGTGGCGTTCAGAACAACCGCGCCAGAACATCGTGCGGGTAATGCCAAACCCGTTATAGATATGCGGAAGCTGGCCGGACATGCCAAACGAATCCGGCAGATAGCCGATCTTCATCGGCTCGCCGAAGGCCATACAATCCCGGATGCCGTACATCAGGTTGCGGACAATCGACTCGCCGCTCACGATCGTGGTATCGGTCTGGGTATACCAGGGGCCGATAATCAGCTTTCCACGCTCGACAAGCGCCTTTACGCGAGAGCGGTTTTCGGGCACAACGGCAAAATAATCCTCCAGTACCGCCGTCTGTCCATCGAGAACATAGTATTTGTACTCATCATCCTGCTCCAGCCGGGTCAGGATTTCTTCCATATTATTGACCAGAAGAATACGCGACTCTTCGGTGCTGAAGTACCACTCACGGTCCCAGTGCATATGCGGCGTGATATGAACGCGAGATACAGCTTTCATCTTCGTTTCCTGTTTGTGCGTTTTTACGATAAGGCGTCTTCAGTGACGTAGTTGCCCTTTTTTACCGCCTGGCGTCGCCAGAGCAGCAGAACCAGGGTGGAGATAGCGGTCCCCACCAGCGCCGCGCCAAACCAGCCCGCCGCCGCAACCACACCGCCCAATCCGGCATCGTGAAGTAAAAAGAGAGAGAAAATCCCGGCCCCCGGCGTAGACAACCCGATCCCCATCGCACCGACAGCCGCGCCTGTCACCATGGATCCGAGTACAAATGAGCCAATGACGCGAAGCGGATCTTCAATCGCCATCGGAATCGCCCCTTCGGTAATGCCCGCGAGGCCGAGCAGCCAGGTCGATTTACCGGTTTCAATTTCAAACGACTTAAACAGCTTCGGTGCCAGCATCGTTGACGCCGTGACGGTGAAGGCTGAGACCATTTTGACGGAGGCAAAGATGGCATAGGGACCGTATACCCCGTTCGCCATCGCCCCCAGGCAGAACGCGTAAGAGGCTTTGTTGACCGGGCCACCCAAATCGAATGAGCACATAAACCCGAGGATTGCCCCCAGAAGCAGCGCATTCGCGCCGGACAGACCGTTAAGCCAGACGGTGAGCGTGTTATTGAGCCAGGCCACCGGTTCGCCAATCACAAACAGCATCAGGCTGCCCGCGCCCAGCACGCCAATCACCGGATAGAGATAAAAAGTCAGAAAGCCGTTGTAGCGGCTACTGAGCCGGATGTGGTTTTTCACCCAGCGCATCAGGTAGCCCGCGATCAGCCCGCCGAAGATAGCGCCAAGAAAACCGGAGCCGATCATGTTGGCAGCCAGACCGGCCGCAAAGCCCGGCGTCAGCGCGGGTTTATCCGCCAGCGAGTAGGCGGTGTAGGCCGACAGGACAGGCACCATCAAAATGCCGAGCATGCCGCCGCCAAGCTTGCGGTACATCCACAGCCACGAGTTTTCCTGGTCAAACAGGTGCTGCAGGCCAAGGATTTGCGCCAGCAGTACCGATACGGCCAGCACCGTACCGCCGGCGACGATCAGCGGCACCGCAAAAGAGATGCCGCTGAGAAGCGCCTGCTTGAGTTCAGTTTTAACGCGCTTTTTCGTTTCGGTATCGGCCTGCGCATGGCGCGCATCGGTAGAAGGCTTTAGCGCCAGCGCGCGCTCAATCAACGCTTCAGCATGACGCAGGGGTTCCGCAACGGGCACGGAAATGGCGGGGATCCCCTGAAAGCGCTCGCTCTCTTTGATCGCCACTTCTGCGGCAAAAATACACGCTTTCGCCTCCAGCAACTGCTGGGCAGTAATGCGCCCTTCTATACCATTCGCCCCCTGCTTTTCGACCACCACGTTGACGCCGAGCTTACGTCCCGCTTTTTCCAGGTACTCTGCGGCCATATAGGTATGCGCGATCCCCGCCGGACAGGCGGTGACACAGACGACGGTTGGTGCATTCACCGGCGTATCAGCCTCGTCTTCCTTCGAGACACCGTTCAACGCATCAAGCATCTCCTCTGCCGTCTCAGCAGCCATAACGCGTTCCCGGAGGGCATCATCGGCCAGGCGAGACGTCAGCGCCGTCAGCACCTGGATATGCGTGGATCCCGCTTCAGCTGGCGGGATGGCAAGCAGGACGATCAGCTCTACGCGTTCAGGGCCGTCCACCCCCTCCCACTCCAGCGGTTCGCGCAGCGTAGCAACCGCAAAAGCCGCTTCGTTCACCGCGCTCGATTTACCATGCGGGACAGCCAGCCCTTCACCCAGCGCGGTTGGCCCCTGCGATTCGCGACGGTAGACCTCCGCCAAAAATGCCTCGCCATCGGTAATTTTGCCCAGCGCCACCAGCCGCATTGTAAGCTGGCGAATGGCCTCATCACGGCTGGCATAGTGCGCCTGCACGCAGACAGCACTGGTGTGGGTCAGGGTCGTCAGGTTCATAAGATCCTCACACATACGTTGTTATTGTCTGGCGGCAATTGTGGCAGGTCATACAATACATTTATGTAATCATTTTCACTAACAACGCGAATTTGTATTTAAGTTGTATTATTTACAAATTTTAAGCGGGAGGCATAATTCCATGAAAAGGTATTAGAAAGGCAGATTCGATGGGTAACAAACCGATGTACCGGCAAATAGCCGATGCGCTTCGCGAAAAAATCAGTGCGGGAGAGTTAAAGCCTGGCGATGCGTTACCGACGGAATCCAGCCTTCAGGAGGCATTCAACGTGAGTCGCGTCACGGTGAGACAGGCGCTGAAGCTGCTTACGGAAGAGCAGATCGTCGAGAGCATTCAGGGCAGCGGCACCTACGTAAAAGAAGAGCGCGTCAATTACGACATTTACCAGCTCACCGGGTTTTACGAAAAACTGGCGGACCGGAACGTGGATACCCACAGTGAGGTGAGCATTTTCGAAGTGCTGAAAGCCGATGCAAAACTTGCCGAAAAGCTAAATCTCTCTCATGACGATAAAGTCTGGCACGTTAAACGCGTCCGCTTTATCAAACAAAAACCGGTAAATCTGGAAGAAACGTGGATGCCGCTGGCCCTGTTCCCCGACCTCACCTGGGAAGTGATGGAGAATTCGAAATACCACTACGTTGAGCAGATCAAAAAGCTGGTTATCGATCGCAGCGAGCAGGAGCTGGTGCCGATCATGCCGTCAGAGGAGGCGATCGCCGCGCTGTCGCTCGATCCGGCAAAGCCGATCCTGGAAAAAGTCTCCCGCGGATTTCTGAAGGACGGGCGGGTATTTGAATACAGCCGCAACGTGTTCAATACCGATGATTACAAGTTCACGCTAGTCGCCAGACGCAGGCAATAAAAAAGGCCGCTTTACAGCGGCCAACCATGTCGAAACGGACATTTTTATACTGCAACGCCCCCCTTTCGGGGAGCAGAGAGGACTTACTTAATGATGGATTTCAGTGCTTCGCCGATATCCGCCAGGCTGCGAACGGTCTTCACGCCTGCGGCTTCCAGCGCTGCGAATTTCTCATCAGCCGTACCTTTACCACCGGCGATGATCGCGCCTGCGTGACCCATACGCTTGCCTTTCGGCGCGGTCACACCCGCGATGTAGCCCACAACTGGCTTGGTCACGTGTTCTTTGATGTAAGCAGCCGCTTCTTCTTCCGCGCTACCACCGATCTCACCGATCATCACGATCGCTTCGGTCTGTGGATCTTCCTGGAACAGCTTCAGGATGTCGATGAAGTTAGAACCCGGGATCGGGTCACCGCCGATGCCCACGCAGGTGGACTGGCCGAAACCGTAGTCGGTGGTCTGCTTAACCGCTTCATAGGTCAGGGTACCGGAACGGGACACGATGCCCACTTTACCCGGCTTGTGAATGTGGCCCGGCATGATGCCGATTTTGCATTCGCCCGGGGTGATCACGCCCGGGCAGTTCGGGCCGATCATACGCACGCCAGCTTCATCCAGCTTCACCTTCACGGTCAGCATATCCAGCGTCGGGATGCCTTCAGTGATGGTGATGATCAGTTTGATGCCTGCGTCGATCGCTTCCAGAATAGAGTCTTTGCAGAACGGCGCCGGAACGTAGATCACGGTCGCGGTTGCGCCCGTCGCTTCTACGGCTTCACGCACGGTGTTGAACACCGGCAGGCCCAGATGCGTGGTGCCGCCTTTACCTGGCGTTACGCCGCCAACCATCTGCGTGCCGTAGGCAATCGCCTGTTCGGAGTGGAAAGTCCCCTGGCTACCGGTGAAGCCCTGGCAGATAACCTTGGTATCTTTATTAATTAAAACTGACATTATTTCCCCTCCACTGCGGCAACAACCTGCTGAGCTGCATCCGTCAGACTTTTCGCTGCAATAATATTCAGGCCGCTGTCAGCCAGTTTTTTCGCGCCGAGTTCAGCGTTGTTACCTTCCAGACGCACAACCACCGGAACGTTAACACCCACTTCTTCTACCGCACCGATGATACCGTCGGCGATCAGGTCGCAACGGACGATGCCGCCGAAGATGTTAACCAGAACGGCCTTCACGTTGTCGTCGGAGAGAATGATTTTGAACGCTTCGGTTACGCGCTCTTTGGTAGCGCCACCGCCCACGTCGAGGAAGTTCGCTGGCTCGCCGCCGTGCAGCTTAACGATGTCCATGGTGCCCATCGCCAGGCCCGCACCGTTAACCATGCAGCCGATGTTACCGTCCAGCGCCACGTAGTTCAGCTCCCACTGAGCAGCCTGTGCTTCACGCGGGTCTTCCTGAGACTGGTCGCGCATTTCGCGCAGATCCGGCTGGCGGAACAGCGCGTTGCCGTCAGCGCCCAGCTTGCCGTCGAGGCAGATCAGATCGCCCTGGGTCGTGATCACCAGCGGGTTGATCTCGATCAGCGCCAGATCGCGCTCCAGGAAAATGGTCGCCAGGCCCATGAAAATCTTGGTGAACTGCTGAACCAGCTTGCCTTCCAGACCCAGTTTGAACGCCAGCTCGCGACCCTGGTAAGGCATTGGGCCAGCCAGCGGATCGATAGCCACTTTGTGGATCAGGTGCGGGGTCTCTTCCGCCACTTTTTCGATTTCCACGCCGCCTTCGGTAGATGCCATGAACACCACGCGACGGGAGCTACGGTCAACCACCGCGCCCAGGTACAGCTCTTTCGCGATGTCGGTTGCCGCTTCAACCAGGATCTGGTTAACCGGCTGGCCGTTCGCATCTGTCTGGTACGTTACCAGACGCTTGCCGAGCCAATGTTCAGCAAACGCACGAATCTCTTCTTTGCTCTTAACAACCTTCACACCGCCCGCTTTACCACGGCCACCAGCGTGAACCTGACACTTAACTACCCACGGGCCGGAACCGATTTTAGATGCGGCTTCTTCTGCTTCACGCGGGGTAGTACAGGCATAACCCACCGGAGCCGGTAAGCCATACCGGGCAAACAGCTGTTTGGCCTGATATTCATGTAAGTTCATGTGTTCTATCCATCCTTCAGGGTAATCGTTATCTTCAAACCTGTAGACCGGCGCAGCGTGTGCCGGTCTACGGGGCAGGTGATGCTAAATCGTGACTAGACGTCCAGCAGCAGACGCGTTGGATCTTCGAGCAGCTCTTTAATGGCTACCAGGAAGCCCACGGACTCGCGGCCGTCGATCAGGCGGTGGTCGTAAGAGAGCGCCAGGTACATCATCGGCAGGATCTCAACTTTACCGTCTACCGCCATAGGACGATCTTTGATGGCATGCATACCCAGGATCGCGCTCTGCGGCGGGTTAATGATCGGGGTAGACATCAGCGATCCGAAGACGCCGCCGTTGGTAATGGTGAAGTTACCGCCGGTCAGGTCGTCTACGGTCAGCTTGCCGTCGCGGCCTTTCACGGCCAGCTCTTTAATGTTTTTCTCGATGTCGGCCATACCCAGGGTATCCACATCACGCAGAACCGGGGTCACCAGGCCACGTGGGGTCGAAACCGCCATGCTGACGTCGAAGTAGTTGTGGTAAACCACGTCATCGCCATCAATGGACGCGTTCACTTCCGGGTAGCGTTTCAGCGCTTCAACCACCGCCTTCACGTAGAAGGACATAAAGCCCAGACGGATACCGTGACGTTTTTCAAACGCGTCACCGTACTGCTTACGCAGGTCCATGATTGGCTTCATGTTCACTTCGTTGAAGGTAGTCAGCATCGCGGTAGAGTTTTTCGCTTCCAGCAGACGCTCGGCCACGCGCTTACGCAGGCGGGTCATTGGCACGCGTTTTTCGCTGCGTGCGCCCAGAGCAGGCTGTGCTGCCGGTGCTGCCGCAGGGGCTTTCGCTTCGGCCTGAGCAGGCGCTTTCGCCAGATGCTTGTCGATGTCTTCGCGGGTCAGACGACCGCCTACACCGGTACCTTTGATGGCTGCCGGGTCAAGGCTGTGTTCCGCCAGCAGGCGACGGATCGCCGGGCTGAGCGCGTCGTTGGTCTGTTCTTCCAGAGACGCCTGCTGGCGCTGAGCCGGCGTAGAGGCTTTCTCTTCAGACTTCGCGCTGGACTCTTTGCCTGCGCTGTTGCCTTCACGCAGGCGACCCAGGATCTGACGAGAGGTGACGGTGGTGCCTTCGTCTTCCAGCACCGCGTCCAGAACGCCATCCGCCGAAGCCGGTACTTCCAGTACCACTTTGTCAGTTTCGATTTCTACCAGCACTTCATCGCGCTTAACGGCATCGCCTGGTTTTTTGTGCCAGGTAGCGACGGTCGCATCTGCTACAGATTCAGGCAGGTCGGGAACAAGAATATCTACGCTACTCATTATGTATCCTTTAATTAATCGACGTTCAGCGCGTCATTGACCAGATCTTGTTGCTGCTTCTGGTGAACGGACATATACCCTACCGCCGGAGAGGCGGAGGCCGGGCGACCTGCATAGCGCAGGGCTGACCCAAATGGAATCACTTCACGGAAATGATGCTGGCTGCAGTACCATGCGCCCTGGTTGAGCGGCTCTTCCTGGCACCAGACAAAATCATGAACGTGAGCGTACGGTTTCAGCGCTTCCTGCACCGCCTGGTGCGGGAACGGATAAAGCTGTTCGATACGCACGATGGCGACATCTTTCTGATCGTTCTTACGGCGCTGTTCCAGCAGGTCGTAATAAACCTTACCAGAACACATCACCACGCGCTTCACGGCCTGCGGATCCAGCTCGTCAATTTCACCGATGGCTGGCAGGAAGGTACCGTTCGCCAGCTCTTCCAGGCTGGACACCGCCAGCGGGTGACGCAGCAGGGATTTCGGCGACATGACCACCAGCGGACGACGCATACCGCGCAGCGCCTGACGACGCAGCATGTGGTAAACCTGAGCCGGGGTGGACGGTACGCAAACCTGCATGTTCTGCTCCGCGCAGAGCTGCAGATAACGTTCCAGACGCGCGGAGGAGTGCTCCGGACCCTGGCCTTCATAGCCGTGCGGCAGCAGCATCACCAGGCCACACATACGGCCCCATTTCTGTTCGCCGGAGGAGATGAACTGGTCGATAACCACCTGCGCACCGTTGGCGAAGTCACCGAACTGCGCTTCCCAGATGGTCAGGGTGCGCGGTTCTGCCGTGGCGTAACCGTATTCGAAAGCCAGTACCGCTTCTTCAGACAGCACGGAGTCCCAGACCTTGAACTGGCCCTGACCGTTGTGCACGTGCTGCAGCGGGGTGTAGGTTGAACCGTTAGACTGGTTGTGAACCACCGCGTGACGGTGGAAGAAGGTGCCACGGCCCGCATCTTCACCGGACAGACGAACAGGAATGCCTTCGTCAACCAGCGTCGCGTAAGCCAGCGTTTCCGCGCCGCCCCAGTCGAACAGCTTCTCGCCTGCCGCCATGGCCTGACGGTCAGCATAAATTTTCGCCACGCGAGACTGCATCTCGATAGCGTCCGGCACGGTGCTGATGCGTTTAGCCAGCTCCTGCAGGCGCTTCATCTCCACCTTGTTCGGGTAGCTCTCATCCCACTCGTGGTTGAGGTACGGCGACCAGGTAAAGGAGTGCATGTTCATCGGGCGCAGCTCTTTCACTACGCATTCACCCGCGTCCAGCGCGTCGCGGTAGAGGTTGACCATTTCGGTCGCATCTTCCAGCGTCGCCACTTTGTCGCTTTCCAGCTTGTCAGCATAGATTTTGCGCGGCGTCGGGTGTTTTTTGATTTTCTGGTACATCAGCGGCTGGGTTGCACTTGGCTCATCCGCTTCGTTGTGGCCGTGACGGCGGTAGCAGAAGAGGTCAATGAACACATCGCGTTTGAAGGTGTTACGGAAGTCCAGCGCCAGACGGGTCACGAAAGCCACGGCTTCCGGGTCATCCGCATTAACGTGGAAGATCGGCGCCTGAACCATCTTACCGATGTCGGTGCAGTACGGGGTAGAACGTGCGTCCAGCGGGTTAGAGGTGGTGAAGCCCACCTGGTTGTTGATCACGATGCGAACGGTACCGCCCACTTCATAACCACGCGCTTTGGACATGTTCAGGGTTTCCTGCACCACGCCCTGCCCTGTCACCGCCGCATCACCGTGGATGGTGATTGGCAGAACTTTGTTGCTGCTCGGCTCGTCCAGACGATCCAGACGCGCGCGCACGGAACCGATAACCACCGGGCTGACGATCTCGAGGTGCGACGGGTTAAACGCCAGCGCCAGGTGAACCAGACCGCCTTCGGTTTCGATATCTGACGAGAAGCCCATGTGGTACTTCACGTCGCCGGTGCCGAGGTGTTCTTTATGTTTGCCCGCGAATTCATCGAACAGGTCCTGCGGTTTTTTACCCAGCACGTTGACCAGTACGTTCAGACGACCACGGTGTGCCATGCCCAGCACCACTTCACGGGTGCCGCTCTTGCCTGCGTGACGAATCAGCTCTTTCAGCATCGGCACCAGGGCGTCGCCGCCTTCCAGCGAGAAGCGTTTTGCGCCCGGGAACTTCGCGCCCAGATAGCGCTCAAGGCCTTCCGCTGCGGTCAGTTCGCTGAGGAAGCGTTTTTTCTCATCAGCCGAGAAGGTCGCGTGGCCCGCTACGGATTCGATACGCTGCTGGATCCAGCGCTTCTCTTCGGTAGAGGTAATGTGCATGTATTCCGCGCCGATGGAGCCGCAGTAGGTTTGCTTGAGCGCGTCAATCAGATCGCCCAGCTTCATCGTGTCTTTGCCGATGGCAAAGGAACCTACGTTAAAGCTTTCCTGGAAATCGGCCTCGGTCAGATCGTGATACGCCGGATCGAGATCGGCCACACGGTCTTGTTTCCACAGTCCCAGCGGATCGAGATTCGCATGCTGGTGACCACGGAAGCGATAAGCGTTGATAAGCTGCAGGACTTTAACCTGCTTCGCATTGGTGTCAGGGTCGGAAATCGCAGAAGAGTAACGTGAGGCATCCTTCGCCAGACGACGGAAATAATCACGTGTTTTGGAATGGAATTGATCCGGTTTGACCCCTGTACCAGGCAACTGCTGGAACATGGAACGCCAGTTTGCGTCCACTGAGTCAGGATCGGTTAAGAAGTCTTCATAGAGCTGTTCTATCCAGCTCTGGTTGGCACCAGAGAGGTAAGAAGAGTCCAGCCAGGCTTTCATTGCGCCGTTCTGCATCGTGATCCCTTAAGCATTTTTATGCTTACTTTCGCCGTAGAAACTACCACGCACACCACGTGTACGTGCCGGGGTTCACCTGCGAGCTCTTTTCATTTGGCCCGCGAAGGAACCTTTAGAAACTGTCTGGACTTCAGGGTAGTACAGGGCAGTTTTTAAAGGTTTCTGCATTTTGCCCGGTGGCGCTACGCTTACCGGGCCTACAGTTTCGTAGGCCGGATAAGCGCAGCGCCATCCGGCAACGTCACTTACGCACTGCGCTGCAGCAGCATCGACTTAATATGGCCGATGGCGCGCGTCGGGTTCAGCCCCTTCGGACACACACTGACGCAGTTCATGATGCTATGGCAGCGGAATACGCTGAAAGCGTCACTCAGTCCTTCCAGACGGCTGTCGGTTTCGGTGTCGCGGCTATCGATCAGGAAGCGATAGGCAGCCAGCAGACCGGCCGGGCCGATAAACTTGTCCGGGTTCCACCAGAACGACGGGCAGGACGTAGAACAGCATGCGCAGAGAATACACTCGTACAGACCATCGAGTTTTTCACGCTGCTCAGGAGACTGTAAGTGCTCACGAGCCGGTGGATTTTGCCCATTATTCAATAAGTAAGGCTTAATCTTCTCATATTGTGCATAGAATTGCCCCATATCTACCACCAAATCACGCACGACCGGCAGGCCTGGCAGAGGACGGATAACAATTTTCTGACCAGGACGCTGCAACGCTGAAATTGGCGTGATGCAGGCCAGGCCATTTTTGCCGTTCATGTTCACACCGTCAGAACCACACACCCCTTCACGGCAGGAGCGACGGAACGACAGGGTTGGATCTTTTTCTTTCAGCTGGATTAAGGCATCCAGCAGCATCATGTCGCGACCTTCTTCCGCTTCCAGGGTGTAGTCCTGCATGCGCGGAGCGTCATCAACATCCGGGTTATAACGATAAACTGAGAATTCGAGTTTCATTATCCTGTCTCCGCATTAGTAAGTACGAATCTTCGGCGGGAACGCCGGACGCAGTTTCGGTTCCATGTTGACGCTACGACGCGTCATGGTTTCCGACTCTGGCAGATACAGGGAATGGCACAGCCAGTTTTCGTCATCACGCTCCGGGAAGTCGAAGCGGCTATGCGCGCCACGGCTTTCGGTACGGAAGTTTGCCGACATCGCGGTCGCGAACGCGGTTTCCATCAGGTTATCCAGCTCCAGGCACTCAACGCGCTGGGTGTTGAACTCGCTGGAGGTGTCGTCCAGACGGGCATTTTTCAGACGCTCGCGGATCGCTTTCAGCTGCTCAAGACCTTTGGCCATCGCGTCGCCTTCACGGAATACCGAGAAGTTGTGCTGCATGCATTCCTGCAGCGCTTTACGGATTTCCACCGGATCTTCGCCGTTACGGTTGCCGTTCCAGCGGTTGAGGCGCTCAAGAGAGGCATCAATTTCGTCGTCGGTCGCATCACGCAGCGCGCCCTGCTCGGCAATGGATTCCTGCAGATGCAGACCCACTGCGCGACCAAACACCACCAGGTCCAGCAGGGAGTTGCCGCCCAGACGGTTTGCGCCGTGTACGGATACGCAGGCAATTTCGCCCACCGCGAACAGGCCAGGAATAACCACGTCTTCGCCCTGCTCGTTCACGGTCAGCGCCTGACCGGTCACTTTGGTCGGAATACCGCCCATCATGTAGTGGCAGGTTGGGATAACCGGAATCGGCTCTTTCACCGGATCGACGTGCGCGAAGGTGCGGGACAGTTCCAGGATGCCCGGCAGACGGGACTCCAGCACTTCTTTACCCAGGTGGTCGAGCTTCAGCTTCGCGTGTGGACCCCAAGGGCCGTCACAGCCGCGGCCTTCACGGATTTCGATCATGATGGAACGCGCCACCACGTCACGACCCGCCAGGTCTTTCGCATTCGGGGCATAACGCTCCATGAAGCGCTCGCCGTGTTTATTCAGCAGGTAGCCACCTTCACCACGGCAGCCTTCTGTTACCAGCACGCCCGCACCGGCGATACCGGTTGGGTGGAACTGCCACATCTCCATATCCTGCACCGGCACGCCTGCGCGGATAGCCATACCGACACCGTCACCGGTGTTGATGTGGGCGTTGGTGGTGGACTGGTAAATACGGCCTGCACCGCCGGTCGCCAGCACGGTTGCGCGGGCTTTGAAGTAGACCACTTCACCGGTTTCGATGCACAGCGCGGTACAACCAACGATGGCGCCATCGGCGTTTTTCACCAGATCCAGCGCATACCATTCGGAGAAGATGGTGGTGTGGTTTTTCAGGTTCTGCTGATACAGGGTGTGCAGCAGCGCGTGACCGGTACGGTCAGCCGCCGCCGCGGTGCGTGCCGCCTGCTCGCCGCCGAAGTTTTTCGACTGGCCGCCAAACGGACGCTGATAGATGGTGCCATTTTCCAGACGGGAGAACGGCAGACCCATGTGGTCCAGCTCCAGAATCGCTTCCGGGCCAGTTTTACACATATATTCGATGGCATCCTGGTCGCCGATGTAATCGGAACCTTTTACCGTGTCATACATGTGCCATTCCCAGTTATCTTCATGGGAGTTACCCAGCGCAACGGTAATACCGCCCTGCGCAGACACAGTATGGGAACGGGTTGGGAAGACTTTAGAGAGCAGCGCACAGCTCTGGCCACTCTGGGAAATTTGCAGTGCGGCACGCATACCTGCGCCACCGGCACCAATCACAACAGCATCAAATTCTCTGACTGGCAGTTTCATTACACACCCCACACCACAACGAATCCATAAATAACGTAAACCACCAGTGCAACCACAATGGCCAGCTGCAGTGGAAGGCGAATCGCCAGCGGTTTAACGTAATCGGTCAACACCTGCCACATGCCAATCCAGGCATGAATAAGGATGGAGAAAAGGGCCAGCAGGGTGAACACTTTGGTGAAGGCGGATCCGAAGAACCCACTCCAGATTTCCCACGTCAGCGTGCCGCTGGTCGCGAAGAAACCGATCATATAGATGATGTAGAGGGTGAGAACGATGGCGGTAGCACGGACCAGAATGAAGTCATGTACGCCGTTGCGTCCTAATGCGGAGGCGTTGCTTACCATACGAGAACTCCTGCGAGAAGTGAAAGCACGACTGTAATCACAAATGAAATGTTAGCGGAGCGTTTCCCGGCTTCGAAGGTCTCTTCCAGGTAGCCAAAGTCCATCAGCATATGGCGAACACCCACCACAACGTGGTACGCCAGTGCGGTCAGAATGCCCCACATGATGAATTTCACGAAGAAGCTGTTCATGATGGCAGAGGCCTGGAGGAATCCTTCAGGGGAAGAGAGGCTGGTGCCCAGTAACCACAGCAGAATACCGACCGCCACAAACGTAATCACACCAGAAACACGGTGCAGAATGGACGCTATTGCTGTTACGGGGAACCGGATCGTTTTGAGATCCAGATTGACAGGTCTTTGTTTTTTCACATTTCTTATCATGAATAACGCCCACATGCTGTTCTTATTGTTTCCTTCCTCCGGACTGCGATGCGGGTCAGACAGCGTTCCTTTTCTATAACTGCGCGTCATGCAAAACAGTGCTTCCAGATGCTTAAACGACACATTACAACGCTGGGTGGCTCGGGATTGCAGGGTGTTCCGGAGACCTGGCGGCAGTATAGGCCGTTCACAAAATCATTACAATTAACCTACATACAGTTTGTCGGGTTTTCTCTGGAACAGTGATCAGGGTCACGATAACAACATCTTTTTAATTTTTAATCATCTGATTTGACAAATGTTAAACAATATTGTTACAAACGTCATCAGAAAAGGCATATAATGCGCAAAAGTTATGAGGTCTCTCTTTCACCTGACAAATAGTTATGTAACAGTGTGATGGTATTGACCGAAGTTATCAGGACAGTTATTAGTGATATACAGGTTTGAATAATTCGGACTGCAAAAACGCTGATTTGCTGTTGTTTCACTGATATTTCATTCGTTTACCTGCAAGGCGCCATAGCTCTGTACCCTGGTTTGTCCTCGTGAGCTGAGCGGTAAGCCAAATAACAATCTGGTAACGGTGATTAACAGCTGAAAGCAAATCCGGTAAAGCGCAGTCTTAAGCATAAGGCGCTAAGGAGACCGTAAATGGCTGATACAAAGGCAACGCTCACCCTAAATGGTGACACTGCTATTGAACTGGATGTGCTAAAAGGCACGCTCGGTCAGGATGTTATTGATATCCGTACGCTGGGTTCCAAAGGGGTATTCACCTTTGACCCTGGATTTACCTCTACCGCATCTTGCGAATCCAAAATCACCTTTATCGACGGTGACGAAGGTATCCTGCTCCATCGCGGCTTCCCTATCGATCAGTTAGCCACCGAATCCAACTATCTGGAAGTGTGCTACATCCTGCTGAACGGCGAAAAACCGACGCAGGCACAGTTCGATGAATTTAAAACCACCGTGACCCGTCACACCATGATCCATGAGCAGATTACCCGTCTGTTCCATGCGTTCCGTCGTGACTCTCACCCAATGGCGGTGATGTGCGGTATTACCGGTGCGCTGGCAGCGTTCTACCACGACTCCCTTGACGTGAATAACCCGCGTCACCGTGAAATCGCCGCTTACCGTCTGCTGTCCAAAATGCCGACCATGGCGGCGATGTGTTACAAATACTCCATCGGCCAGCCGTTTGTGTATCCGCGTAACGACCTCTCCTACGCGGGCAACTTCCTGCGCATGATGTTCTCCACGCCGTGCGAAGAGTACGAAGTGAACCCGGTTCTGGAACGCGCGATGGACCGTATTCTGATCCTGCATGCTGACCACGAACAGAACGCCTCGACCTCAACCGTTCGTACCGCAGGCTCTTCAGGCGCGAACCCGTTCGCCTGTATCGCTGCGGGCATTGCCTCCCTGTGGGGACCGGCGCACGGCGGCGCGAACGAAGCGGCGCTGAAGATGCTGGAAGAGATCAGCACCGTTGAGCACATTCCTGAGTTCGTGCGTCGCGCGAAAGACAAGAATGACTCCTTCCGCCTGATGGGCTTCGGTCACCGTGTTTACAAAAACTATGACCCGCGCGCCACCGTGATGCGTGAAACCTGCCACGAAGTGCTGAAAGAGCTGGGTACCAAAGATGACCTGCTGGAAGTGGCGATGGAGCTGGAACACATCGCGCTGAACGACCCGTACTTCATCGAGAAGAAACTCTACCCGAACGTCGATTTCTACTCTGGCATTATTCTGAAAGCGATGGGCATTCCGTCTTCCATGTTCACCGTGATCTTCGCCATGGCCCGTACCGTAGGCTGGATTGCGCACTGGAACGAAATGCACAGCGAAGGCATGAAGATCGCCCGTCCTCGTCAGCTGTATACCGGCTACGAGCAGCGTGATTTTAAGTCTGACCTGAAGCGCTAAAAGTTAAGCCCGGTGGCGCTACCGCTTACCGGGCCTACAAATGCGAAACGTAGGCCGGGTAAGGCGTAGCCGCCACCCGGCTTTTTTATTTTTGACAATATGGACACCAGTAAAAGGGTCTCGAAGAGAGCATAATCCTGTCGATAATCCCGCCGCACCGCTCGCACTTCTTCCCCGCCCGATGAAACACCTTGAACCGGAACAGCGCCCCGTGGTGCTTGTTTTCATCTACGATGCCACGCGTGTTGTACGACAGCCGCGGGATGTCCAGCAGCGCGTGGGACAGCGCCTCCAGCTGTTCATCGCTCAGCTGAGAAGCTTTGTGCTGCGGTGCCAGCCCGACTTCCCAGAGGATCTCCACCCGCAGGTAGTTGCCAAGCCCGGCGAGAAAGGCCTGGTCAAGGAACAGGCCGGAAAACTGCCGGTTGCGGAATGTGGGCGATAGCAGTCGGGCCTTCACGTCGCTCGCCGTCAGGCGCATATCCAGCACGTCCGGCCCAACCCGCTGTAAGAACGGGTGCGTGAGCAACTGCTCAGGCGTTAACATTTCGATATCAGAAGCGCTATAGAGCAGGATCGCCTTATCCGCCGTTTGCAGCCTGACGCGCAGCACGCGGGTCGTTTGCGGCTGTTCACCCGCCTCCACCACGCGCCACACGCCGTAAAGCTGGTTGTGGCTATATAACGTCAGGTTATGGGAAAAGTGCGTGAGCAACGCTTTGCCGCGCGTTTCAATATGCGTTACCGACTGCCCCACCAGCTGTGATTCAAACGGTTTCAGTTGAGGAAAAGCAAACCAGACCTCCGTCAGCGGTTTGCCCTTTATCGCCGCCTCGAGGCTATCCGCCGCGCGGCGGATCTCCGGGCCTTCTGGCATTTTTCTGTCCTTTTATGATTAATCTGCGCTGACAAGAATGCCCTCTTCAGCGAACGCGGCCCGCAGGCGGCGAGCGAACTGGAGCGCATGCTCGCCATCGCCGTGTAAACATACCGTATCAGCCTGAACGTGCGCCGTTGTGCCATCCACGGCGGTCACTCGCCCGTAGCGCACCATCTCCAGCGTCTGCGCCAGCGCTTTCGCTTCATCGGTAATCAGCGCACCGGCTTGCGTGCGCGGAACCAGACTGCCGTCCGGCATGTATCCCCGATCGGCAAACACCTCCTGCCGCGTGGTCAGCCCCAGCCGTTCTCCGGCACGAATAAGCTCACTGCCCGCCAGGCCGACCAGAATCAGCTGCGGATTACAGTCCCGCACCGCACGGGCAATCGCCGCCGCCAGTACCGGGTCTTTTGCCGCCTGGTTATAGAGCATACCGTGCGGCTTCACGTGACGCAGTACGCCCTTCCCGGCGCGAACCATCGCCTCCAGCGCGCCAGTCTGGTAGAGCACCTGCGCGTAGACCGTCTCAGGCGGCAGGTCCATCGCGGTGCGGCCAAAGTTATCCCGGTCAGGGAAGCTCGGGTGAGCGCCAATCGCCACGCCATTTTTGATGGCATGACGCACGCTCTCCAGCATGGTTTGCGCATCGCCTGCGTGGAAGCCGCAGGCAATATTGACCGAAGAGACCAGCGTCATTAGCGCCGCGTCGGCGCTGCCGCCCTCGCCCAGATCGGCGTTTAAATCAATCTTTACCATCGAGCCTCCACGCCAGCTGTTCGAGATAGCGCTGCTGATCCTGCCGCGCCTTTAGCGCTTCCTCCAGCGAACACTGCACGAAGTGAATCGGCTGTCCGAGGGGAATTTGCGCCAGATGGTAGCGATCGGCTTCAATAATGCAGGCAATTCGCGGATAGCCCCCCGTCGTCTGCGCGTCGTTCATTAAGACGATCGGTTGCCCGTTACCTGGAACCTGAATCACGCCGGGCAACAAACCGTGGGAGAGCAGTTCCCGGTCGGTGGTCCGGATCAGCGGCTGCCCCTGCAGACGATAGCCCATTCGGTTACTCTGCGGACTAAGCTTCCACGGCGCGCGCCAGAAAGACTCTTTTGAGGCCTCGTCGAACTCATGATATTCCGGCCCCGGTAAGGCGCGGATCTGGTTTCCCCAGAGAAGTTGTTTCACCCCCTGAGCCGTCGAGAAGTGACGCGAAGAGGGCTTAATCGCCAGGCGATCGCCGTCGCGCAACAGACGTCCTTCGTGACCGCCTATCCCGGCTTTCTGATCGGTACTGGATGAGCCCAGCACCTCAGGCACATCAATGCCGCCAGCCACCGCGAGATAGCTACGCACGCCGTGCAGAGGACGTTTTAAGGTCAGACGCTGCCCGGCTTTCGCCCGCAGACGCCAGCCGGTCCACACCGCTTTGCCGTCCAGCGTGGCATCACAGCCGGCGCCGGTGAGCGCGAACCAGGTCTCCTGACCAAACTCAATGACACACTGGCCGAGCGTAATTTCGAGCGCCGCCGTGCTGCCGGGGTTGCCCACCAGCACGTTAGCGATTTCCAGCGCTGGACGGTCCAGCGCGCCACAATAGCTCACGCCGGACTGGCGCATGCCAAAGCGCCCGGCATCCTGTACGGAGGTGTAAAGCCCGGCGCGAATAAGCGTTAACATACCCCCTCCTTCTGCGGGATAAAGCGAAGGGTGTCGCCCGGGCGCAGGAGTATTGGCGACGCCAGCGCGGGGTCAAATAACGGGGTGGCGGTATGCCCAATAAGCTGCCAACCACCGGGCGAAGCCAGCGGATATACGCCGGTCTGCTCGCCACCAATCGCGACCGTCCCCGCCGGTACGCTCAGGCGCGGTTCAGCGCGGCGCGGCGTATGCAGCCGGGGAGATAATCCCCCCAGATACGGGAATCCGGGCTGGAATCCCAGGAACCAGACGACGTAATCCACCGAACTGTGCAGTTCAACCACCTGCTTTTCGGTGAGCCCGCAATGGTCTGCGACCACACCAAGATCCGGTCCCCCCGTACCGCCATAAACGACCGGGATCTCAATGGCACGCGATTCCGGCTCCAGCGCCTCGCTCTCTTCCCACCAGCGCTGTAAACGCTCGATGGCATCCAGCGCCAGCGTATGCGGACTACGCAGCACCACCGTGATGTTATTCATCCCCGGAATGGCTTCAACCACTTCAGGCAGATCGACCAGACGCTGGGTTAGCCGCCAGATACGCTTTTGCGTGGCAAGGGTCACCGGCGGCTCGAGCTCCAGAACCACTGCCGTTTCTCCCAGAAGATAACAACGCGCTCGCTGCACTCAGGCACCTCTCATCAGGCCGGGTTAGGGATATCAATAAAGGTTACATCCAGATCGGTATTTTCCGTCAGCCACTCGCTGAGGGCCCGAATGCCGCCGCGCTCGGTGGCATGATGACCGGCCGCGTAGAAATGCAGCCCCTGTTCACGCGCCGAATGAATGGTCTGCTCGGAAACCTCGCCGGTGATAAAGGCATCAACACCGAAGCGCGCGGCGCTGTCGATAAAGCCCTGCCCGCCCCCGGTGCACCAGGCAACGCGTTTTACCAGGTCCGCGCCCGTATCGCCGCACCACAGCGGGCGACGCCCCAGGCGCGCTTCAATCCACGAGGCCAGCTCCAGTCCGGGAACCGGCATCGCCAGCTCGCCCCACGGCACCAGCGGCTCGATTTCGCCCATTACGGTAATTCCCAACAGCTGCGCAAGCTGAACGTTGTTGCCCAGTTCCGGGTGTGCGTCCAGCGGCAGGTGGTAACCGTACAGGTTGATGTCATTTGCCAGCAACGTTTTCAGGCGGTTGCGCTTCATGCCGCGAATAATCGGTGATTCGTTTTTCCAGAAGTAGCCGTGATGGACAATCACCGCATCGGCTTCCTGACGGACAGCCTCGTCCAGCAGCGCCTGGCTTGCCGTGACGCCGGTGATAATTTTCTGCACCGTTTCGCGCCCTTCTACCTGCAGGCCATTTGGGCCGTAGTCGCTAAAGGAGGCGGTATTGAGTTTTTCGTTAATCAGGCGTTCCAGTTCACTGTTTTTCATCTTTATGCTCTCAAACTTTTCGGGCGGCTTCGTACGCCGCCAGCGTGGCGGTGCGCGCCTGTTTATGGTCAACAATCGGGCGGGGATAATCGAGCTTTACGCCCTGTTTATCCGCCCATGCCCACGGTTCGTGGATCGCTTTCGCAGGAACGTTCCTGAGCGCGGGCAACCAGCGGCGGATAAAGTCGCCGTTGGCATCAAATTTTTGCCCCTGGGTAGTCGGATTAAAAATCCTGAAATAGGGAGCCGCATCGGTGCCGGTAGAGGCCGCCCACTGCCAGCCGCCGTTATTCGCAGCGAGATCGCCGTCGATCAGCTGAGAGATAAAATAGCGCTCTCCGATACGCCAGTCGATAAGCAGATCCTTCACCAGAAAGCTGGCGGTAATCATTCGCAGGCGGTTGTGCATCCACCCGGTTTCATTCAGCTGGCGCATGGCGGCATCAACAATCGGATAGCCCGTTTCCCCTTTTTGCCAGGCCTGTAAACGTGCCGCATCGTGCTGCCATTTGACGTTATCGGTCCAGGGAATGAACGGACGATGCTTACAGAGATCGGGATGATACGTCATCAGATGGCGATAGAATTCACGCCAGATGAGTTCGTTCAGCCACACCGAACCCGCCCCACCGTCCATCGCCTGCGGCTGCTCGGCCAGAAGACGATGTAAACACTGACGAGGAGAGAGTACGCCCAGCGCCAGGCTTGCCGATAAGCGGCTTGTCCCTTCAATCGCCGGGAAATCCCTGCGCGCGTCGTACTCTCCCGCGCCCTGTTTGCAAAACTGGCGCAGCTTCGCAATTGCTGCCTTCTCGTTTGCGGGGAACAGAAGCTCATCGAATGTCTGTTGGGGATAGTTAAACGTTAATTCAGGCAGCGTGGTTATAGCTTCCCCTCTGGCTGCGGGTGCGGGTACGCACTCCGGCAGCGCCTCTTTCAGACGTTTAACAAAAGCATTTTTAAACGGTGTGAACACTTTATACATTTCATGGCCGCCGGTCATGACGCTGCCCGGTGCCAGCATTACGCTGTCATCAAATCCTTCACAAACCACCTCGCCCAGAATGTTCTCCAGTTGGCGATCCCGCAGCCGTTCGTTCAGCTCGTACTGGTAGTTATAAAAAAGATGCGTGACGCCGTTCTGCTGACATACCTCCCGCAACATCTTAAGCTGCGCGGCAAAGTCACTGACCTCTTTGTAGATCAGCGGGATACCTTTTTCAGCCAGTGAGTGTTGCAGATCGTTCAGATGCGATTTGAGGTAAGCCGCCTGCCGCGGGGCCATATCATGCTGCTGCCACTGTTCAGGCGTAGCGATAAACAGCGCCAGCACGCTGGCGTCATCGGAACGGCAGGCTGCCGCGAGTGCGAAGTTGTCATGTACGCGCAGGTCCGCGCGAAACCAAACCAGATGGGTGGGCATAAAACTCCAGGCAAATATCCATTATGTCCGTAAGGGCATGCCGTAAAAGGAAAAAGCATGCATTGAACTACTTTGCCATGAAGTGTAGACGGGATGAAATAAAAAAGGCCGCCCAAGGCGGCCTTACAGACTGATGACAAGGTGCATGCTGTGCATTTCGCCCGGCGGCGCTACGCTTGCAAGGGCCTACAATGAAACATGCAATGCATTGATCTCTTTGCCCTGTGTAGGCCGGGTAAGCGCAGCGTCACCCGGCAAGAAAGATGGCTATTATGTGCCTGTAAACCCTGACGAGGGGCTATCCCTCCCCCGGCGTTTTTTTCTGGGTGTCGTCTTAGTATCAGTAAAAATCGCAGGTCGCTTTCTCTGCCTGATCCATCCACACCGGCTTCTCGCTGGTTTTCGCCCAGACGCGGTGCAGATAGCTATAAAAACGTGCACGATCTTTCCAGAACAACATCACCGGCAGAGCCAGCACGCCAGCCACTACGGCGAAAGCGCGGCGCATGAACACGATATGAGCCGGAAACTCTTTATAAAGATCCATATTTTTCTCCCCTATAGTTGGCCGGAAACGTCATCCGGAAAATTCAAAATCTGTGACCTGGCTAAAATAATATCGCTTTGTTTGTAATTTTACTACTCATCCGACCACTTATTTTCGTCCGTTTAGCCAAAATTTACATTCACGCCGTAATTAAGTTACAAAAAAGTTAACGATTTACTTATCAATAGTTAAATTGTGGGCTTTGCCATTTTTATACTTTTTTTACACCCGCCCTTCTCATTTTTGCGAAATCTTTGCGCCATAAATCCTACCGTTAGCACAACAACAAAAGTCACCCGGAGGTGGATTGTGAGTGCAGGTCTTATTGCCGGCATCGTGCTGGTGTTCCTGTTATTGGGTTATCTGGTTTATGCCCTGATTAATGCGGAGGCATTCTGATGGCTGCTCAGGCGTTTTTGCTTATTGCCAGTTTCTTAGTGGTGTTGTTCGTCCTGGCAAGGCCACTGGGCTCGGGGCTGGCACGGCTGATCAATAACGTTCCCCTGCCCGGCACGGGAAGCGTTGAAAAAGGGATCTGGCGCGTACTGGGTATAGACGATCGGGAGATGAACTGGCGTGACTATCTGATCGCTATTCTGCTGCTGAATATCGTTGGCCTCATCGCGCTTTTTGCCATGCTGATGTTGCAGGGTGTCCTGCCTTTGAATCCGCAGCAGTTACCGGGCCTGTCCTGGCATCTGGCGCTAAACACGGCGGTCAGTTTTGTCACCAACACCAACTGGCAGTCCTATGCCGGTGAAACCACGCTCAGCTACTTCAGCCAGATGGTCGGGCTAACCGTGCAGAACTTCCTCTCTGCCGCCAGCGGTATTGCGGTGATCTTCGCGCTGACGCGTGCGTTTGCGCGCCAGAAAGTGAGCACGCTGGGTAACGCGTGGGTAGACCTGACGCGCATTACCCTGTGGATCCTGCTGCCGATTGCGCTGCTGATCGCGCTGTTCTTCATTCAGCAGGGCACCCTGCAAAACCTGCTGCCTTACACGCCTTATACCTCGCTGGAAGGTGCAAAACAGCTCCTGCCGATGGGGCCAGTGGCGTCGCAGGAAGCCATCAAAATGCTCGGAACGAACGGCGGCGGCTTCTTCAACGCCAACTCGTCGCACCCGTTTGAAAACCCGACCGCCCTGACCAATTTTGTGCAGATGCTGGCGATTTTCCTGATCCCCGCCGCGCTCTGCTTTGCCTTTGGCGACGTGGTTAACGATCGCCGTCAGGGGCGCACCCTGCTCTGGACCATGTCGCTTATCTTCGTGGTCTGTGTTGCGCTGGTGATGTGGGCCGAATGGCAGGGTAATCCGCACTTCCTCTCACTCGGGGCCGATAGTGCAATCAATATGGAAGGTAAAGAGAGCCGCTTTGGCATTCTCGCCAGCAGCCTGTATGCGGTGGTTACCACGGCTGCGTCGTGCGGGGCCGTCAATGCCATGCATGATTCCTTTACGGCGCTGGGCGGCATGATCCCGATGTGGCTGATGCAGATTGGCGAGGTGGTGTTTGGCGGCGTGGGCTCCGGTCTTTACGGCATGCTGCTGTTCGTGCTGCTGGCGGTGTTTATTGCCGGTCTGATGATTGGCCGCACCCCGGAGTATCTGGGTAAAAAGATCGACGTTCGCGAAATGAAATTAACCGCGCTGGCAATTCTGGTCACCCCGGCCCTCGTGCTGCTCGGCACCGCGCTGGCGTTGATGACCGAGGCCGGACGCAGCGGCATCTTTAACCCTGGCATTCACGGTTTTAGCGAAGTGCTGTATGCCGTCTCCTCTGCCGCCAACAACAACGGCAGCGCCTTTGCAGGCTTAAGCGCCAACTCTCCGTTCTGGAACTGTCTGCTGGCGTTCTGCATGTTTGTGGGCCGCTTCGGGATCATTGTGCCGGTCATGGCGATTGCCGGATCGCTGGTGAATAAAAAAATCCAACCGACCACCACCGGGACATTACCGACCCACGGCGCGCTGTTTATCGGCCTGCTGACGGGCACCGTGTTGCTGGTCGGCGCCCTGACCTTTATCCCCGCCCTCGCGTTAGGCCCGGTCGCGGAATACCTCTCTTTACGCTGATTTTGCGGAGAAATTGTCATGAGTCGTAAACAACTGGCCCTGTTCGAACCGTCATTAGTTCGCCAGGCGCTCATGGATGCGGTGAAAAAGCTGAGCCCGCGCGTGCAGTGGCACAACCCGGTGATGTTTATCGTCTGGGCGGGAAGCGTCCTGACCACCGCCCTGGCGATTGCCATGGGAACGGGCCATATGCCGGGAAATGCGATGTTTACCGGCGCCATCAGCCTGTGGCTGTGGTTTACCGTGCTGTTCGCCAACTTTGCGGAAGCGCTGGCGGAAGGCCGGAGCAAAGCCCAGGCCAACAGCCTGAAAGGGGTGAAAAAGACCGCCTTCGCACGCAAGCTACGTGAGCCGAAGTACGGCGCGCAGATGGACCACGTTCCGGCAGATGAACTGCGTAAAGGCGATGTGGTGCTGGTGGAAGCCGGTGACATCATCCCTTGCGACGGCGAAGTTATTGAAGGGGGCGCATCGGTGGATGAGAGCGCAATTACCGGCGAATCCGCGCCGGTGATCCGTGAGTCCGGCGGCGATTTCGCCTCCGTGACGGGCGGGACGCGCATTCTCTCCGACTGGCTGGTGATCCAGTGCAGCGTTAACCCGGGTGAAACCTTCCTCGACCGGATGATCGCCATGGTGGAAGGCGCACAGCGTCGTAAAACGCCAAACGAGATTGCCCTGACCATCCTGCTGGTGGCCCTGACCATTGTCTTCCTGCTGGCAACCGCGACGCTGTGGCCATTCTCCGCCTATGGCGGTACCGCGGTCACCGTCACGGTGCTGGTGGCGCTGCTGGTTTGTCTGATCCCCACCACCATCGGCGGCCTGCTGTCGGCCATCGGCGTCGCCGGCATGAGCCGTATGCTCGGTGCCAACGTCATCGCCACCAGCGGGCGTGCGGTAGAAGCCGCCGGTGACGTGGATGTGTTGCTGCTGGATAAAACCGGCACCATCACCCTCGGTAACCGCCAGGCGTCGGATTTTTTACCCGCCCCGGGCGTGGATGAAAAAACGCTGGCGGATGCCGCCCAGCTCTCCTCGCTTGCCGATGAAACCCCGGAAGGCCGCAGCATTGTGATCCTCGCCAAGCAGCGCTTTAACCTGCGCCAGCGCGACGTTCAGAGCCTGCACGCCACGTTCGTGCCCTTTACGGCGCAAACCCGCATGAGCGGCATTAACATTCAGGATCGCATGATCCGTAAAGGCTCGGTTGACGCGATCCGCCGCCACATCGAGGCTAACAACGGCCACTTCCCGCCGGAAGTGGACAGCCTGGTCGAAAGCGTGGCCCGTCAGGGGGCGACGCCGCTAGTGGTGGCCGAAGGCGCGCGCGTGCTCGGGGTCATTGCCCTGAAGGACATCGTCAAAGGCGGCATCAAAGAGCGCTTTGCCCAGCTGCGTAAAATGGGGATCAAAACGGTGATGATCACCGGGGATAACCGTCTTACCGCCGCGGCGATTGCCGCCGAAGCGGGCGTGGATGATTTCCTTTCCGAAGCCACACCGGAAGCCAAGCTGGCACTGATTCGTCAGTATCAGGCGGAAGGCCGTCTGGTGGCGATGACCGGCGACGGGACCAACGATGCTCCTGCCCTCGCGCAGGCCGACGTGGCGGTGGCGATGAACTCCGGTACCCAGGCCGCAAAAGAGGCAGGCAACATGGTCGACCTCGACTCTAACCCGACCAAGCTGATTGAAGTGGTGCACATCGGCAAGCAGATGCTGATGACGCGCGGTTCGCTGACCACGTTCAGTATCGCCAACGACGTGGCGAAGTATTTCGCCATCATTCCGGCCGCGTTTGCTGCGACCTATCCGCAATTAAACGCGTTGAACGTGATGCACCTGCACTCTCCGGCCTCGGCCATTCTGAGCGCAGTCATCTTTAACGCCCTGATTATTGTCTTCCTGATCCCGCTGGCGCTGAAGGGCGTGAGCTATAAGCCGCTCACGGCGGCTGCCATGCTGCGCCGCAACCTGTGGATTTACGGCCTGGGCGGGCTGGTGGTGCCCTTCGTCGGTATCAAGGTTATCGACCTGCTGTTGACCCTGTTCGGCCTGGTTTAAAAGGTGAATCAAATGACCATGTTACGCCCCGCTATACTTCTGTTCATACTGCTGTCTCTCATTACCGGCGGGCTGTACCCGCTGGTGACCACCGCGCTGGGCCAGTGGTGGTTTAAGGATCAGGCCAACGGCTCGCTGATACTGCAAAACGGTGAAAACCGCGGCTCTCGCCTGATTGGTCAGAACTTTACGGATGCCCGCTACTTCCAGGGACGCCCTTCCGCCACTGCCGAAAGCCCGTATAATCCGATGGCATCCGGCGGCAGCAACCTGGCGGGCAGCAACCCCGAGCTGGACAAAGCCGTCGCTGAGCGCGTGGCAGCCCTGCGCGCCGCGAATCCGCAGGCCAGCCGTGACGTTCCCGTGGAGCTGGTAACCGCCTCGGCCAGCGGGCTGGACTACAGCCTGACGCCGGCAGCGGTGGCATGGCAGATCCCACGCGTCGCCGCTGCCCGTCAGCTGACCGTCGAACAGGTGAGCAGGCTTGTGGCAGAGCACACGCAAAAGCCGCTGGTCAGCTTCATCGGCATGCCCGTGGTTAATATTGTTGAGCTGAATCTGGCGCTGGACGCGCTAAGGAAAAACTAAATGACCGACGAGCCCATGCGCCCGGATCCGGACAGGCTGCTCGAACAAACAGCTGAGGCCCATCGCGGCAAACTGAAAATTTTCTTCGGCGCCTGCGCGGGCGTCGGGAAAACCTTCGCCATGCTGACGGAAGCCCAGCGGCTTCGGGCGCAGGGGCTCGATATTCTGATCGGCGTGGTTGAAACCCACGGACGCAAAGAGACGGCGTCGCTGCTGAAGGGGCTGGCTACCCAGCCGCCCCGCCGCATCAGCCACCGCGGTCGGTTAGTCACCGAATTCGATCTCGATGCCGCCCTCGCCCGCCGTCCCGCGCTTATCCTGATGGACGAGCTGGCGCACAGCAATGCGCCAGGCTCGCGCCACCCCAAACGCTGGCAGGACGTTGAAGAATTACTTGAAGCCGGTATCGATGTGTTCACCACGGTTAACGTTCAGCATCTCGAAAGCCTGAACGACGTGGTCAGCGGCGTAACCGGCATCCAGGTACGCGAGACGGTGCCCGATCCCTTCTTCGATTCCGCCGATGAGGTGGTGCTGGTCGACCTGCCGCCCGATGATTTGCGCCAGCGCCTGCACGAAGGCAAAGTCTATATCGCCGGCCAGGCCGAGCGCGCCATCGAACATTTCTTCCGTAAAGGCAACCTGATTGCCCTGCGCGAGCTGGCCCTGCGCCGAACCGCCGACCGGGTGGACGATCAGATGCGCGCCTGGCGCGATTTACAGGGACAGGAACGCGTCTGGCACACGCGGGACGCCATCCTGCTGTGCGTGGGCCACGGCAGCGGCAATGAAAAGCTTGTCCGCACCGCCGCGCGCCTGGCGGCCAAATTTGGCAGCGTCTGGCATGCGGTGTATGTTGAAACGCCGCAGCTGCACGCGCTGCCCGAAAACCAGCGTCGCGCGATCCTGAGTTCGCTGCGCCTGGCGCAGGAGCTGGGCGCGGAAACCGCCACCCTTTCCGATCCGCAGGAAGATAAAGCGATTCTGCGCTACGCGCGCGAGCATAACCTGGGGAAAATCGTCATTGGCCGTCGTCAGCATCGGCGCTGGTTTAGCCGAGAATCCTTTGCCGACAAGCTGGCCCGTCGCGCGCCGGATCTGGATCTGGTGATCGTGGCGCTGGATGACAAACCTACCCCCTTACCCAATCGCGCGCCGGACAGCCGTACCTTCAGCGATAAATGGCGCATTCAGCTTCGCGGCTGTCTCGTCGCCGTCGTGCTCTGCGCCCTGATTACCGTGATTGCCAGCCAGTGGCTGATCGCGTTTGATGCCGCCAACCTGGTGATGATCTACCTTTTGGGCGTGGTGGTGGTGGCGCTCTTTTACGGACGCTGGCCGTCGGTCCTGGCGACGGTGATCAACGTCATCAGCTTCGATCTGTTCTTTATTGCCCCCCGCGGGACGCTGGCCGTCTCGGACGTACAGTACATCCTCACCTTTGCCGTCATGCTCACCGTCGGGCTGGTGATCGGCAATCTGACGGCGGGCGTGCGCTATCAGGCGCGCATCGCCCGCTATCGCGAACAGCGCACGCGCCATCTCTATGAGATGTCGAAATCGCTGGCGGTGGGCCGCACGCCGCTGGATATCGTGCAGACCAGCGAGCAGTTTATCCGCTCGACGTTTCATGCCAGCAACCTGATTTTACTCCCGGACGAACACGGCAAGCTGCGCCCGCTGACCTCCGCCACAGGCATGACGCCCTGGGACGAAGCCATCGCGCGCTGGAGCTTTGACAAAGGCTTACCGGCGGGCGCAGGGACCGACACCCTCCCCGGCGTGCCCTACCAAATTCTGCCCCTGCGCAGCGCCGATAAAAATCAGGGGCTGGTCATCGTGGAGCCTTCCAACCTGCGCCAGCTGATGATCCCCGAACAGCAGCGTTTACTGGAGACGTTTACGCTGCTGGTTGCCAGCGCGCTGGAACGACTGGCCCTCACCGCCAGCGAGGAACAGGCCCGGCTGGCAAGCGAGCGTGAAAGCATTCGTAACTCGCTGCTGGCGGCGCTGTCTCACGATCTGCGTACCCCGCTCACCGTCCTGTTCGGTCAGTCAGAAATTCTGACGCTGGACCTGGCGGCGGAAGGCTCTAAACATGCACTCCAGGCCAGCGAGATCCGCCAGCACGTGCTGAATACCACGCGCCTGGTGAATAACCTGCTCGACATGGCGCGTATCCAGTCGGGCGGTTTTAACCTCAAAAAAGAGTGGCTCACGCTGGAAGAGGTGGTGGGCAGCGCGCTGAAAATGCTCGAGCCCGGCCTGGGCGGGCGACATATTGCGCTGAACATGCCCGAACCCCTGACCTTAATTCACGTTGATGGTCCGCTGTTTGAACGGGTGCTGATCAACCTGTTGGAAAATGCCGCCAAATATGCGGGCGCCAGCGCGCAGATTGGGGTGGATGCGACGGTGGACGACGGCGCGCTTCGCCTTAACGTCTGGGATACCGGCCCGGGCATTCCTGCCGGGCAGGAGTTGGCTATTTTCGAGAAATTCGCGCGCGGCAATAAGGAGTCGGCCATTCCGGGCGTGGGGCTGGGGCTGGCCATTTGCCAGGCGATCATTGACGTGCATGGCGGCTCCATTTCCGCGGAGAATCGTCCGGAAGGCGGTGCGCGTTTTTGTGTTACACTTCCTCTGGAAACCCCGCCAGAACTTAATGAATTACCAGAGGATTTGTGATCAACGTTCTGATTGTTGAAGATGAGATCGCTATTAGCCGTTTTCTGCGCGCTGCGCTGGAAGGAGACGGTCTGCGCGTCCATGATGCAGGTACGCTTCAGCGGGGGTTAATTGAAGCCGCTACCCGCAAGCCGGACCTGGTGATCCTCGATCTGGGTCTCCCGGACGGTGACGGCATCGATTTTATTCGTGAAGTCCGTCAGTGGAGCCAGATGCCGATTCTGGTGCTCTCCGCCCGTACTGAAGAGACGGATAAAATCGCCGCGCTGGATGCCGGGGCGGATGACTACCTGATTAAACCGTTTGGCATCGGCGAGCTACAGGCTCGCCTTCGCGTGGCGCTGCGTCGCCACAGCGCCACCACGCCTGCCGATCCAACCTACACGTTTGGGGATATCCGGGTTGACCTGGCCGCGCGGCGCATTGTGCGCGGCGAAGAGGAAATTCACCTCACGCCCATCGAATTTCGCCTGCTCGCCGTGCTGCTCAACAATCACGGCAAGGTTCTCACCCAGCGCCAGCTGTTAAGTCAGGTGTGGGGACCCAACGCCGTGGAACATAGTCACTATTTACGCATATATATGGGGCACCTTCGTCAGAAACTCGAAGTCGACCCCGCTCGCCCTCGCCATTTATTAACTGAAACCGGTATCGGTTATCGGTTTATGCTCTGAATAACTATTCATTTTATTTTTTAAATAAAATCAAAACCTCTCAGAAAATATTTCATAAATAATCCAATCGATATTTTTTGGGTTATTTATGTCCATTTAAAACATTTGCAATACATCCTGTTAACCCGATATCAACAAATCAGAATTTTGATCTGCGATATTCATCAAAAACGACTATTTATTTCTAAAATGATCGGTTAACGGTGATCTCCTTCACAGTTAATCGCGTTTTCCTGGATAAAATGACCGTGCTTTCAATTACTGAAAGGAAAATAAATCATGGAAAACAACAATCGTTTAATGCCCCATATAAGGCGGACAACACATATCATGATGTTTGCCCACCGAAACTGCTTTGACTTTCATCTCTTTAATGCCCGGTAGTCCTTCGACTTCTGGCGCATTCGCTTACAGGTTACCCTGAAACCTCTTATTTTACAGGCCATTGCCTGTGAACGTGTGCGCTCATTCATTTTGATTCAGACCCATCCGCACCGGGCGGACTGAATTTCAATCATCAAAAAAGCAATGTACTGATTTTAATCAGCGGCCACCCTTTGCTTTTTTTCCGGAAAATTATCGATTTCTTTTTTGCAAGAAATCGAGGGACGCTTATTACCTAAAATAAAGAGAGAAAGATGAAAAGTTTAAAAATCGCAGCCAGCCGCGCCTGTCCTGATTGCTTTACCACCCAGCGTGAACTGGTGGATGTCCGGGCCTCGGATTATATCGACGTTGCCGCTATTGTGCTGGCGGTCAGTGATATTACCGACGGCATACTGGAAGAAATAGAAGCCACCGGATTTGGCATTCCTGTTTTTGTCGCGACGCATAAAGAAGAATTCATTCCGGCAGATTATTTATCGCGCATTCATGGCGTATTTGAGTATTCAGACACCAGCAACGACTTTTATGGACGCCAGCTGGAGGCGGCTGCCCTGAAGTATGAAACCCAGCTGCGCCCGCCGTTTTTCCGCGCCCTTGTCGACTATGTAAAACAGGGCAACAGCGCGTTTGACTGTCCGGGGCATCAGGGCGGCCAGTTCTTCCGCCGCCATCCTGCCGGCAATCAGTTCGTTGATTTCTTTGGCGAGACGCTTTTCCGCGCCGATCTGTGCAACGCCGACGTGGCAATGGGCGATCTGCTGATCCACGAAGGCGCGCCGTGCATCGCACAGCAGCATGCGGCGAAGGTCTTTAATGCCGATAAGACCTATTTCGTGCTCAACGGCACCTCGTCATCCAACAAAGTGGTGCTGAACGCCCTGCTCACCCCGGGCGACCTGGTGCTGTTCGACCGTAATAACCACAAATCCAACCATCACGGTGCCCTCCTTCAGGCAGGCGCAACGCCGGTCTATCTGGAAACCGCGCGCAACCCGTACGGCTTTATCGGCGGCATTGACGCCCACTGTTTTGAAGAAAGCTATCTTCGCGAGCTGGTGGCAGAAGTCGCACCCGGCCGTGCACGCGATGCGCGTCCGTTCCGTCTGGCGGTGATCCAGCTGGGCACCTACGATGGCACCATCTACAACGCCCGCCAGGTGGTGGATAAGATTGGGCACCTGTGTGATTACATCCTGTTTGACTCGGCCTGGGTGGGTTACGAGCAGTTTATCCCAATGATGGCCGACTGCTCGCCGCTGCTGCTGGAGCTGAACGAAAACGACCCGGGGATTTTGGTTACCCAGTCCGTGCATAAACAGCAGGCCGGCTTCTCCCAGACCTCGCAAATTCACAAGAAAGACAGCCATATCAAAGGTCAGCAGCGCTATGTCCCGCATAAGCGGCTGAATAATGCCTTTATGATGCACGCCTCCACCAGCCCGTTTTATCCGCTGTTTGCCGCGCTGGACATCAACGCCCGGATGCATGAAGGCCAGAGCGGCCGCAACATGTGGATGGACTGCGTGGTGAACGGTATTGAGGCGCGAAAACTAATCCTGGAGAACTGCCAGTATCTGCGACCGTTCGTGCCGGAGACAGTGGATGGCCGTCCGTGGGAAAGCTGGGACACGGCGGAGATTGCGACCGATCTGCGCTTCTTCCACTTCGTACCGGGTGAAAACTGGCACGCTTTTGAAGGCTACGCCGAGCATCAGTATTTTATCGACCCGTGCAAGCTCCTGCTGACCACGCCGGGCATTAACGCCCGCACCGGGGAGTATGACGACTTCGGCGTGCCTGCCACCATCCTCGCCAACTTCCTGCGTGAAAACGGCATCGTGCCGGAGAAATGCGATCTCAACTCGATCCTGTTCCTGCTCACGCCTGCGGAAGATATGGGCAAGCTGCAGCAGCTGGTGGCGCAGCTGGTGCGTTTCGAAAAACTGCTCGAGAGCGATGCTCCATTAAAAGAGGTGCTGCCTTCCATCTGCAGACAACATCCGGAACGTTACGCGGATTACACCCTGCGCCAGATCTGCCAGGAGATGCATGACCTGTACGCCCGTCACAATGTCAAACAGCTGCAGAAAGAGATGTTCCGCAAGTCTCACTTCCCGCGCGTGATGATGAACCCGCAGGACGCGAACTACGCCTATCTGCGCGGAGAAGTGGAACTGGTCTCCCTGCGCGACGCGGAAGGCCGCATCGCCGCCGAAGGCGCCCTCCCTTATCCACCGGGGGTATTGTGCGTGGTTCCAGGGGAGGTCTGGGGCGGCTCCGTGCTGCGCTACTTCGCCGCGCTGGAAGAAGGCATCAACCTGCTGCCGGGCTTCGCGCCGGAGCTGCAGGGTGTGTACGTCGAAGAGTGCGAGGGCCGCAAACAGGTTCGCTGTAACGTCATCAAACAACCCGCCGCTCAGCCCGCGCTGCTGAAAGGAGAGAAATTATGAGTAAGTCCAATAAGATGGGCGTGGTGCAGCTGACCATCCTCACCATGGTGAACATGATGGGTTCAGGGATCATTATGCTGCCCACCAAGCTTGCCGAAGTAGGAACCATTTCAATTATCTCCTGGCTGGTGACCGCCGTCGGCTCGATGGCGCTGGCGTGGGCGTTTGCCAAGTGCGGGATGTTCAGCCGCAAGTCAGGCGGCATGGGGGGCTACGCCGAGTATGCCTTTGGCAAGTCGGGCAACTTTATGGCCAACTATACCTACGGGGTGTCACTGCTGATCGCCAACGTGGCGATTGCCATCTCCGCCGTGGGCTACGGTACGGAGCTGTTTGGCGCGACGCTTAGCCCGGTACAGATTGGCCTGGCCACCATCGGCGTGCTGTGGATCTGCACCGTGGCTAACTTTGGCGGGGCGCGTATCACCGGACAGCTCTCTAGCATCACCGTCTGGGGCGTGATTATTCCGGTTGTCGGCCTGTGCATCATCGGCTGGTTCTGGTTCAGCCCGACCCTGTACGCCAACTCCTGGAACCCGCACCATGTGCCGTTCTTCAGCGCAGTCGGCTCTTCTATCGCCATGACGCTCTGGGCCTTCCTGGGCCTGGAATCCGCCTGCGCCAACGCAGAAGTGGTTGATAACCCTGAAAAGAACGTGCCGATTGCGGTCCTCGGCGGTACGCTGGGCGCAGCGGTGATCTATATCGTCTCGACAAACGTCATCGCGGGCATCGTTCCGAACATGGATCTGGCCAACTCCACGGCGCCGTTCGGGCTGGCCTTCGCGCAGATGTTCACGCCGGAAGTCGGGAAAGTGATTATGGGTCTCATGGTCATGTCATGCTGCGGTTCACTGCTTGGCTGGCAGTTCACCATCGCACAGGTATTTAAATCTTCGGCTGATGAAGGTTACTTCCCAAAAATCTTCTCCCGCGTCACCAAAGCCGATGCGCCGGTGCAGGGCATGCTGGCGATTGTTATCTTCCAGAGCGGATTGTCGCTGATGACCATTAGCCCGTCGCTGAACAGCCAGTTCAACGTGCTGGTCAACCTGGCGGTGGTGACGAACATCATTCCGTATATTCTGTCGATGGCGGCGCTGGTGATTATTCAGAAGGTTGCGAAGGTGGATCCGCGCAAGGCGCGTGCGGCCAATATCGTGGCGCTGATTGGCGCAATCTACAGCTTCTATGCGCTCTATTCCTCCGGCCAGGAAGCGATGCTGTATGGTGCGATGGTGACCTTTATGGGCTGGACGCTGTACGGTCTGGTGTCGCCGCGGTTTGAATTGAAGAATAAGCACAGTTGAAAAAAAGCCCGGTGGCGCTAGCGCTTACCGGGCCTACGATCGTTGTTGTAGGCCGGGCAAACGCAGTGCCGCCCGGCACACAAACCGCACTTACGCGTTTTTCAGCACTTCGCTGACAATCTCTACCGCTTCTTTCTCAATCTGCTGACGATGCTCAGCGCCGAGGAAGCTTTCGCAATAGATTTTATACGCATCTTCCGTACCGGATGGACGCGCAGCGAACCAGCCGTTTTCGGTCATCACTTTCAGACCACCAATAGACGCGCCGTTACCCGGTGCCGCCGTCAGACGCGCGGTGATCGGATCGCCCGCCAGGATGCTTGCACTGACCATCTCCGGAGAGAGTTTGGACAGGGCCGCTTTCTGGGCAGACGTTGCGCTGGCCTGAATACGGTTATAGCTTGGCGCACCAAAGCGTGCTGCCAGGTCGTTGTAATGTTCCTGTGGGTTTTTACCGGTGACCGCGGTGATTTCCGCCGCCAGCAGGCACATGATGATGCCGTCTTTATCGGTTGACCACGGCGTGCCGTCGAAGCGCAGGAAAGAGGCCCCCGCGCTCTCTTCACCACCGAAGCCAAAGCTGCCGTCGTGCAGACCGTCAACAAACCATTTGAAGCCCACAGGTACTTCCACCAGCTTGCGGCCCAGCGCCTCGACCACGCGGTCGATCATCGCGGAGGACACCAGCGTTTTACCGACAGCCACCTCTTTGCCCCACTGTGGACGGTGCTGGAACAGGTAGTTGATCGCAACAGCCAGATAGTGGTTCGGGTTCATCAGCCCGGCAGGAGTGACGATACCGTGACGGTCGTAATCCGGGTCGTTCGCAAACGCCAGATCGAATTTATCACGCAGCGCCAGCAGGCCCGCCATCGCGCACTCGGAGGAGCAGTCCATACGGATCGCGCCGTCTTTGTCCAGGTGCATAAAGCGGAAGGTCTGATCGACGTGATCGTTTACGATGGTCAGATCCAGCTTGTAGTGCTCGGCAATACGTTTCCAGTATTCAATACCGGAGCCGCCCAGCGGATCCACACCTAGCTTCAGGCCGGCTTTCTGGATGGCCGCCATATCGACGATCTCCGCCAGCCCTTCCACGAACGGCTGAACCAGATCCTGCTCCGTCACGTGGCCGGACGCCATGGCCGCATCCAGAGAAATACGCTTCACGCCTTTCAGGCCGTCAGCCAGCAGGGCGTTCGCACGATCTTCCACCACTTTGGTGACGTTAGTGTCTGCCGGGCCACCGTTAGGCGGGTTGTATTTGATGCCGCCGTCTTCCGGCGGGTTGTGGGATGGCGTGATCACGATACCGTCAGCCAGCGCGCCACCTTTTTTGTTGTGCACCAGGATGGCGTTAGAGACCGCTGGCGTTGGGGTGAAGCCGTTGTTCTCCTGAACAATCACATCAACGCCGTTCGCAGTCAGAACTTCCAGCACGGAGATAAAGGCCGGTTCAGACAGGGCATGGGTATCTTTCCCCACGTAGCAAGGACCGGTAACGCCATTTTTAGCGCGCTCTTCCGCAATGGCCTGAGCAATGGCCAGAATGTGCGGTTCGTTAAAGCTGTGGCGCGCCGCGCTGCCGCGGTGACCAGATGTACCAAACTTCACTGCGTGTTCTGCGTTGCCCACGACCGGCTTCAGCACGTAATACTGCGCGGTCAGCTGAGCGACGTTAATCAAATCGCTTTGTTGTGCAGGTTGGCCTGCACGGCTGTGATTTGCCATTACCGGGTCCTTCTGATGCAAGGGTTAAATTGTACCGCAAACCTTCTCAATCAATTCCGCCGGGAACTGCATGGACTGCATGATGTGTTCAATCATGCTGCACTTGCGGCCCGTATTGGTATTGGTGATCACCCAGTACGGGGTGCCAGGAACATGTTTGGGTTTGGTTTGATTGCCATTTTGCAGCAGCGTCTGCTCGTCGCCCGCGAAGTAGACGCGAGTACGACCGTGCAGCGACTCGGTCGCTTCAGCAAACGCTTTGTTATCCAGTGAATAAAGTGTAGACAGCACCAGCATAAAGCGGTTAACCGCCTTTTTTTGCTCCGCATATTCATCGGAGAGCAGCAGCTCGCGCATCGCGCGCACTTTATCTTTTGCCGGTGTCACGGCAGGTTTTGCTTGTGCAACAACGCTTGGCTGAGACACGACATCTTTGGTGACTGGGGTAGCAGGCTGTGAAGCGGCGGAAATTTTAAGCATGCGCCGTAAAATGTCGGACGCGCTCTCCCCGATATGCCGCGTCTGGCTGGCAATATACTGATAGAGTTCGTCATCAACTTCGATTGTTTTCATCTTAATCCAGTGCGATATCTTATCTGAATACAAGTCATTGGGATTATAAGGTCAAATCCCAACAGCGGATAGCGTCAAACCAGGTTGGCGGCAAAAGTCAGATTAAACTGGAACCTTGCAGCCGGGCGGCAGAATGGTCAACATGATACCCTAACCTGACATACGTAAAAAAAGAACTTTGCCATGAAATTGAATACCCGAGCGCAAACTGCACAATCGCCGAACAATAATTCTCCCATCGTACTGGTTCACGGGCTTTTTGGCAGCCTGGATAACCTGGGCGTGCTGGCGCGCGATCTGGTTACCGACCACGATATTCTTCAGGTTGATATGCGCAATCACGGTCTTTCCGGCCGTTCCGACGAGATGACCTACGCCGCGATGGCGCAGGATCTGCGGGATACGCTCGATGCCAACGACTTGCAAAAGGTGACCCTCATCGGGCATTCAATGGGCGGTAAAGCGGTGATGGCCCTGACGGCGCTGGCCCCGGAGCGTATTAACGGCCTGGTGGTGATTGATGTTGCGCCCGTGGATTACGACGTCCGCCGTCACGACGAAATTTTTGCCGCCATCAATTCGGTCACCGAAGCGGGTGCCGCGACGCGTCAGCAGGCGGCTGCCATCATGCGTGAGCATCTTGATGAAGAAGGCGTCGTCCAGTTCCTGCTGAAGTCGTTTGTTGACGGGCAATGGCGTTTTAACGTGCCGGTGCTCTGGAACCAGTACAACAATATTGTGGGCTGGCAAACCGTACCCGCCTGGCCACACCCTACCCTCTTTATTCGCGGCGGCAATTCCCCTTACGTTACCGACGCGTACCGCGACGCCATACTGGCGCAATTCCCGCAGGCTCGCGCCCACGTCATTGCCGGAGCCGGACACTGGGTGCATGCGGAAAAACCTGACGCCGTGCAGCGCGCCATTCGCCGCTATCTTGCTGATACTGCAAATTGATTAAAAAGAGAGCGACTGGAAGGCTGCGGGCTTCCAGTCGTTGGCGCGCCGTTTTTGGTGATGTATGATGGCGCGCTTATCGCCCGGGCATTAGCAGGGCGGCGTGTTTCCCCCGAAGTCTCAGAATCATGGCCAAAGAACAAACGGACCGTACGACACTAGATCTGTTCGCGAATGAGCGTCGCCCGGGACGACCGAAGACGAATCCGCTTTCGCGCGATGAACAGCTGCGTATCAATAAACGCAATCAGCTTAAACGCGATAAAAATCGTGGGCTTAAGCGTGTCGAACTGAAGCTCAACGCCGACGCGGTCGATGCGCTTAACGAGCTGGCCGACGCGCGAAATATTAGCCGCAGCGAGCTCATTGAAGAGATGTTGATCGCCCAGCTTGAGATGCTGCGCAGCCAGGCATAAGTCTGAAAATTCCCTTAATTACCCTTTTCATGTAGCACAGAGTGCAGTCCTGCGCGATAGCTGTTTCCGCAGGGTTGCCAGTTCTGCTATTATTGCCCTTATCCGTGGCCGAATTGCGCCACCATACTATTAAGTTTCAAGAGGTTATTTTACTCATGGCAATCATCGGCATTTTCTTTGGCAGTGATACCGGCAATACCGAAAATATCGCGAAAAACATTCAAAAACAGCTCGGTAAAGACGTTGCTGATGTGCATGACATCGCCAAGAGCAGCAAAGAAGATCTCGAAGGCTATGACATTCTGCTGCTGGGTATTCCGACCTGGTACTACGGCGAAGCCCAGTGCGACTGGGATGATTTCTTCCCGACGCTGGAAGAAGTGGACTTCAACGGTAAGCTGGTTGCCCTGTTTGGCTGTGGCGACCAGGAAGACTACGCCGAGTACTTCTGTGACGCGCTGGGTACCATCCGCGACATCATTGAGCCGAATGGCGCTGTGATCGTCGGCCACTGGCCAACCGCCGGTTACCACTTCGAAGCGTCCAAAGGCCTGGCCGATGACGATCATTTCGTGGGTCTGGCCATCGACGAAGACCGTCAGCCAGAACTGACTGCAGAGCGCGTCGAGAAATGGGTTAAGCAGATCCGTGAAGAACTGCACCTGGACGATATTCTCAACGCCTGATTTTTATCGCGGCGCAACGGCGGTTGCGCCCGCGCACCAGGTCAAACCGATTAAATTAATTGCTACAATCTTTTAACTTTTTCGCCCAGACCTGTACAATGTCTCCCTGATAAAATGTGGTTTTCCACCGAGCAAGTTTGTTGGTGATACCCCATTTTTATAAGCATATTTTGCCTGAGACTTGCAGTTTTCATTTAGCCATGGCAGTTCTATAATGAGACGCATTATCCCGGGTGCATTTTCTGTCACTTCCTACAGAAGTGAATCGTTTAGCAACAGGACAGATTCCGCATGACTGACAACAATACCGCATTAAAGAAGGCTGGCCTGAAAGTTACGCTTCCTCGGTTAAAAATCCTCGAAGTGCTTCAGGGTCCAGACAATCACCATGTCAGTGCGGAAGACCTTTATAAACGTCTTATCGACATGGGTGAAGAGATTGGGCTGGCTACCGTCTATCGCGTGCTTAACCAGTTTGATGACGCGGGCATTGTCACCCGTCATAATTTCGAAGGTGGTAAATCTGTCTTCGAACTGACCCAGCAGCAGCACCACGATCACCTGATCTGCCTCGACTGTGGCAAGGTCATTGAATTTAGCGATGACTCTATCGAAGCGCGCCAGCGTGAAATCGCCGCGCGTCACGGCATCCGTCTGACCAACCACAGCCTGTACCTTTATGGTCACTGCGCTGAAGGCGATTGCCGCGAAAATGAACATGCGCATGACGCAAAATAAGTGAGTGTTCATACTCTGAGCCAGCCGTAAGGTTGGCTTTTTTTTGCCAGAAAAAAGCCCGGTGGCACTGTGCCACCGGGCGTAAAGCAACTTATTTATTGTTATTGCGTATCTCGTTCCAGATCTTATCGCAACGCTTCGCCACTTCCTGATCGTTACCGGTTTTACGTGCCTGGATACAGGCCTGGTAATCCATCACGCGGACATTCTCCTGCGTCGCGAACTGCTCGTGCGCTTTCTCTTTCTTCAGCACGTTCAGCACGCTCTGGCAGGCTTCAATTTTCTCCGGCGATCCTTCCGCAGTATTAATGCAGGCGCTGTAGGCCTCCTTGAGGCGGGAGTCCTCTTTCGGTGCCTGAGTCTGGGCACACGCCACCAGCCCCGATGCCAACAGCGCGACGATTACGATTTTTTTCATCATTTGCAGTCTCCGGTCCGGCGGGATCTAACCCGCCGGACGATTCATCAGAAGATGGTGAACGGTGCGATAACCATGAATTTCACGTCACGTTCATCCTGGAAGATGTTGCCGTAACCGCCCGCGTAGCTCGGGATATCGGAGTGGTTGTCGTACTGGGTGAAGTGCAGTTTGAACATCGTGCCTTTCGCGCGGCCATCCTGCAGGGTATAGATAGCATCCAGGCTGTAGGAAGACTCTTTCAGGCGATAGTTTGGATCGTAGTAAGCATCCGGTGTTGCCATGTCGGCTGGTTTTGCATCCCAGGCGTAAGCATAAGAAGCGCCCACGGCCCAGCCCGGCAGATTCCAGTTTTTCAGGTCATACATCGCGCCGAAGAAGACCGCTTTCTCACCGTCGGCGTTGAAGTCGGAGCGGTTATCCCACCAGATATCAAGACGACCGTTGGAGGAAGCATAGGTCGGGGTCATACGCTGCAGGAAGTAGCCCTGCTGCCCTTCCGCTTTCACCCATGTGCCTTCCAGACGTAAATCAACCTGACCGACCTTGTAGCCGAAGGTTAACGCCTGCAGCCACGCGGTGCCGTCGTAGATATCATTGACGCCACCGTTACTGACTTTGTCGCGCGTACCGTAGAACTGGTAGCTGGTACTCAGCGGGCTACCCGCAATATCAAACTTATAGCTGGCCTTGGCAAAGTATTGATCGATATAACCTTGCGCCTGGCCGAATGCCGCTTCGAGAACCAGATCGTTTTTGAAGTCGTATTTCGCACCCAGCGAGTGGAGGTAATCGACTTTGGTTTTCTTATCGTTCTGGTAGAACTTGTCCATTTCAATGTGCCACGGTGCTTTGTACTCGTTGGTCCACATATAGGAGAAGCTCAGCGCACCTGCGTCACCGTAGTCAAAGTTAGCCCCGGCTTCTGCACCCTGATAGGTACCCGGCATAAAGCTCCAGTGTGGGGCTAACAGCGTCTGGCCGGTTGGCTGAATATAGCCCCCACGCGCCCAGACCGGGCCGTATTTGAATTTCGCTGCGGCTTTGTAGAGGCTGATACCGCTCTTATCCCCGGACCAGTCTTCATCATAGGCTTTGTTGCTGGAGGAGAAGGCAATTTCGTTCGGGTGGCCGCTGTCGCCGTTTTCCGCCATTTCGATCGCGGTGAACGCGGCGATATCCAGACCGAACATATCCGCGGCGTAGCCTGACTGGAAGTCCAGGTTGGCGTTCCAGGTGGAGTGCGAGAGGTTGGTTTTGTATTTATCTTCAGTGACGTCTTTACGGTCACGCTCACGCTGCCAGTAATAAATACCGCCCGTGAGGGTAGAATCTTCGATGAAACCCGCTGCTTTTGCCTCTGGCGCAATCACCAGGCCCGACATTGCTGTCACACCGGCAATAGCCAGCGCCAGCGCACTACGTTTGCCACTGAACGTACGCATAGATTATTCCTCTTTGACGAATTAAAACGCCTGAAACGGCGTAAATAAAAAAGACCAAATGGTCAGGGGTAGTGTTAAATACCCTCGAATTAACTACCGTCTTTAGGTTATTTTTCGCGACGCGAATTATCAATGCTTTTCAGCGGGCAAAAGTCAGGATTATGACGAAGTGCACATAATTGGTAGTGCTTTGTAACATTTACAGGAAGGCGAGGAATGACGGGAAATTCTCAGCTATTTCAGTGTCCAGGCGTGGGATCGGTTTCCTTTTTTATAACCTTTTTGATTTTCGTAATGACACAAACTTTTTTTTAAAAAATAAGTAGCACCTCATTGACCTGTTATTTTCATGACGCCACTTTAACCCCTGGCTTAATACTCTGATCGTTAAATAAAAAAACGCCGCATAATGCGGCGTTTGTCTCTCATTGACCAGAGCAGGAATATTATTCGCCGATCTTCGTCCAGGTATCACGCAGGCCCACGGTACGGTTAAATACCGGTTTTTCCGCCGTGCTGTGACGGCTATCCAGGCAGAAGTACCCTTCACGTTCGAACTGGAACGCTTTGCCTGCTTCAGCCGCTTTTAGAGAAGGCTCCGCATAACCCTGCTTGATCACCAAAGATTCCGGGTTAATGGTCGCCAGGAAGTCTTCCGCCGCACCTGGGTTAGGCACGCTGAACAGGCGATCGTACAGACGAATCTCTACCGGCAGCGCGTGGGATGCGCTCACCCAGTGGATAACGCCTTTCACCTTGCGGCCATCCGCCGGATCTTTACTCAGCGTCTCAGCGTCATAAGAACAGAAGATGGTGGTGATATTCCCTTCCGCATCTTTTTCTACGCGCTCGGCTTTGATGACGTAAGCATTACGCAGACGCACTTCTTTACCCAGCACCAGACGCTTGTACTGCTTGTTGGCTTCTTCACGGAAGTCAGCGCGGTCAATCCAGATCTCGCCGCTGAACGGCACGTCGCGGCTTCCCATTTCCGGTTTGTTCGGATGGTTAGGCATGGAGACCAGCTCGCTTTCACCCTGCGGATAGTTTTCGATGACCAGCTTCACCGGATCGATAACGGCCATCGCGCGCGGAGCGTTTTCGTTGAGATCTTCGCGAATGCAGGATTCAAGGGAGGCCATCTCGATGGTGTTGTCCTGCTTGGTCACGCCGATGCGTTTGCAGAACTCACGAATAGAGGCGGCAGTGTAACCACGACGACGCAGACCAGAGATGGTTGGCATACGCGGGTCGTCCCAGCCCTCAACGTGCTTGTCGGTGACCAGCAGGTTCAGCTTACGCTTGGACATCACGGTGTATTCCAGATTCAGACGAGAGAACTCGTACTGACGCGGATGCACAGGAATGGTGATGTTATCCAGCACCCAGTCGTACAGACGACGGTTGTCCTGGAACTCCAGCGTACACAGCGAGTGGGTGATGCCTTCCAGCGCATCGCTGATGCAGTGGGTGAAGTCGTACATCGGATAGATGCACCACTTGTTGCCGGTCTGGTGGTGTTCTGCGAACTTGATGCGGTACAGCACCGGATCGCGCATCACGATGAACGGAGACGCCATATCGATTTTGGCACGCAGGCACGCTTTGCCCTCTTCGAAGCCACCGGCACGCATTTTTTCAAACAGCGCCAGGTTCTCTTCCACGCTGCGATCGCGGAACGGGCTGTTTTTACCCGGTGCGGTCAGCGTACCGCGGTACTCACGGATCTCATCTGCAGACAGTTCGTCTACATACGCCAGACCTTTGTTGATGAGCTCTACCGCGTAGGCATACAGCTGATCAAAATAGTCAGAGGAGTAGCAGATATCGCCAGACCAGTTGAAGCCCAACCATTGCACGTCATTTTTGATGGACTCAACGTATTCGATGTCTTCTTTTACTGGGTTGGTGTCATCGAAACGCAGGTTGCACTGTCCCTGGTAGTCTTGCGCAATGCCAAAGTTCAGGCAGATGGACTTCGCATGCCCGATATGCAGGTAGCCATTCGGCTCCGGCGGGAAACGGGTATGAATTGTGGTGTGCTTACCACTGGCCAGATCTTCATCGATGATCTGACGAATAAAGTTACTCGGGCGGGCTTCTGCCTCACTCATCGTGGATTCCTCAAAGCGTAAACAACGTATAACGGCATATGATCTTATAAGCCGGACGTAGTGACAACCCTTAGTTACGGAAAATACGTATCAGATGAAAATAATGGGGGCATTTGCTGCAAAAAAAAGCGGCGGAGGATATCCCCCGCCGCTTAAGGCATGACTCTACTCAGGAGCGATTACTTGCCTTTAATCTCATACAGCGGGGTTTGACCCGCAACAACCTGACCTTTCGCCTGGAGTACCAGACAGCTAAAGTCGTCGATGTTGCTGCACACGACCGGACTAATCATCGAGCGCGCGTTGGCATTCAGGAAGTCCAGATCCATTTCCAGAATCGGCTGACCTGCCACCACTTCGGCCCCCTCTTCCACCAGGCGAGTAAAGCCCTGACCGTTCAGCGCTACGGTATCGATCCCCATGTGGACAACGATCTCCGCGCCTTTTTCGGTTTCGAGGCAGAACGCGTGGTTGGTGTTGAAGATTTTCACGATGGTGCCTGCCGCCGGAGACACAACGGTTTTGTCCGTTGGTTTCACCGCCACGCCGTCACCGACCGCTTTGCTGGCGAACGCTTCATCAGGTACCTGCTCAAGGTCAACCACGTCACCCGTTACCGGAGAGACCAGCGCGGCCACCGTCACGGCGTTAGGCACGGCCTGCGGCTTCGCTACCGGGGCAGCCGTCGACGCAGGTGCGCTGTCGGCTGATGCTGCCGCAACCGGACCGCGGGCAACCACTTTCTTCATTTCGTCACCGATGGATTCCGCTTTGGCACCCACGATAACCTGGATAGTTTGTTTGTTCAGTTTAACCACGCCCGATGCACCAAGGCGTTTACACATTGCGTCGCTGACGCGCGCAGAGTCACCTACCGTCAGACGCAGACGAGTGATACAGGCATCAATGGCTTTCAGGTTGTCAGTCCCCCCGACGGCAGCGATATAGCTGGTCGCCAGCTGGGTCAGACCCTCTTCGGTGTTGCTGTTGGCTTCGTTGGTGACCACTTCATCTTTGGTGTCTTCGCGGCCCGGCGTTTTGAGGTTAAACATACGAATAACCGCAGTGAACAGCACGAAGTAGATGACGAAGAAGACCAGACCCATTACCACCAGCATCCAGACGTTCTTGCTTGCCGCCGGCAGGTTGTACATCAACACGTAGTCGATCGCGCCTGCAGAGAAGGAGAAGCCAGCATGGATACCCAGCAGGGTCGCCACAAACAGGCTGATACCGGTCAGGACCGCATGCATGAGGTACAGCACCGGCGCCAGGAACATGAACAGGAATTCCAGCGGCTCGGTTACGCCGGTCAGGAACGCGGTAACCGCAACGGACAGCAGCATGCCGCCAACCATTGGGCGACGCGCTTTTGGCGCAGCCAGGTACATTGCCAGCGCAGCGCCCGGCAGACCAAACATCATGATTGGGAAGAAGCCAGACATGAACATGCCTGCGGTGCCGTCACCCGCGTAGAAGCGGTTGATGTCGCCGTGGAATACGGTGCCCGCAGCATTGGTGAACTCACCAATCTGGAACCATGCGATAGTGTTCAGCACCTGATGCAGACCGGTTGGGATCAGCAGACGGTTGATAAAACCAAAGATACCTGAGCCAAGTGCACCCGCTGAAACAATCCACTCACCACCCGCATGGATCGCATGCTGTACCGGTGGCCAGACGTAGCCAAAGATAGCGGCCAGAACCAGACAGAAGAAACCTGTCGCGATCGGCACGAAACGTTTGCCGCCAAAGAAACTCAGGAAGTCTGGCAGCTTAATGTTTGCCCAGCGGTTGTACACAGCACCACCGACCAGACCGGTAATGATACCTGCCAGCACGCCCATGTTGATTTCTGGGTTAATGGTTACCATCGCTTTCGTCAGGATGAAATAACCGACTGCCCCTGCCAGCGCTGCGGCACCCGCGCTGTCTTTTGACCAGCTAGAGGCAACACCGATGGCGAAAATCAGCGCCAGGTTGTCAAAAATGGCACCGCCAGCCTGAGCAATAAACGGTACGTTAAGAAGATCGGGTTGCCCGAATCGCAGCAGCAGCGCTGCAACCGGTAGCACGGCGATAGGGAGCTGCAAAGCCCTACCGAGGCGCTGGAAAAAACCTAAAATATTCATCCTATTCCCCCTACGAGACCCTTTTTCAGGCTCGCGCATAAACTATGTTTTTATTGTGTCACGAACGATAGATACCGTTGATAATTCACTGGCAGTCTGAGTGTGTGGAAAATTAATTCGTATCGCAAATTAAACACCTATTTTTTGTGATTTTTGTCACCAAATATCGTATTCAGCCCTCCCTTACACTGGCTAACAGTGAAAACTTATTTTATCATTCAAAAAATCAAGACGGATTGATCCGGCCTGAAAGTTTCCAGGTTACGCTTTAGTATCAGGTTCCGAAGCCATCCGCCCACTCTTCTACTTAAACTTTGAGGTGAACAATGAGACTGATTCCCCTGGCAACTGCAGAACAAGTTGGTAAATGGGCCGCTCGCCATATCGTAAACCGCATTAACGCGTTCAAACCGACCGCCGATCGTCCTTTCGTTCTGGGCCTTCCAACCGGCGGCACACCGCTGACCGCTTACAAGGCGCTGGTTGAGATGCATAAAGCAGGCCAGGTTAGCTTCAAACATGTTGTGACCTTCAATATGGATGAATATGTTGGCTTACCGAAAGACCACCCGGAAAGCTACCATAGCTTTATGCACCGCAATTTCTTTGATCACGTTGATATCCCAGCTGAAAATATTAACCTGCTGAATGGAAACGCGCCGGATATTGACGCAGAATGCCGTCAGTATGAAGAAAAAATCCGTTCCTACGGTAAAATCCACCTGTTCATGGGTGGTGTAGGTAATGATGGTCATATCGCGTTTAACGAACCGGCGTCCTCTTTGGCTTCCCGTACCCGTATTAAAACGCTGACCCATGACACGCGCGTGGCAAACTCCCGCTTCTTTGACGGTGACGTGAACCAGGTTCCAAAATACGCCCTGACCGTAGGCGTAGGCACCCTGCTGGATGCTGAAGAAGTGATGATTCTGGTGCTGGGCGGCGTGAAAGCGCAGGCGCTCCAGGCTGCTGTTGAAGGCAACGTTAACCATATGTGGACCATCAGCTGTCTGCAGCTGCATCCTAAATCCGTCATCGTCTGCGACGAACCGTCAACGATGGAGCTGAAGGTTAAAACGCTGAAATACTTCAACGAGTTAGAAGCCGAGAACATCAAAGGTCTGTAATTGAATAACCGCCTCTTTATCAAGAGGCGGCCGCTTTTTTTAACCGGGGGTCGTTATGTACGCTTTAACCCACGGTCGGATTTATACCGGCCATGAAATTCTGGATGACCACGCGATTGTTATCGCGAATGGCCTGATTGAACGTGTTTGCCCGCTGGCAGAACTGCCGCCGGAGATTGAACAGCGCTCACTCAATGGAGCAGTAATCTCCCCCGGTTTCATCGACGTACAGCTCAACGGCTGCGGCGGTGTGCAATTCAATGATACCGCCGATGCGGTAACGGTCGAAACGCTGGAGATCATGCAGAAAGCCAACGAGAAATCGGGCTGCACCAGCTATCTGCCGACGCTCATCACCAGCAGTGATGACCTGATGAAGCAGGGTATCCGCGTGATGCGCGAATACCTGGCCAAACATCCGAATCAGGCGCTCGGTCTGCACCTGGAAGGGCCATGGCTGAACATGGTCAAGAAAGGAACGCATAACCCGGACTACGTGCGTAAACCTGATGCGGAGCTGGTTGACTACATGTGTGCCAACGCCGATGTGATCACCAAGGTGACGCTGGCACCGGAAATGACCGGCACGGACGTCATCAGCAAGCTGGCCGCCGCCGGAATTGTGGTTTCAGCGGGCCACTCAAATGCCACGCTGAAAGAAGCGAAAGCCGGTTTCCGCGCGGGCATTACCTTTGCGACGCACCTTTATAACGCCATGCCATACATCACAGGTCGTGAACCGGGTCTGGTCGGCGCGATTCTGGATGAGCCAGACGTTTACTGCGGCATTATCGCGGACGGCTTACACGTTGATTACACCAACATTCGCAACGCCAAGCGGCTGAAAGGTGACAAGCTCTGCCTGGTAACGGACGCTACCGCACCGGCAGGTGCAAATATTGAGCAGTTCATTTTTGCCGGTAAAACAATATACTACCGCAATGGACTGTGTGTGGATGAAAACGGTACGCTGAGCGGTTCCTCTTTGACCATGATTGAAGGGGTGCGTAACCTGGTTGAGCATTGCGGAATTGCGCTTGATGAAGTCCTGCGCATGGCCACCCTTTATCCTGCGCGCGCTATCGGCGTGGATAAACAGCTTGGCGGAATTGCACCAGGTATGGTTGCAAACCTGACGGCATTCACACACGATTATAAAATTATTAAGACCATCGTTAATGGTAACGAGGTCGTCACTGAGTAAGTAAAAGTATGACACCTGGCGGACAAGCTCAAATCGGTAATGTCGATCTCGTTAAACAGCTTAACAGCGCGGCGGTATATCGCCTGATTGACCAACACGGGCCAATCTCACGTATTCAGATAGCCGAACAAAGCCAGCTTGCTCCCGCCAGCGTGACAAAAATTACCCGCCAGCTCATTGAGCGCGGTTTGATCAAAGAAGTCGATCAGCAGGCCTCCACCGGGGGCCGCCGCGCTATCTCCATTATTACCGAAACCCGCAATTTTCAGGCAATTGGCGTCCGTCTGGGCCGTCATGACACCACGCTCACGCTGTACGATCTGAGCAGTAAAGCCATTGCGGAAGAGCACTATCCCCTTCCGGAACGCACCCAGGAGACGCTGGAGCATGCGCTGCTGAATACCATCGCGCAGTTTATTGAAAGCTGTCAGCGCAAGATCCGCGAACTCATCGCCATCTCGGTGATTCTGCCCGGTCTGGTCGACCCGGAAAGCGGCGTGATCCGCTATATGCCGCACATTCAGGTTGAAAACTGGGGGCTGGTCGACGCGCTGGAAAAGCGCTTTAAAGTGACCTGCTTTGTGGGCCATGACATTCGCTCTCTGGCGCTGGCAGAGCACTACTTTGGTGCGAGCCAGGACTGTGAAGACTCTATTCTGGTGCGCGTTCACCGCGGTACGGGCGCAGGCATTATCTCTAACGGCCGAATTTTTATCGGTCGCAACGGTAACGTCGGTGAGATCGGCCACATTCAGGTTGAACCGCTCGGGGAGCGCTGCCACTGCGGCAACTTTGGCTGCCTTGAAACCATTGCCGCCAACACCGCCATCGAGCAGCGCGTTCGCCATCTGCTTGAACAGGGTTACCAAAGCCGCGTGACGCTGGATGACTGCAAGATAGGCACCATCTGCAAAGCTGCTAATAAAGGCGACGCGCTGGCCTGTGAAGTGATCGAGCAGGTGGGTCGCCATCTGGGGAAAACCATCGCCATCGCCATTAACCTGTTTAACCCACAAAAAGTGGTGATCGCCGGTGAAATTGTGGAGGCGGAAAAGGTGCTGCTCCCCGCGATTGAAGGCTGTATTAACACCCAGGCGCTGAAAGCATTCCGCCAGAATCTTCCGGTGGTTCGTTCAAAGCTTGACCATCGTTCGGCGATTGGCGCGTTCGCGCTGGTCAAACGCGCCATGCTCAACGGAATTCTGCTGCAGCATTTGCTGGAAAGTTGATCGGACCTTATAGTAACGCCTTCTTTTTTTGATGTCGGACTGTCCATGACCATTAAGAATGTAATTTGTGATATCGACGGCGTGCTGATGCACGACAACGTTGCCGTGCCGGGTGCTGCGGAGTTTCTTCACCGCATCATCGACAAAGGAATGCCTCTGGTTCTTCTCACGAACTACCCTTCTCAGACCGGTCAGGATCTGGCAAACCGCTTTGCCACGGCGGGGGTCGACGTCCCGGACAGCGTGTTTTATACCTCGGCGATGGCCACGGCGGATTTTCTGAAGCGTCAGGAAGGAAAAAAAGCCTATGTGGTCGGTGAAGGCGCGCTGATCCATGAGCTGTATAAAGCGGGCTTTACCATCACCGACGTCAACCCGGACTTTGTGATTGTAGGTGAAACGCGTTCCTACAACTGGGAGATGATGCATAAGGCATCCTTCTTTGTGGCTAACGGCGCGCGCTTTATTGCGACCAACCCGGATACCCACGGTCGCGGTTTTTATCCGGCCTGCGGCGCGCTGTGTGCCGGTATCGAGAAGATCTCCGGGCGCAAGCCGTTCTATGTCGGCAAGCCCAGCCCATGGATCATTCGCGCCGCGCTCAACAAGATGCAGGCCCACTCTGAAGAGACCGTGATTGTCGGCGACAACCTGCGCACCGATATTCTGGCCGGTTTCCAGGCAGGCCTGGAGACGATTCTGGTGCTCTCTGGGGTCTCTCAGCTTGATGACATTGACTCAATGCCGTTCCGCCCAAGCTGGATTTACCCCTCCGTCGATGAAATTGACATCATCTGATACCGAACCACGCCTCAGGGCGTGGTTTTTTATTTTCTCACCTGCAAAACACGACTACATCTAACGAAAAAGCACTTTCATTGCATAATCCTCAATAAAAGTGCTCATGGCATACGCGTTTTTCACTGATCTGCAACCACCATTGCACTATTTCCGTTTTCGCCCGTAAAACGCTTGCGCGCCCTGCCCCTTTGCGGCATTTTCATAAGCAAGCAACATTACAAAGCAACAGGGTTAACGGAGAAGGTTATGTGTTCAATTTTTGGCGTACTGGATATTAAAACTGACGCGGGCGAACTGCGTAAAAAGGCACTCGAACTGTCCCGCCTGATGCGCCATCGCGGCCCGGACTGGTCAGGCGTTTACGCCAGTGACAAAGCAATTCTGGCTCACGAACGTCTGTCTATTGTTGACGTCAACGCCGGTGCACAGCCGCTGTATAACGAGAAAAAAACGCACGCGCTGGCTGTCAACGGTGAGATCTATAACCACCAGGCGCTGCGCGCCGAGTACGGCGACCGCTACGCGTTCCAGACCGGGTCCGACTGTGAAGTGATCCTGGCGCTGTATCAGGAGAAAGGTCCCGAGTTTCTGGACGACCTGCAGGGTATGTTTGCCTTCGCCCTGTACGACAGCGAAAAAGACGCCTACCTGATTGGCCGCGACCACATCGGTATTATCCCGCTGTACATGGGCCACGATGAACACGGCAACTTCTACGTTGCGTCTGAAATGAAAGCCCTGGTGCCGGTCTGCCGCACCATCAAAGAGTTCCCGGCAGGCAGTTACCTGTGGAGTAAAGACGGCGAGATCCGTCCGTACTACCAGCGCGACTGGTTCGACTACGACGCGGTAAAAGACAACGTGACGGACAAAGCCGAGCTGCGTCAGGCGCTGGAAGATTCCGTGAAAAGCCACCTGATGTCAGACGTACCTTACGGCGTGCTGCTCTCCGGCGGTCTGGACTCCTCCGTGATCTCCGCGATCACCAAGAAATTTGCGGCTCGTCGCGTGGAAGATCAGGAGCGCTCAGAAGCCTGGTGGCCACAGCTGCACTCCTTTGCCGTGGGCCTGGAAGGCGCGCCGGATCTGAAAGCCGCGCAGGAAGTGGCAAACCACCTCGGCACCGTGCACCATGAAATTCACTTCACCGTGCAGGAAGGCCTGGATGCGATCCGCGATGTGATCTATCACATTGAAACGTATGACGTAACGACAATTCGCGCCTCCACGCCGATGTACCTGATGTCGCGTAAGATCAAGGCGATGGGCATCAAAATGGTGCTCTCCGGTGAAGGTTCTGACGAAGTGTTTGGCGGCTACCTGTACTTCCACAAAGCGCCAAATGCCAAAGAGCTGCACGAAGAGACCGTGCGTAAACTCCAGGCGCTGCATATGTTTGACTGCGCGCGTGCCAACAAAGCGATGTCGGCATGGGGTGTCGAAGCGCGTGTACCGTTCCTGGATAAGAAATTCCTCGACGTGGCGATGCGCATCAACCCGCAGGATAAAATGTGCGGCAACGGTAAAATGGAAAAACATATCCTGCGTGAATGTTTTGAATCCTACCTGCCGGCGAGCGTGGCATGGCGTCAGAAAGAGCAGTTCTCCGATGGCGTAGGCTACAGCTGGATCGACACCCTGAAAGAGGTGGCGGCGAAACAGGTTTCTGACCAACAGCTGGAAACCGCAAGCTTCCGCTTCCCGTACAACACGCCGGGCTCGAAAGAAGCGTACCTCTACCGTGAAATTTTTGAAGAACTGTTCCCGGTACCGAGCGCTGCGGAGTGTGTGCCGGGTGGTCCATCCGTCGCCTGCTCGTCTGCCAAAGCGATTGAATGGGATGAATCGTTCAAATCCATGAACGATCCGTCAGGACGTGCGGTAGGCGTTCACCAGTCAGCCTACAAATAATCACGCATTTCATCTCAGGCCCTGCGGGGCCTGATTTTTTTTGCCCCGCTTTTGCACAGCTAAAACCGATTAATAACCAATAATTGCCGAATATTCGGTCACGCTGTTCGCAACCTAACCAAACAGTCACATTCCGGCTATTTTCGTTGAAAAAGGTGTTGACGCTGCAAGGGTCTATACGCATAATGCGCCCCGCAACGCCGATAAGGTAACGCGAAAAAAAGATGGCTACGTAGCTCAGTTGGTTAGAGCACATCACTCATAATGATGGGGTCACAGGTTCGAATCCCGTCGTAGCCACCATCTTTTTTTGCGGGAGTGGCGAAATTGGTAGACGCACCAGATTTAGGTTCTGGCGCCGCAAGGTGTGCGAGTTCAAGTCTCGCCTCCCGCACCATTCCCGGGTAAGCGTTGCACGGATGGGGTATCGCCAAGCGGTAAGGCACCGGTTTTTGATACCGGCATTCCCTGGTTCGAATCCAGGTACCCCAGCCATATTTCTTCGATTTTGCGGTTCTCCGCGGTATTGGGGTATCGCCAAGCGGTAAGGCACCGGTTTTTGATACCGGCATTCCCTGGTTCGAATCCAGGTACCCCAGCCATCGAAGATTGCAGTACTGGCTACGTAGCTCAGTTGGTTAGAGCACATCACTCATAATGATGGGGTCACAGGTTCGAATCCCGTCGTAGCCACCAAATTGAGATTATCGATCGATTTCGGTAATGAGAAAAAATTGTTGGGGTATCGCCAAGCGGTAAGGCACCGGATTCTGATTCCGGCATTCCGAGGTTCGAATCCTCGTACCCCAGCCAATTTACAAAGTCGTTAGGCAGCTTGTTTAACGCAATTGGGGTGTCGCCAAGCGGTAAGGCTCTGGTTTCTGATACCAGCATTCCGGGGTTCGAATCCCTGCACCCCAGCCACTTAAAACAAAAAAGCCCGCTCTGCGGGCTTTTTTGTTTTTGTACAGAATTGTGCGGCCTGATGCCCTCACCCCGGCCCTCTCCCACGGGGAGAGGGAAAAAGTTTAGAGTCCGAGAGCGTACTTCAGGGCCTGACGCTTCAGGCCACCGGCACGTTCTGCTGCCATTAGGCCTATATTACGCAGAATACGCACTGGCGCTACGTCATTGCTAAACCCGGCATAGAACAGATCCATCCCCGACTGCATGATAAAGTTATCCGCCATACGCCGCGTCTGATAACGCTTCAGCACCTGATGGCTGGCCCAGTTTTCCGCGTGTCCGCGGGCGTTGCCCAGCACATCCAGCAGGGCATCGACGTCACGATATCCCAGGTTCACGCCCTGCCCGGCCAGCGGATGAATGGTGTGTGCCGCATCACCCACCAGCGCTAAGCCTGCGCGGGCATACTGCAACGCATGACGACGCGTGAGTGGGAACGCCCCGGCGGCGACCGGCGTGACGTGCCCCAGACGGCTCGGGAAGTGCAGCAGGATCTCGCGCTGCAGCTGTTCCATGTTCATCCCCTGCAGCTGACGAATGCGCGCCGGTTTGTCGTACCACACCAGCGACGCCCAGTTATCAAACAGCGGTAAAAAGGCATGCGGGCCGTTCGGCGTAAAGTGCTGCCAGGTGCTTTCGCCCGGCGCATTCTCACACTCGGCGGTAATCAGCATACAGGACTGTTCATACTGCCAGGCATGAACCCCGATCCCCGCCATCTGTCTGACCTGCGAGTTAGCGCCGTCCGCCCCGATGACCAGCTTCACGGCCAGCTCATCGCCGTTGTCGAGCGTCAGTAGATAGCCACGCTCGTGAGGATGCAGCGCCTTAAGCGACGCAGGCACGCGCAGCGTCACCTTCGGATGCGCCTCCAGCGCCTGCCAGAGCGCCCGCTGGAGCACGTTGTTTTCCACCATATACCCCAGGCGCGGCAGCTTTAGCTCAGCGGCATCAAACGCGACGTGGGCATTTTCCCACTCCCAGGTTTCGAGGCGGCTGTAAGGGTGCGCGCGCATCGCCTGCACTGCCTCCCAGACGCCCAGCCCGCGCAGCAGATCGACGGATGCCGCGCTGATCGCGGAAATGCGCACGTCCGGTTTACTGGCGGGATCGTAGGCTGGCGGAGCCGCCTGTTCGATTACCGTTACCTCAAATCCCTGCTGTGCCAGCCCCAGCGCCAGCGCGCCGCCGACCATACCGCCGCCGACAACGGCAACTTCGGTGTGTTGGAGTGTCATGGTCAATTTTCCTTATTGGAGAATCCCTTAAGTTTACCGGATTTTTGCGGTCCTGAGACACATAACCTTCATACTGGTCACAACCCCACCAAAGCATTACAATACGCGGCTTGCAATCCTGAGCTGAGCAAGTCGATGACTAAAAAACTCCATATAAAAACCTGGGGCTGTCAGATGAACGAATACGATTCATCCAAGATGGCCGATCTGCTGGATACCACCCACGGATACCAGCTGACTGAAAATGCGAAAGAAGCCGATGTGCTGCTGCTGAACACCTGTTCAATTCGTGAAAAAGCGCAGGAAAAAGTCTTTCACGTGTTAGGCCGCTGGAAACTTCTCAAACGAAAAAATCCGGACCTGATCATCGGCGTGGGCGGCTGCGTCGCGTCGCAGGAAGGCAAGCTGATCCGCCAGAGAGCCCCGTATGTGGACATTGTCTTTGGCCCTCAGACCCTGCACCGTCTGCCTGAGATGATCAATCAGGTTCGCGGTAACCGTAGCCCGGTCGTTGACGTCAGCTTCCCGGAAATCGAAAAATTTGACCGTCTGCCGGAGCCACGTGCCGATGGCCCGACCGCCTTCGTCTCCATCATGGAAGGCTGCAACAAATACTGCACGTACTGCGTGGTGCCGTACACCCGTGGTGAAGAGGTCAGCCGCCCGGCAGATGACATTCTGTTTGAAATCGCGCAGCTTGCCGCGCAGGGCGTGCGCGAAGTGAACCTGCTGGGCCAGAACGTTAACGCCTGGCGCGGTGAGAACTACGACGGCACGACCGGCAGCTTTGCTGAGCTGCTGCGTCTGGTGGCCGCGATTGACGGCATCGACCGCATTCGCTTTACCACCAGCCATCCGATGGAATTTACCGATGACATCATTGACGTTTATCGCGATACGCCAGAGCTGGTGAGCTTCCTGCACCTGCCGATTCAGTGTGGCTCTGACCGCGTGCTGAACCTGATGGGCCGCCCCCATACGGTGCTGGAGTACAAATCCACCATCCGCAAGCTGCGTGAAGCACGTCCGGATATCCAGATTAGCTCCGACTTTATCGTCGGCTTCCCTGGCGAAACCGCAGAAGACTTCGAGCGCACCATGAAGCTCATCGGCGAAGTGAACTTTGACGTCAGCTACAGCTTCATCTTCTCTGCGCGTCCAGGAACACCGGCGGCCGATATGGTTGACGATGTACCGGAAGAAGAGAAAAAGCAGCGCCTGTATATTCTGCAGGAGCGCATCAACCAGCAGGCTAACGCCTGGAGCCGCCGCATGCTCGGTACCGTACAGCGCATTCTGGTGGAAGGCACTTCCCGCAAGAGCATTATGGAACTCTCTGGTCGTACGGAAAATAACCGCGTGGTGAACTTTGAAGGCACCCCGGATATGATCGGTAAGTTTGTGGACGTCGAGATTGTCGAAGTGCTGACCAACTCGCTGCGCGCGAAAGTGGTCCGCACCGAAGACGAAATGGGCCTGCGTATCGCAGAGTCACCGGAATCCGTGATCGCGCGTACCCGCAAAGAAAACGATTCTGGCGTTGGGATTTACCAGCCATAATCCTTCAGGCCTGCCGCTTTGGCAGGCCTTGTATTTCCTCTCATCGCCCCCAATATCTTCCGCAACGCTTGCGCCTTTATTCTGTGGCGTGAATAATTTCGGTAATGACCGTTTTATTGCGCCGTGTGGCAGTGGGTCAGTTAATCAATCAAAGAGGAACAGTTTGAACATAGATACGCGTGAAATTAGCCTTGAGCCAGCAGACAACGCTCGCCTGCTGAGCCTGTGCGGGCCGTTTGATGACAACATCAAACAACTGGAGCGACGTCTGGGTATCGAAATCAATCGTCGCGATAATCATTTCAAACTCACCGGACGCCCTATCTGCGTCAACGCCGCTGCGGACATTCTGCGTAGCCTGTATGTCGACACCTCCCCCATGCGCGGCGAAATTCAGGATATCGAACCGGAGCAGATTCACCTCGCCATTAAAGAGGCGCGCGTGCTTGAGCAGAGCGCGGAGAGCGTGCCGGACTATGGCAAGGCGATCAACATTAAGACCAAGCGTGGCGTCATCAAGCCGCGTACGCCAAACCAGGCGCAGTATATCGCCAATATTCTCGACCACGACATCACCTTCGGCGTGGGGCCGGCGGGTACGGGTAAAACCTATCTGGCCGTTGCCGCAGCGGTCGATGCGCTGGAGCGTCAGGAGATCCGACGTATCCTGCTGACCCGCCCTGCCGTTGAAGCCGGTGAAAAACTGGGCTTCCTGCCAGGCGATCTCAGCCAGAAGGTCGACCCGTATCTCCGTCCTTTATACGATGCGCTGTTCGAAATGCTGGGCTTTGAGAAGGTCGAGAAGCTCATTGAGCGTAACGTGATCGAAGTGGCCCCGCTCGCCTACATGCGCGGCCGCACGCTGAACGATGCGTTCATCATTCTCGATGAGAGCCAGAACACCACCATCGAACAGATGAAAATGTTCCTGACGCGTATTGGCTTTAACTCGAAAGCGGTGATTACCGGCGACGTCACGCAGATCGATCTGCCACGCAGCACCAAATCGGGCCTGCGCCACGCCATCGAAGTGCTGGCCGAGGTCGATGAAATCAGCTTTAACTTCTTCCACAGTGAAGACGTCGTTCGCCACCCGGTGGTCGCGCGCATCGTTAACGCCTATGAAGCCTGGGAAGAGGCGGATCAAAAACGCAGGGCCGAACAGGCCGCGGAACGTAAGCGCGAAGCGCAGGAGCAAGAACAGAAATGAGTCAGGTGATCCTCGATTTACAGCTGGCCTGTGAAGACAATTCCGGCATGCCAGATGAGGCACAGTTTCAGAAATGGCTGGATGCCGTTATCCCGCAGTTTCAGGAAGAATCAGAAGTCACGATTCGCCTGGTGGATGAAGCAGAAAGCCATGAGCTTAACCTGACCTATCGCGGGAAAGATAAGCCGACCAACGTGCTCTCTTTCCCGTTCGAAGCCCCGCCGGGCATCGAGATGCCGCTGTTGGGCGATCTGATCATCTGCCGCCAGGTGGTTGAACAGGAAGCTAAAGAGCAGCAGAAACCTCTTGAAGCCCACTGGGCGCACATGGTGGTACACGGCAGCCTGCATCTGCTCGGCTACGATCATATTGAAGACGACGAAGCGGAAGAGATGGAGTCCCTCGAGACAGAGATAATGCTTGCTCTGGGCTATGAGGATCCGTACATTGCCGAGAAAGAATAGTCAGTCACCGGACTGACTCCCCTGCCGCCACGAAAGGACATCGCGTGGCGGTAAACATTGAACTAACAAGAGAACCCTTAACAAACGCCATGAGCGACGACAATTCACACAGTAGCGACACGACAACCAGTAAAAAGGGATTTTTCTCCCTCATTCTGAACCAGCTTTTCCACGGCGAACCGAAAAACCGTGATGAACTGCTGGAGCTGATTCGTGATTCCGGGCAAAACGACCTTATCGACGAAGATACGCGCGAAATGCTCGAAGGGGTTATGGACATCGCCGACCAGCGCGTTCGCGATATCATGATTCCCCGCTCGCAGATGATCACCCTGAAACGTAACCAGACGCTGGACGAGTGTCTCGATGTCATCATCGAATCCGCCCACTCGCGTTTCCCGGTCATCAGCGAAGACAAAGATCACATCGAAGGGATTTTGATGGCGAAAGATCTGCTGCCGTTTATGCGCAGCGATGCCGAAGCCTTCAGCATGGAAAAAGTGTTACGCCAGGCCGTGGTTGTGCCGGAAAGTAAACGTGTGGATCGGATGCTGAAAGAGTTTCGCTCTCAGCGTTACCACATGGCGATTGTTATTGATGAATTTGGTGGCGTCTCCGGTCTGGTCACGATCGAGGATATCCTTGAGCTGATCGTGGGCGAAATCGAAGATGAGTATGACGAAGAAGAGGATATCGACTTCCGTCAGCTCAGCCGCCACACCTGGACCGTGCGGGCGCTGGCCTCTATTGAGGACTTCAACGACGCCTTCGGGACCCACTTCAGCGATGAAGAGGTCGATACCATTGGCGGGCTGGTGATGCAGGCCTTTGGCCACCTCCCGGCGCGCGGAGAGACCGTTGACATCGACGGTTACCAGTTCAAAGTAGCCATGGCCGACAGCCGACGTATTATACAGGTTCACGTCAGAACGCCGGACGACTCACCGGTGCCAAAACTGGAAGATTAATGTAAATGGCATTTGCCCCATTGCTTGAACGCCAGCGCGTCCGTTTGCTGCTGGCGCTGTTACTCGGAGCCAGCGGTACGCTGGCTTTTTCTCCTTACGATATCTGGCCTGCGGCCATTCTCTCCCTGATGGGGCTTCAGGGGTTGACCCTGAACCGTCGTCCGGTGCAGGCTGCCGCTATTGGCTACTTCTGGGGACTGGGGCTGTTTGGCTCAGGGATTAACTGGGTCTACGTCAGCATCGCGCAGTTTGGCGGTATGCCGGGCCCGGTAAACGTCTTCCTGGTGGTACTGCTCGCCGCGTATCTCTCGCTCTATACCGGTCTGTTCGCCGGCATCCTTTCTCGCCTGTGGCCCAAAACCACCTGGCTGCGCGTTGCCATTGCCGCGCCGGTGGTCTGGCAGATCACGGAATTCCTGCGCGGCTGGGTGCTGACCGGCTTCCCGTGGCTGCAGTTCGGCTACAGTCAGATTGACGGCCCGCTGAAAGGCCTGGCGCCGGTCATGGGCGTTGAGGCCATTAACTTCCTGCTGATGGTCGTTAGCGGCCTGCTGGTATTAGCGCTGGTTTCACGATGCTGGAAACCGCTGGCTGTGGCGCTGGTGCTGTTCGCCCTGCCCTTCCCGCTGCGCTATATCCAGTGGTTCACGCCGGAGCCCGCGCGCGCCATGCAGGTCTCCATGGTGCAGGGGAATATCCCGCAGTCGATGAAGTGGGACGAGAAAGAGCTGCTGAATACGCTGAAGATCTACGCCAACGCCACCGAAGAGGTGATGGGTAAATCGCAGCTGATTATCTGGCCGGAGTCTGCTATTCCCGATCTGGAGATCAATCAGCAGCCGTTCCTCAACATGATGAACGACCTGCTGCTCTCGCGTGGCAGTACGCTGATCACCGGGATTGTCGATGCGCGTCTGAATCAGCAGAACCGCTACGACACCTACAACACCATCATTACGCTCGGCAAAGACAGCGAATACAGCTACCACTCCACTGACCGGTACAACAAGAACCACCTGGTGCCGTTTGGTGAATTTGTGCCGCTGGAGTCAATTCTTCGCCCGCTGGCCCCGTTCTTCGATCTGCCGATGTCCTCCTTCAGCCGCGGACCGTACGTTCAGCCTCAGCTGCACGCGCACGGCGCAGCCCTGACGGCGGCCATCTGCTACGAAATCATTCTCGGCGAGCAGGTGCGCGATAACTTCCGCCCGGATACGGACTATTTGCTGACCATCTCTAACGATGCCTGGTTTGGTAAATCAATCGGCCCGTGGCAGCACTTCCAGATGGCACGCATGCGCTCCCTGGAGCTGGCACGTCCCCTGCTGCGCAGCACCAACAACGGCATCACCGCCGTGATTGGTCCGCAGGGTGAAATCCAGGCCATAATCCCACAGTTCACCCGAGAAGTGCTGACCACCAGCGTCACTCCTACCACCGGGCTGACGCCGTACGCCCGCACCGGCAACTGGCCGCTGTGGATCCTGACCGCGCTGTTCGGCTTTGGCGCGGTGCTGATGAGTCTGCGCCAGCGTCGTCGATAATCCCTCCTCTTCCTGCCGGGTGGCGCTGACGCTTACCCGGCCTACTGTTTCGCTTTTGTAGGTCGGGTAAGCGTCAGCGCCACCCGACAATTCCCTCCGGACTTCAATTCTGGCACGCCTATTGCTTTGTTTATTCAGGTAAACGCAGTTTGGCTTACTGTGCAACTTTGTCGCACCAGCGTAGATCATCGGTAGCACCGAAACGGTGCAACGGGAGATATTTGCCTCTGAATGGTGCGGCGTGCTTCGCAAAAATAAACAATAACGCAGCAAAATCTTTACATTAAGCCAGACTAAATGTTAACAAGCTTGCATAACACTGCACTCGCATTGCGCGAGATATAACAACATCACAATGGGTATCAATGCGTCGCTGGCGCTGATAAAAAAGGAGTTGGGTATGCAATTACGTAAACTGGCCACAGCAATGCTGGTTTTGGGGATGTCCGCAGGCGTGGTTCACGCTGAAGACGCTCCGGCAGCAGGCAGCACTCTCGACAAGATTGCCAAAAACGGCGTTATCGTGGTCGGCCACCGTGAATCTTCTGTCCCGTTCTCTTACTACGACAACACGCAAAAAGTCGTGGGCTATTCACAGGATTACTCCAACGCCATCGTTGAAGCTGTGAAGAAAAAGCTGAACAAACCTGACCTGCAGGTGAAGCTGATCCCCATCACTTCACAGAACCGTATTCCGCTGCTGCAAAACGGCACCTTTGACTTCGAGTGTGGCTCCACCACCAACAACCTCGAGCGTCAGAAGCAGGCTGCCTTCTCCGACACCATCTTTGTTGTGGGCACCCGCCTGCTGACGAAGAAAGGCGGTGAGATCAAAGACTTCGCTGACCTGAAAGGGAAAGCGGTCGTTGTCACCTCCGGGACCACGTCTGAAGTGCTGCTGCACAAGCTGAACGACGAGAAGAAAATGGATATGCGCATCATCAGCGCGAAAGACCATGGCGACTCCTTCCGTACCCTGGAAAGCGGTCGTGCCGTCGCGTTTATGATGGACGACGCCCTGCTGGCAGGCGAGCGTGCGAAAGCGAAGAAACCAGACAACTGGGATATCGTCGGTACCGCGCAGTCGAAAGAAGCCTACGGCTGTATGCTGCGTAAAGACGATCCGCAGTTCAAAAAGCTGATCGATGACACCATCGCCCAGGTGCAGACCTCAGGCGAAGCGGAAAAATGGTTCGACAAATGGTTCAAGAACCCGATTCCACCAAAAAACCTGAACATGAATTTTGAACTGTCAGACGACATGAAAGCGCTGTTCAAATCTCCAAATGACAAGGCTCTTAACTAATTAGAACAACAGGGGCGGGATCTCCTGCCCTCTCGATTGTCGGGAAGCATGGACAGACTATACGTTGAGTGGTCGTTCCCCACTCAGCGCGAAAAATGAGCTTCTCACCAATCTTCGAGGGTAGCGCTGCTACCCTTTTTTTTCTGGAGTTTATTATGTCAATCGACTGGAACTGGGGCATATTCCTGCAACAAGCCCCGTTCGGCAACACCACCTATCTTGGCTGGCTGTGGAGCGGCTTTCAGGTCACCGTGGCATTATCGATAACGGCGTGGATCATCGCGTTTCTTGTCGGTTCTCTGTTCGGTATTCTGCGCACCGTCCCTAACCGTTTTCTTTCAACACTCGGCACCCTGTACGTGGAACTGTTCCGTAACGTTCCGCTGATCGTGCAATTCTTTACCTGGTATCTGGTTATCCCGGAACTGCTGCCGGAAAATATTGGCATGTGGTTCAAGTCGGAACTGGATCCGAATGTGCAGTTCTTTGTCTCCTCCATGATGTGTCTGGGGCTGTTTACCGCTGCGCGCGTTTGCGAGCAGGTGCGTGCCGCCATTCAGTCATTACCCCGCGGACAAAAAAATGCGGGTCTGGCGATGGGGTTAACCCTGCCACAGACCTACCGCTACGTGCTGCTGCCTAACGCCTACCGCGTCATCGTTCCGCCGATGACCTCCGAGATGATGAACCTGGTGAAAAACTCGGCCATCGCCTCGACCATCGGCCTGGTCGATATGGCCGCGCAGGCGGGCAAGCTGCTGGATTACTCCGCTCACGCGTGGGAATCCTTCACCGCGATCACGCTCGCCTACGTTCTGATTAACGCTTTCATCATGCTGGTGATGAACCTGGTTGAACGCAAAATTCGCCTGCCGGGCAACATGGGGGGCAAATAATGTACGAATTTGACTGGAGTTCTATCGTTCCATCCATGCCTTACCTGCTTGATGGACTGATGATTACCTTAAAAATCACCGTCATTGCCATTATCGTCGGTATCGTCTGGGGCACCCTGCTGGCCGTTATGCGCCTGTCGAGCTTTAAGCCGCTCGCCTGGTTTGCAACCGCCTACGTTAACGTGTTCCGTTCCATCCCGCTGGTAATGGTGCTGCTGTGGTTTTACCTGATCGTGCCCGGCTTCCTGCAAAACGTGCTGGGGCTGTCGCCGAAAACCGATATCCGTCTGATCTCGGCGATGGTGGCGTTCTCAATGTTTGAGGCCGCTTACTACTCGGAGATTATCCGTGCAGGCATTCAGAGTATCTCCCGCGGGCAATCCAGCGCCGCGCTGGCGCTGGGGATGACGCACTGGCAGTCCATGCAGCTCATTATTCTGCCGCAGGCGTTTCGCGCCATGGTTCCGCTCCTGCTGACCCAGGGAATTGTGCTGTTCCAGGATACGTCCCTGGTCTACGTGCTGAGCCTGGCAGACTTCTTCCGTACCGCGTCCACCATCGGTGAGCGTGATGGTACGCAGGTTGAGATGGTGCTCTTTGCGGGAGCGGTCTATTTTGTGATTAGTTTAAGCGCGTCGCTGTTGGTCAGCTGGCTGAAGAAAAGGACGGTACAATGATTTCCCTGAAAAATGTTTCTAAATGGTATGGGCACTTTCAGGTGCTGACCGACTGCTCCACCGAAGTGAAAAAAGGCGACGTGGTAGTGGTGTGCGGGCCGTCCGGTTCCGGTAAATCGACGCTGATCAAAACCGTTAACGGACTGGAGCCGGTCCAGCAGGGTGAGATCGTCGTCAACGGCACCAAAGTCAACGACAAGAAAACCAATCTTGCCCAGCTTCGCTCTCACGTTGGCATGGTGTTCCAGCATTTTGAGCTGTTCCCTCACCTCTCCATTATTGAGAACCTGACCCTGGCCCAGGTGAAAGTGCTCAAGCGTGATAAAAAAGCGTCGCGCGAGAAAGGCCTGAAACTGCTGGAACGCGTTGGGCTCGCGGCTCATGCCGATAAGTTCCCGGCGCAGCTTTCTGGCGGCCAGCAGCAGCGTGTGGCGATCGCCCGCGCGCTGTGCATGGATCCGGTTGCCATGCTGTTTGACGAGCCCACGTCGGCGCTCGATCCGGAGATGATCAACGAAGTGCTGGACGTAATGGTCGAGCTGGCGCACGAAGGGATGACCATGATGGTGGTGACCCACGAAATGGGCTTCGCCCGCAAGGTGGCCAACCGCGTGATCTTCATGGACGAAGGGAAAATTGTCGAAGATTCCCCGAAAGAGGAGTTCTTCGCCAACCCGAAATCGGAACGTGCGAAAGATTTCCTCGCCAAAATCCTGCACTAACCTTCTCAGTGCGCAATCTGCGGATTGCGCACTGCCTCACGCTTTCGCTCACTTCTTCTCGTCGGTGCCCCATTGCAGCGTTAACCTTGTCACAAAATAACGCTATGAATGGAGAACGCTATGGCACAACCTATAATTTTCGATTGCGACCCGGGTCATGATGACGCGATCGCGCTCGTCCTTGCACTTGCCTCCCCCGAGCTCGACGTCAAAGCCGTCACCTCTTCTGCCGGAAACCAGACGCCGGATAAAACCCTGCGTAACGTTTTGCGCATGCTGACGCTGCTCAAGCGCACGGATATTCCTGTCGCCGGCGGCGCCCTCAAGCCCCTGATGCGTGAATTAATTATTGCGGATAACGTGCATGGCGAAAGCGGGCTGGACGGTCCGGCGCTGCCGGAACCTGGCTTCACGCCGCAAAGCTGCACCGCCGTGGAGCTGATGGCAAAGGTGCTGCGCGAGAGCGCGGAACCCGTCACCCTGGTGGCAACGGGACCGCAAACCAACGTCGCGCTGCTGCTGAACAGCCATCCTGAACTGCACAGCAAAATCGCTCGTATCGTCATCATGGGCGGGGCTATGGGCCTGGGAAACTGGACGCCTCCCGCAGAGTTCAACATTTTTGTCGATCCGGAAGCAGCGGAAATCGTCTTCCAGTCGGGCCTGCCAGTTGTGATGGCAGGGCTGGATGTGACGCATCGCGCGCAGATTATGGCAGACGACATTGAGCGCTTCCGTGCCGTGGGTAATCCGGTCGCGACAACCGTGGCTGAGCTGCTCGACTTCTTTATGGAGTATCACAAAGCCGAGAAATGGGGATTCCACGGCGCGCCGCTGCACGATCCGTGCACCATTGCCTGGCTGTTAAAACCGGAGATGTTTACCACAGTCCACAGGTGGGTTGGCGTCGAAACTCAGGGGAAATACACCCAGGGGATGACGGTGGTGGACTATTACTCGCTGACGGGGAATAAACCGAATACCACGGTGATGGTGGATATTGACCGTGAGGCGTTTGTGGATTTGCTGGCGGAGAGACTGGCTTACTATAGTGCGTAGTGCGGCCTGATGCCCTCACCCCGGCCCTCTCCCACGGGGAGAGGGCGCAAACCTGCGCTTTTACCTAGGGCTCAAACGGCCGACGCTGGAACTGATCGTGGCCGCATTTCGGACACAGCGACAGGACCTCCGGCGTATACACCGCAATATGATGGTGGCAATTCTCGCACACCAGATTTCCCAGCCCGACCACTTCACCGCTGTGGTACACACCGTGGTGGTTTAAATCCTGAAAGACTTCACGCCACTCCAGCTGCGTTTTATCGGTGATATCGGCCAGCTCCTGCCACAGGCTCTCTTTGATCACCCGCATGAAAACGCTGTCCGTGACCTCCTCCTGGCTTTCCTGGTAGCTGCGCGCGAACTCTTCCAGATCGCGACGCACGGCGCGGGTCACCTCTTCCACTTCGGTTCGCGTTAACTCACCCGTTTGCGACACGCGGGCACGCGCCTGCTCCACCAGCGCGTCGATATCACGCTCGCCGTTACGCAGCCGTTCTGTCAGTGTCGCCACCAGTTCGCGGTAAAATTGAGCAACCTTGTTCATCATTTTGCCTCCCGGGTCAGTAACTATTTCTAATAATAGACCTTATTTCAGCGCCGCTTTGTCAGGTGAAGCACAGACCCGGTAAATTCCTGCAAAGCGCATTTGTGCGAAAGGCTGTTTTGACGCGGGCGTTTGGGCTATGCTATGCGGATCTGAATTACCACATCCATTGGCTACATTTGTAGCTGTATTGAACACAGGACCACTGGCTGCCATGCAAGAGCAATACCGCCCGGAAGAGATAGAATCAAAAGTCCAGCAACACTGGGACGAGAAGCGCACCTTTGAAGTAACCGAAGACGAGAGCAAAGAGAAGTATTACTGCCTGTCGATGCTTCCCTATCCTTCTGGTCGACTACACATGGGCCACGTGCGTAACTACACCATCGGTGATGTGATTGCGCGCTACCAGCGCATGCTGGGCAAAAACGTTCTGCAACCCATCGGTTGGGATGCGTTCGGTCTGCCTGCGGAAGGCGCGGCGGTCAAAAACAATACGGCGCCGGCACCGTGGACGTACGACAACATCGCGTACATGAAAAACCAGCTCAAAATGCTGGGCTTTGGCTATGACTGGAGCCGCGAGCTGGCAACCTGTACCCCGGAATACTACCGCTGGGAACAGAAATTCTTCACCGAGCTGTACAAAAAAGGCCTGGTGTACAAGAAGACCTCTGCCGTTAACTGGTGCCCGAATGACCAGACCGTTCTCGCGAACGAACAGGTTATCGATGGCTGCTGCTGGCGCTGTGATACCAAAGTGGAGCGTAAAGAGATCCCGCAGTGGTTTATTAAAATCACCGCTTACGCTGATGAGCTGCTGAACGATCTGGATAATCTGGACCACTGGCCAGATACCGTTAAGACCATGCAGCGCAACTGGATCGGCCGTTCTGAAGGCGTGGAAATTACCTTCAACGTTGAGAACTACGACCAGACCCTGACCGTCTACACCACCCGTCCGGACACCTTCATGGGCGCGACCTACCTGGCCGTGGCCGCAGGACACCCGCTGGCGCAGAAAGCGGCAGAAAACAATCCGGAACTGGCTACCTTCATCGACGAGTGCCGCAACACGAAAGTGGCAGAAGCCGATATGGCAACGATGGAGAAAAAAGGGGTTGATACCGGCTTTAAGGCCATTCACCCACTGACGGGCGAAGCGATCCCTGTCTGGGCCGCCAACTTCGTACTGATGGAATACGGCACAGGCGCCGTGATGGCTGTTCCGGGTCACGACCAGCGCGACTATGAATTTGCCACTAAATATGGCCTGACCATCAAGCCTGTTATTCTGACGGCTGACGGTTCTGAACCAGACCTGTCCGAACACGCGCTGACCGAAAAAGGGACCTTGTTCAACTCCGGCGAGTTCAACGGTCTGAGCTTCGAAGAGGGCTTCAACGCTATCGCCGACAAGCTGGCCTCCCTTGGCGTGGGCGAGCGTAAAGTTAACTTCCGTCTGCGCGACTGGGGCGTTTCCCGTCAGCGTTACTGGGGTGCGCCAATTCCAATGGTGACGCTGGAAGATGGCACCGTGATGCCAACGCCGGAAGATCAGCTGCCGGTGATCCTGCCGGAAGACGTGGTCATGGACGGTATCACCAGCCCGATCAAAGCCGATCCTGAGTGGGCAAAAACCACCGTCAACGGTCAGCCCGCGCTGCGCGAAACCGACACCTTTGACACCTTTATGGAGTCATCCTGGTACTATGCTCGCTACACCTGTCCTCAGTATCAGGACGGCATGCTGGATTCCAAAGCAGCGAACTACTGGCTGCCGGTAGATATCTACATCGGTGGTATCGAACACGCCATCATGCACCTGCTCTACTTCCGCTTCTTCCACAAGCTGATGCGCGATGCGGGCATGGTGAACTCTGACGAACCTGCAAAACAGCTGCTGTGCCAGGGCATGGTGCTGGCGGATGCCTTCTATTACGTCGGGGCGAACGGCGAGCGTAACTGGGTATCTCCGGTTGACGCGATCGTTGAGCGCGACGAGAAGGGCCGTATCGTGAAGGCGAAAGACGCTGAAGGTCACGAGCTGGTCTACACCGGCATGAGCAAAATGTCCAAGTCGAAAAATAACGGTATCGACCCGCAGGTGATGGTTGAGCGTTATGGTGCGGATACCGTGCGTCTGTTCATGATGTTTGCCTCTCCGGCAGACATGACGCTGGAATGGCAGGAGTCTGGCGTGGAAGGCGCAAACCGCTTCCTGAAACGCGTCTGGAAGCTGGTTTACGAGCACACCTCACTGGGCGATGCCCCGGCGCTGAACGCTGCTGCCCTGACTGAAGATCAGCAGGCGCTACGTCGTGACGTTCATAAAACCATTGCGAAAGTGACCGATGATATTGGTCGTCGTCAGACCTTCAATACCGCAATTGCGGCTATTATGGAACTGATGAACAAGCTGGCGAAAGCCCCGCAGGACGGCGAGCAGGATCGTGCCTTAATGCGTGAAGCGCTGCTGGCCGTCGTTCGCATGCTGAACCCGTTCACGCCGCACGTTAGCTTTACCCTGTGGCAGGAGCTGAAAGGCGAAGGCGATATCGACAACGCGCCGTGGCCGCAGGCTGACGAAGCCGCGATGGTGGAAAACACCACGCTGGTCGTGGTCCAGGTGAACGGTAAAGTCCGCGGTAAAATTACCGTGGCGGTCGATGCAACCGAAGAACAGGTTCGCGAGCGCGCGGGCCAGGAACCACTGGTCGCTAAATATCTTGAGGGCGTTACCGTACGTAAAGTGATCTACGTACCTGGTAAACTGCTGAATCTGGTCGTTGGCTAAGCGCGGGAGGAAACGTGCGACAACTGGCAACAATACTCTTATCTCTGGCGGTGCTTGTCACCGCTGGCTGCGGCTGGCACCTGCGCAATACCACGGCGGTGCCTGCTCAGATGAAAACCATGATCTTTGATTCCGGAGATCCGAACGGTCCACTCAGCCGGGCAATTCGCAATCAGCTGCGTCTGAACGGCGTTGAGCTTGTTGAGAAACAGACGCTGCGTCAGGATGTACCGTCTCTGCGTGTGACAGGAAGTGGCCTGTCGAGAGACACTGCGTCTATCTTCCAGGATGGCCGTACCGCAGAGTATCAAATGGTGTTGACGGTCAACGCGGCAGTCCTGATCCCGGGTAAAGATATCTATCCGATCAGCACGAAAGTGTACCGTTCGTTCTTCGATAACCCGCAGACGGCGCTGGCAAAAGATGCCGAACAGCAGATTATCATCAACGAAATGTACGACAAGGCGGCGGAGCAGCTGATCCGTAAACTGCCAAGTATTGCAGCGTCAACCAAACAAGGATCTGACATTGTTGATAAACCGGTTGATGGCACGCTTCCTGCTGCTAACTCTCTGGGTAAATGATGATCAGGCTGTATCCTGAACAACTCCGCGCGCAGCTCAATGAAGGGCTGCGCGCGGCGTATCTGCTTCTTGGAAACGATCCGTTATTACTTCAGGAAAGCCTGGATGCCGTGCGGCATGCCGCCGCCGCGCAGGGCTTTGATGAACACCACACCGTCCAGCTGGATAACAATACCGACTGGAACGCCCTCTTCTCGCTCTGTCAGGCGATGAGCCTGTTCGCATCGCGCCAGACGATTCAGATCCTGCTGCCGGAAAACGGGCCTAACGCGGCGATGAACGAGCAGCTCGCTACGCTGGTCAGCCTCTTACACAGCGATCTGATCCTGATTGTGCGTGGCAACAAGCTGACCAAAGCGCAGGAAAACGCGGCATGGTTTACCCAACTCGCGCCCCACGCGGTGTTGGTCACCTGTCAGACGCCTGAGCAGGCGCATCTGCCTAAATGGGTCGCCGCGAGAGCGAAGCAGCACAACCTTCAGCTGGATGATGCGGCGAACCAGCTGCTCTGCTACTGCTATGAAGGTAACCTGCTGGCCCTGGCGCAGGCGCTGGACAGACTCTCCCTGCTCTGGCCGGACGGCAAGCTGACCTTGCCGCGCGTCGAGCAGGCTGTTAACGACGCGGCGCACTTCACGCCGTTCCACTGGGTGGACGCGCTGCTGTCGGCAAAAAGTAAACGCGCCCTGCATATTCTGCAGCAGCTGCGCCTCGAAGGGAGCGAACCGGTCATTCTGCTGCGTACGCTGCAGCGCGAACTGCTGCTGCTGATTACGCTCAAGCGTCAGTCTGCCCATACGCCTTTGCGTTCGCTGTTTGATAAACACCGGGTGTGGCAAAATCGCCGGGCTTTGACTTCCGAGGCCATCAACCGTCTGAGTCATGAACAGCTTCGCCAGGCGGTACAGCTTCTGATGCGCGCCGAACTCACGTTAAAACAAGATTACGGCCAGTCGGTCTGGGCTGAGCTGGAAAGCCTTTCCCTGCTGCTCTGCCACAAGGCGCTGGCAGACGTTTTTATTGATGGATAGTATGCACTCTTTACAGGCCCTGTATGGCGGCACCTTCGACCCGGTACACTACGGGCATCTGAAGCCGGTTGAAATTCTGGCGAATCTGATCGGCCTTCAGCGCGTCACCATCATGCCCAATAATGTCCCGCCCCATCGTCCACAGCCTGAGGCGACCAGCGAGCAGCGAAAAGAGATGCTTGCCCTGGCCATCGCAGATAAGCCGCTCTTCCGGCTTGACGAGCGTGAGCTGCGTCGCGATACGCCCTCCTGGACCTCGCAGACGCTTCAGGAGTGGCGCACAGAACAAGGTCCAGACCAGCCGCTGGCTTTTATCATCGGACAGGACTCCCTGCTGAACTTCCCCACATGGCATAAATATGAAACCATCCTGGAGAACAGCCACCTGCTCGTCTGCCGCCGTCCTGGCTATCCGCTAACCATGCGCGAAGCGCAGTACCAGCAGTGGCTGGAAGATCATCTCACCGCCAATGTTGAAGATCTCCACAATCAGCCTGCCGGGAAGATTTATCTGGCGGAAACGCCGTGGTTCGATATCTCTGCAACCCTCATTCGCGAGCGCTTACAGCAGGGTTTAGCGTGTGACGATCTGCTCCCCGCACCGGTGCTGGCCTATATCCATACGCATGGTTTGTATCAGAAAAGCGCAGATGAATAGCCGGAGGGCATAAAAAGCGGCTTATTGTTTATCCTGCCTTGACAGGGTAAGCCATACTGTTATTCTCCGCTGCCAGACTTTCCCGCCGATGATTGCTTTACAGAAATTGTTTTACAAAAATGGCGATGCAATCTCAGGCAGAGGGTGGGATGATACCCGCCTTCAAAAGCCCGACCGGAGACTTTTGTCCCGATACAGGCATGAGTTCAGGTATACTGTCTGGCTACGAATTCAACGTTTTACAATCTCATTCACCCCAGGGGGAAAACTTGCAGGGTAAAGCACTCCAGGATTTTGTTATTGACAAAATTGATGACCTGAAAGGTCAGGACATCATCGCTATCGACGTTAAGGGTAAATCCAGTATTACCGACTGCATGATCATCTGCACCGGTACGTCCACACGTCATGTTGTTTCAATTGCCGATCACGTGGTACAGGAATCACGTGCTGCAGGGCTGTTGCCGCTCGGCGTTGAAGGTGAAGCGACGGCTGACTGGGTGGTTGTCGATCTCGGCGATGTGATTGTCCACGTCATGCAGGAAGAGAGCCGTCGCCTGTATGAGCTGGAAAAACTCTGGGGTTAATGCGTGAAGTTGCAGCTGGTCGCCGTCGGCACCAAAATGCCGGACTGGGTACAAACCGGTTTTACTGAATATCTGCGTCGTTTTCCAAAAGACATGCCGTTCGAACTGGTGGAAATCCCCGCCGGTAAGCGCGGCAAGAACGCCGATATCAAACGTATTCTCGATAAAGAGGGCGAACTGATGCTGGCTGCCGCTGGCAAAAACCGCATCGTCACCCTCGATATTCCAGGAAAACCCTGGGATACGCCGCAGCTGGCGCACGAACTGGAGCGCTGGAAGCAGGATGGCCGTGACGTCAGTCTGTTGATTGGCGGACCCGAAGGGTTATCCCCTGCCTGCAAAGCGGCAGCAGAACAAAGTTGGTCCCTCTCCGCGCTGACGCTTCCCCACCCGCTCGTTCGGGTACTGGTGGCAGAAAGCCTGTATCGCGCGTGGAGCATTACTACCAACCACCCCTATCACCGCGAGTAATGACTGACCAGGGTAGATTAAGCAGCGGATGAAACTACAGAATTCTTTTCGCGACTATACGGCTGAGTCCGCGCTGTTTGTGCGCCGGGCGCTGGTCGCCTTCACCGGGATTTTGCTGCTTACCGGCGTGCTGATCGCCAACCTTTATAATCTGCAAATTGTCCGTTTTACCGACTACCAGACGCGTTCCAACGAAAACCGTATCAAGCTGGTGCCTATCGCGCCCAGCCGCGGCATTATTTACGATCGCAACGGCACCCCGCTGGCGTTAAACCGCACCATCTATCAAATCGAGATGATGCCGGAAAAAGTCGATAATGTTCAGGATACGCTGGAAGCGCTGAAAAGCGTTGTCGACCTTAACGACGACGATATCGCCGCCTTCAAAAAAGAGCGCGCCCGCTCTCACCGTTTCACCTCCATCCCGGTTAAAACCAACCTGACGGAAGTCCAGGTGGCCCGCTTTGCGGTAAACCAGTACCGTTTCCCCGGCGTGGAAGTAAAGGGGTACAAGCGTCGCTACTACCCCTACGGCTCCGCGCTGACGCATGTGATTGGCTACGTCTCCAAGATTAACGACAAAGACGTCGACCGCCTCGATAAAGACGGCAAGCTGGCGAACTACGCCGCAACGCACGACATCGGTAAGCTCGGTATTGAACGCTACTACGAAGATGTCCTGCACGGGCAAACCGGCTATGAAGAGGTTGAGGTTAACAACCGTGGCCGCGTGATTCGCCAGCTTAAAGAAGTGCCGCCTCAGGCGGGGCACGACGTCTATCTGACCCTCGACCTTAAGCTACAGCAGTATATTGAAACCCTGCTGGCGGGCAGCCGCGCAGCCGTTGTGGTCACCGATCCCCGCACCGGCGGCATCCTGGCGATGGTGTCTATGCCAAGCTATGACCCGAACCTGTTTGTTGACGGCATTTCCAGTAAAGACTACTCCGGTCTGCTGAATGACCCCAACACGCCGCTGGTGAACCGCGCGACGCAAGGGGTTTACCCGCCGGCATCCACGGTTAAACCGTACGTGGCGGTCTCTGCACTGAGTGCTGGCGTCATCAACCGCAATACCAGCCTGTTTGACCCAGGCTGGTGGCAGCTGCCCGGTTCAGAAAAGCGCTATCGCGACTGGAAAAAATGGGGCCACGGTCATCTGAACGTCACCAAATCGCTGGAGGAGTCTGCGGATACCTTCTTCTATCAGGTGGCGTATGACATGGGGATCGACCGCCTGTCTGAGTGGATGAGCAAATTCGGCTACGGACACTACACCGGCGTTGACCTGGCAGAAGAACGCTCCGGCAACATGCCGACGCGCGAATGGAAGCTGAAGCGCTTTAAAAAACCGTGGTATCAGGGCGACACCATTCCGGTGGGTATCGGTCAGGGTTACTGGACGGCAACGCCGCTTCAGATGAACAAAGCCATGATGATCCTCATCAATGACGGCGTGGTGAAAGTGCCTCACCTGCTGCAGAGTACGGTTGAAGACGGCAAAAAAGTGCCGTGGAACCAGCCGCACGAAGCGCCGGTGGGTGACATTCATTCCGGCTTCTGGGAAATCGCGAAAGACGGTATGTACGGCGTGGCAAACCGCCCCAACGGTACCGCACACAAGTATTTCGCCGGTACGCCGTACAAAGTGGCGGCGAAGTCCGGTACTGCGCAGGTCTTTGGTCTGAAAGCCAACGAAACCTATAACGCGCACCGCATTGCCGAACGTCTGCGTGACCACAAGCTGATGACGGCGTTTGCCCCATATGACAACCCGCAGGTCGCGGTGGCGATGATTCTGGAGAACGGCGGTGCCGGGCCTGCAGTAGGGACCATCATGCGCCAGATCCTTGACCACATTATGCTGGGTGATAACAACACCGAACTGCCGGCTGAAAACCCGGCCGCCGCTGCGGCGGAGGACCAATAATCATGACGGATAATCCAAATAAAAAATCGCTGTGGGACAAAATCCACATCGACCCAGCCATGCTGCTGATCCTGCTGGCTCTGCTGGTTTACAGCGCGCTGGTTATCTGGAGCGCCAGCGGCCAGGACATCGGGATGATGGAGCGCAAAATCGGCCAGATCGCCATGGGCCTGATCATTATGGTGGTGATGGCGCAGATCCCGCCGCGCGTTTACGAAGGCTGGGCGCCCTACCTCTACATCTTCTGTATTATTTTGCTGGTTGCGGTCGATGCGTTTGGCGCCATTTCAAAAGGGGCGCAGCGCTGGCTGGATTTGGGCATTGTCCGCTTTCAGCCTTCGGAAATTGCCAAAATCGCCGTGCCCTTAATGGTGGCACGCTTTATCAACCGCGACGTCTGCCCGCCGTCGCTGAAGAATACCGCTATCGCGCTGGTGCTGATTTTCCTGCCAACGCTGCTGGTTGCGGCACAGCCTGACCTGGGTACCTCTATCCTCATCGCCCTCTCCGGCCTGTTTGTCCTGTTCCTGTCGGGCCTGAGCTGGCGCCTGATTGGTATCGCGGTAGTGCTGATTGCGGCGTTCATCCCTATTCTCTGGTTCTTCCTGATGCACGATTACCAGCGCCAGCGCGTCATGATGCTGCTCGATCCAGAAACCGATCCGCTGGGCGCGGGCTATCATATTATTCAGTCCAAGATTGCGATTGGCTCCGGCGGCCTGCGCGGTAAAGGCTGGCTGCACGGCACGCAGTCGCAGCTGGAATTTTTACCGGAACGCCACACCGACTTTATCTTTGCCGTTCTGGCGGAAGAGCTGGGGCTGGTGGGCATCTTAATACTCCTGGCCCTATACGTTCTGCTGATCATGCGAGGATTGTGGATTGCAGCACGCGCGCAAACGACCTTTGGTCGCGTCATGGCTGGCGGGTTGATGCTGATTTTATTCGTTTATGTCTTCGTAAATATTGGTATGGTGAGTGGTATTCTGCCGGTGGTAGGCGTACCGCTGCCGCTGGTGAGTTACGGAGGCTCGGCACTGATCGTGTTGATGGCCGGGTTTGGTATCGTGATGTCGATCCATACCCACAGAAAAATGTTGTCAAAAAGCGTATAAAAATAAGGGGATCGGAATGCGTAAGCAGTGGCTGGGGATCTGCATTGCGGCAAGTTTACTTGCGGCCTGTACTAGTGATGATGGTCAGCAACAGGCAACCGTCGCGCCGCCGCAGCCTGCGGTGTGTAATGGCCCGATCGTAGAAATCAGCGGTGCCGATCCCGTTTATGAACCGCTGAATGCCAGTGCCAATCAGGATTACGAGCGCGACGGCAAAAGCTATAAAATTGTTCAGGATCCTTCCCGTTTCAGCCAGGCGGGCTTTGCCGCCATTTATGATGCCGAGCCAGGCAGTAACCTGACGGCCTCCGGAGAGACGTTCGACCCCATGCAGCTGACGGCGGCACATCCGACGCTGCCGATCCCGAGCTATGCCCGTATCACCAACCTGGCAAACGGCCGCATGATCGTCGTGCGTATCAACGACCGCGGCCCGTACGGAAATGACCGGGTGATCTCCCTGTCGCGCGCGTCTGCCGATCGCCTGAATACCTCGAACAACACCAAAGTCCGTATTGACCCGATTATTGTGGCGCAGGATGGTTCGCTGTCCGGTCCGGGTACCGCGTGTACGACGGTGGCGAAACAGACCTATGCCCTGCCCGACCGCCCCAATCTTGACGGCGGAATGGGCAGCGTTTCTTCTCCGGCCGAGCCTGCTCAGCCGGGGGGAGAAATACGCCCAATCAGCAACGACACGCTGCAAAGCGACGATTCAACGGGCGCACCGGTAAAGAGCAGCGGTTTTCTTGGCGCACCGACGACCTTAGCCTCGGGCGTGCTGGAAGGCAGTGAACCTACCCCAGCCCCCGCTCCCGTTGCTGCACCAGCGACCCAGTCGGCTCCCGTAACGGCGCCCGCGGCCACGCAAAGTGCCGCGGTGGCGGCTCCAACAGCGGCCAGCGGCAGCTATGTGGTTCAGGTCGGTGCTGTGAGCGATCAGGCCCGGGCTAAACAGTATCAGCAGCGTCTGAGCCAGCAGTTTGGCGTACCAGGACGCGTTGAGCAGAACGGTGCGGTCTGGCGCATTCAGATGGGGCCGTTTGGCAGCAAATCACAGGCAGCCTCCCTGCAGCAGCGTCTGCAGAATGAAGCTCAGCTTCAGTCATTTATCGCTGTTGCGAAATAATTAACCGGCGGTATCCGAATTGTCAGTTTGTGTAAAACACATTCACAAACTCATGCTTAAAGTCGGATGCCTGCCTGAATAGCATTTGCTATAGTAAGGCACTTTTTTTAATTCCATCACGGATGTCGTAGTTCTGACCATGAAGACCACTTTTTCTGCTCGTTTTGTGCAGCGCATGGCGCTGACCACGGCCCTTTGCGCGGCTGCGCTCTCTGCAGCTCACGCCGATGACCTGAATATCAAGACCATGATCCCCGGCGTTCCGCAAATCGACGCGGAATCCTACATCCTGATCGATTACAACTCTGGCAAAGTGCTGGCAGAACAGAATGCCGATGCCCGCCGTGACCCGGCCAGCCTGACCAAAATGATGACCAGCTACGTTATCGGCCAGGCGATGAAGGCAGGTAAATTCAAAGAAACGGATCTGGTCACCATCGGTAACGATGCGTGGGCAACCGGGAACCCGGTCTTTAAGGGTTCCTCTCTGATGTTCCTGAAACCGGGTATGCAGGTTCCTGTTTCCCAGCTGATTCGCGGTATCAACCTGCAGTCGGGTAACGATGCCTGCGTAGCGATGGCCGATTTCGCCGCCGGTAGTCAGGATGCCTTCGTAGGCCTGATGAACAGCTACGTGAACGCGCTGGGTCTGAAAAACAGCCATTTCCAGACCGTACACGGCCTGGACGCAGACGGTCAGTACAGCTCGGCACGTGACATGGCGTTGATTGGTCAGGCGCTGATCCGCGATGTTCCTAATGAGTACTCTATCTATAAAGAGAAAGAGTTCACCTTCAACGGTATCCGTCAGACCAACCGTAACGGCCTGCTGTGGGATAACAGCCTGAACGTTGACGGTATCAAAACGGGTCACACCGACAAAGCGGGCTACAACCTGGTCGCCTCCGCCACTGAAGGCCAGATGCGTCTGATCTCTGCCGTGATGGGTGGCCGCACCTTTAAAGGCCGTGAAACAGAAAGCAAGAAGCTGCTGACCTGGGGCTTCCGTTTCTTCGAAACCGTGAATCCACTGAAAGCAGGCAAAGAGTTTGCGTCTGAACCGGTCTGGTTCGGCGACAACGACCGTGCTTCTCTCGGCGTTGATAAAGACCTCTACCTTACCATTCCGCGCGGTCGTATGAAGGATCTGAAAGCCAGCTACGTCCTGAACAGCACCGAGCTGCACGCCCCGCTGCAGAAAAATCAGGTCGTGGGCACAATCAACTTCCAGCTGGATGGCAAAACGATCGATCAGCGCCCGCTGGTGGTCCTGCAAGAAATTCCTGAAGGCAATTTCTTCGGCAAAATCATTGATTATATTAAATTGATGTTCCACCACTGGTTTGGTTAAAAATCGAACACTTGAAAGTGTGATTTTGATCCCCATATACTAAGTATCCTGATAACTCCCACCTGACGTGGGAGTTATTATTTTTTGACGTTACGCCGGAGCTGACATGAAAACCAAACTTAACGAACTGCTTGAATTCCCTACCCCATTTACCTACAAAGTAATGGGTCTGGCGAAACCTGAGCTGGTTGATCAGGTGGTTGAAGTGGTACAGCGCCATGCGCCGGGTGACTACTCTCCGTCAGTAAAACCAAGCAGCAAGGGCAACTACCACTCGGTTTCTATTACCATCACTGCGACACACATTGAGCAGGTTGAGACGCTGTACGAAGAGCTCGGCAATATCGAAATCGTTCGTATGGTGCTGTAGTCCCTTTGCGGTTACCCGGTTTGCCGGGTAACCCCTCTCCCCGCTGTGATATACTCCCGTATACCTTTTGTCCCTCGTCTTCGGAGACGCAGTTTTGTATCAGGATAAAATTCTGGTCCGTCACCTCGGGCTGCAACCTTACGAGCCTGTCTCCCAGGCTATGCATGACTTCACCGATTCACGCGATGACACTACCCCCGATGAGATCTGGCTGGTCGAACACCTGCCGGTCTTTACGCAGGGTCAGGCGGGAAAAGCAGAACATTTATTAATGACGGGCGATATTCCGGTTATCCAGAGCGATCGCGGCGGTCAGGTCACGTACCATGGACCCGGGCAGCAGGTGATGTACGTCCTGCTCAATCTGAAGCGCAGAAAGCTCGGCGTGCGTGAACTGGTTACCTTACTGGAACAGACAGTCGTCAATACGCTGGCGGAATACGGGATTGACGCGCATCCGCGAGCCGATGCGCCTGGGGTCTACGTTGGGGAAATGAAGATCTGCTCTCTGGGGCTGCGTATTCGTAAAGGCTGCTCATTCCATGGCCTGGCCTTGAATATTAATATGGATCTCGCGCCTTTCCAGCGCATAAACCCCTGTGGCTACGCCGGCATGGAAATGACGCAAATGCGCCAGTGGGTAGAAACCGCTACGCCAGACACGATTCGTCCCGTGCTGTTAAAGAACGTGTTAGCACTACTTAACAATCCCCCGCACGAATATATCCCTGCTTAATATATCGTACAACAGGGCTCGCTAATTTGACGGGCCACTGTCTATTTACCGTTTTTGCACTTTACAATAATCCATAGATTCTATATTTTCGAAGCGCCCGAATATTACCGCTACATATTATTTAGCCTCCAGCATGCACGGCAAACACGGCATAAGTAACGTGAGCAATTATCACACAAGTGTTTGCTTTTGATAAACAAATGAAACAAAACCAACACTTTACGAATCTCTACAAGCATAATAAATAAATTCAACTATCATTCATATTGTGAATGTATACGGAGTGAAAGCGTGGAGTATAATAATTTACCAGCCAAACGACTGAATGAACCTGGTGGCGAAGACAAGCCGCAAATTTTTCGGACTTTACGTAATATTGATCTCAATTTACTGACTATTTTTGAGGCAGTATATGTCCATAAGGGTATCGTTAACGCTGCGAAAATTCTTAATCTCACGCCATCAGCAATAAGCCAGTCCATCCAAAAGCTACGCGCTATATTTCCTGACCCGTTATTTATCCGTAAGGGCCAGGGGGTAACGCCGACGGCTTACGCCACGCATCTTCATGAGTACATCAGCCAGGGGCTGGAGTCGATTCTGGGCGCACTGGATTTAACCGGGAGCTATGATAAGCAGAGAACCATCACCATCGGCTGTTCTCCTTCTGTGGGTGTGCTGGTGATGCCAGCGATCTTCCAGGCCGTAAAAGAGCATGCTCCGCAGCTCCTGCTTCGCAATGTGCCTCTCCATGAGCCTGACGTTCAGCTTGCCCAGTTCCAGACGGACCTGATTATTGAAAGCGGCAGCTTCAGTGCCAGAGCGCTGGGGCAAAATGTGCTCTATGCGGATAACCTGGTACTGGTTTGCCGTCAGCAGCATCCTGCCCTCAGCGAGCCGCTGACCATCGAAAACCTGCGCAACTACGACCACTCGTCTTTCATGACCGAAGGGCAGTCCAACCATGGCCTTCGTCAGCGTATTGATGAAATTTTCCCGGAACGTCAGATCAGCTTCAGCAGTTACAATATGTTCACCACCGCATCCCTGATAGGCAGCAGCGATATGCTGTGCATCATGCCATCGCGCCTGTACAGCCTGCTCCGGAAATGCTGGCCGCTGGACAGTATCCCCCTCAGCCAGCTTAATGCGGAATCTGTTGAAATTTCACTGCATTACAACAAGCTGAGCTTGCGCGATCCGGTTCTGGAAAACGTCATCCGCATTATCCGTCAGGCCTTCTGACAGGTTGAGCCAGCATAAGCCCCTGCGGCAGGCAGGGCAAAAGGCACAAAACAACAACTATTTTACAAATTGGCGATCTGGCAGGCTGCTTTAACGACCGTTTCAATGATATACTGCCTGTCGTTCGTTCAAAAATAGTTGATAAATACAACATTCCCTTGAATTGAAACGCTTTCCTTCGATATTCGCAACTGGAACACGCACGCTATGAGTAAACCCATTGTGATGGAACGCGGTGTTAAATACCGCGATGCCGATAAAATGGCCCTTATCCCGGTTAAAAACGTGGCTACAGAGCGCGAGGCGCTGTTAAGAAAACCGGAATGGATGAAAATCAAACTTCCGGCCGACTCTTCGCGTATCCAGGGGATCAAAGCGGCGATGCGCAAGAATGGCCTTCACTCCGTTTGTGAAGAAGCCTCTTGTCCGAACCTTGCTGAATGTTTCAATCACGGTACCGCGACGTTTATGATTCTGGGTGCTATCTGTACCCGCCGCTGCCCGTTCTGCGATGTTGCTCATGGCCGTCCGGTCGCACCTGATGCTAACGAACCCCAGAAGCTGGCGCAGACCATCGCCGACATGGCGCTGCGTTACGTGGTTATCACGTCCGTTGACCGTGACGATCTGCGCGACGGCGGAGCACAGCACTTCGCTGACTGTATTACGGCCATTCGCGAGAAAAGCCCAAACATCAAAATCGAGACGCTGGTGCCAGACTTCCGCGGCCGTATGGACCGCGCGCTGGATATCCTGACCGCGACGCCGCCAGATGTATTTAACCACAACCTGGAAAACGTACCGCGTCTCTATCGTCAGGTCCGCCCGGGCGCTGACTATAACTGGTCTCTGAAACTGCTGGAACGCTTCAAAGAAGCGCATCCACATATTCCGACCAAGTCAGGTCTGATGGTAGGTCTGGGTGAAACTAACGATGAAATCATCGAGGTGATGCGCGATCTTCGCCGCCACGGTGTAACCATGCTGACTCTGGGCCAGTATCTGCAGCCAAGCCGTCACCACCTGCCGGTACAGCGCTACGTGAGCCCGGACGAGTTTGATGAAATGAAGGCCGAAGCGCTGGCGATGGGCTTTACTCACGCCGCATGCGGCCCGTTTGTTCGCTCCTCCTACCATGCAGATATGCAGGCAAAAGGCGAAGAAGTTAAATAGAGCTGTAATATTCATTTACAGTAATACAAAAAAACCGGCCTCATGAGCCGGTTTTTTTTCGCAATCCCGCAGGCGTTGCTGTCACTCTTTGTGAGAAAGCTTGTCTGCCGGGACGTCATCCTCAGCGCTTTTCTTCGCGGCTGTATCATCGTCGTTCATTGCTTTCTTAAAGCCTTTGATGGCAGCCCCCAGGTCACCACCCAGCGTGCGTAACTTCTTGGTACCAAACAGCAGGACGACCAGTGCGGCAACCACCAGCAGTTTGGTAATACTAATCTCACCCATAGATACCTTCTTTACTTAAAACAGGCTGCATTCAGCGCCAAAACCTGACTGTATTAACGGTCATTTAGCGCGTGCACACAATAGCAATCTGTAACAAGGTGAATCAAGCATTGTTGAAAAAAACATCACAATAATTGCGGTGGCGCAAACCGACGATTGCGAAGAACAGGTAATTGCTGACGTGCAAGCGCAATTCTGTCTATGTTTATCTCCGCCACCAGCAAATCCGGGGCTTCCGCAGCGGCGGCAATCGTCACACCCAGCGGATCGACTACCCTGCTTTGCCCGATGTTCTTCGTTCCGCATTCTCCTGCAGCAACGACATAGCAGGTGGTATCCAGCGCGCGTGCCGTCAGCAGCGTTGCCCAGTGATGTTCCTTTAACGGCCCTTTAACCCACGCGGCAGGCAGAACCAGCACGTCCGCCCCCTGTAGCGCCAGATGGAGTGCCAGCTCCGGAAAACGCAGGTCATAGCAGGTCATCAGCCCAACCTTTAATCCGTCAATCTCCAGCAGCGGCGGAACACGGTCTCCTGGGTCGACGCGCCGTGATTCCTGAATGCTGAAGGCATCATAAAGATGGAGCTTGGCGTAACGTGCGACTATGGCTCCGCCGCGAATCGCCACCAGCGTATTCACCGCCCGACCCGGCGTAGAGGGAACATGGATTGTTAAGATCGTCGTCATCGTATTGCCCACGCTCTGGGCGAGCAATTGCTGTAAAAATTCACCGTCCAGCGGCTGCGCGGACTTCACGGATAAATTCGGGTCATTATCATCCCTGGCCAGCAGCGCCTCAGGAAGCACCAGCAGCGACGCGCCTTTCTGTTGGGCCTGCATCATCAGATTGACGCATTTTATCGCGTTAGCCTGCCAGTCAGGCGTGACCGCAAATTGCCCTACCGCAACATACATATTTGTCCCCTCATCATAAACGGCGTTAAACTCGCTTCTCTTACACATCAAATAGCAGGTATTTAGCGTGTTACAACTACTTTTAGCCGTTTTTATTGGTGGGGGAACGGGTAGCGTTGCGCGATGGTTTCTCAGTATGCGGTTTAACCCCCTGCATCAGGCGATTCCCATGGGGACGCTGGCTGCAAACCTGATAGGTGCCTTTATCATTGGCATGGGGCTGGCCTGGTTTAACCGAATGACACACATTGACCCAATGTGGAAAGTCCTGATTACCACCGGATTCTGCGGCGGGTTAACCACCTTCTCAACCTTTTCTGCGGAAACGGTTTTTCTCTTTCAGGAAGGCCGTATCGGCTGGGCGCTGATGAATATGGCGATCAATATGCTCGGCTCCTTTGCGATGACGGGGATCGCATTTTGGCTATTTTCTTCCGCAAGCGCGCATTAACAGCCGAACCGTTAATGTTGGCTTAATTTTTCTCTGTCACTCTGGATGCAGTACTGAACGAGGGTGACAGAATGAAACAGAGTCTGATGAGCGCAGGCATGGTGTTGTTAAGCGTGCTGATCGTGGCCAGCTTCCTGAAAATGTATCTGCTTGGCTGATTCAAAACGAAAAAAACCCGCTCAGTGAGCGGGTTTTGAAATTCTTGCTGACGCGTCTGGATTACAGAGCGATTACGTTAGCAGCAGAAGGGCCTTTGGCACCGTTAGTGATTTCGAACTCTACACGCTGACCTTCAGCCAGAGTTTTGAAACCATTAGACTGGATTGCAGAGAAGTGTACGAACACGTCTTTGCTGCCATCTTCAGGAGTAATGAAACCGAATCCTTTGGACTCATTAAACCACTTAACGTTACCTTTAATCTTAGACATCAAAATTACCTTTACATTAAAAAACGACACAAATGCTGTGTCGGTTACCAGTACATCAATTGTGAGACCTTTTGTCCAGCGGATCTTTGATAAAAAGTGACTAAAGTCGCGTTAATTTTCACTGGCAGATTTTTATCGTTTATGAATCAACGGCTGCGCGTTTTATCACCAACAGGTAACGTTTTTTCAGTTAAAACTGAAAACGCATCCAGGCGAAGTAAACGTTACCGTTGTTGTACGTGCCCGGGATGTAGGTCATCTGGAACGTTGCGGGGCCGTAACCGATAGAGGCCAACGGCAGCAGCACCGGGATCGGAATGTAGTTCCAGTTGTCACGCGCGGTGACCCCCGCGGTATAGCCCAACCCGACATGGAAGTTCTCGTCGGCTAGCGGGCGCCAGGTTTTCTCCCAGCCGTAGCCCCCAATCGGCTCCCATTTATTAAAGGAGTCTTTAAAGGCCATCAGATAGATGCCATGCCAGTTTCCCTTATCATCCCAGCGCGACTGACCGAAACCAGCGCCCCACGGACGCTCGTTATATTTATCGGTTTTCTCTTTGTCGTAAGCAAAACGCGCATGCCACGTTATTGCCGGAACATAGAGATCATAATGTTCGGGCGCCGTCCAGGTCTGAGAGACATTATCCGTAAAGGTTGAGAACCACCCTTTATCCGTCGCGTTGTCCTCTGCCTGTGCAACAGAAGAAAACGTTAACTGCCCAAAAATAAACAATAAAATTGAGAAAAATGTATTACGTACGATCACAATGCAATTACCATTCTTAGTATTCGAGGCAAAGTTTACCATAAAGTAGTTGAATCAAGGCTTAACGACATCAGCGTTATTCCTAATTATTCGGCCTTTTTCCGGGAATATTCTCAATAAACTGGACCGCAAGTCTGAATAAGCACATTCAGAGTGAGCCTTTAACCTGTTTAGCCCTGTATATCAGCAACATGCTGAATTACACAAAATATTAACAATCTGTTATCATTGTAAGGACATATTGCGCTATTTCTGACGGTCAAGACTCTCATGGCGTAAATGTAAGAGCCATGGCAAAAACACGGTTGTTCTGCTCTCTAGTCGTCTGTTTATTGATTTTAATCAGCAAGAACAGGCCATTTATTCGGCACATTTTCATCCTTCTTATTTTTATTGATTTTTTGTGCTCCATTGCAGCAGAGATACAGGGGAAATCATGCTTACGTTATTCGAACTCCTTATTGGGGTCGTCGTCATTGTCGGTGTCGCACGCTACATCATTAAAGGCTATTCGGCCACGGGCGTATTATTTGTTGGCGGTTTAACGCTGCTGATTATCAGCGCCATAATGGGACATCAGGTATTACCTGCCAGTGCAACCAGTACGGGTTACACCGCCACTGATATTGTTGAATACATTAAGATATTACTCATGAGCCGCGGCGGCGACCTGGGTATGATGATCATGATGCTGTGCGGTTTTGCCGCCTACATGACCCATATCGGTGCCAACGACATGGTCGTTAAGCTTGCCTCAAAACCGCTGCAATACATCAACTCACCCTATCTGCTGATGGTCGCCGCCTATTTCCTCGCTTGCCTGATGTCGCTGGCCGTGTCGTCGGCAACCGGACTTGGCGTACTGCTCATGGCCACGCTGTTCCCGGTCATGGTGAACGTCGGTATCAGCCGCGGCGCGGCAGCAGCCATTTGCGCGTCTCCGGCAGCCATTATTCTCTCCCCGACCTCCGGCGACGTTGTGCTGGCGGCAAAGGCTGCGGAGATGTCGCTCATCGACTTCGCCTTTAAAACCACGCTGCCAATCTCTATTGTCGCCATTGTGGGAATGGGAATCGCGCATTTCTTCTGGCAGCGCTATCTGGATAAGAAAGAAAACATCAGCCACGAGATGATGGACGTGAGTGAGATCACCACCACCGCACCCGCGTTTTATGCCATTCTGCCCTTCACGCCGATTATCGGAGTGCTGATTTTTGACGGCAAATGGGGCCCGCAGCTGCACATCATCACCATTCTGGTGATCTGCATGCTGCTGGCTGCCGTGCTGGAGTTTGTGCGCGGTTTCAACACGCAAAAGGTGTTCTCTGGTCTGGAAGTCGCCTATCGCGGTATGGCGGATGCCTTCGCTGGCGTGGTGATGCTGCTGGTGGCAGCGGGCGTTTTTGCTCAGGGTCTGAGCACCATCGGCTTTATCCAGAGCCTGATCTCTATCGCCACCTCGTTCGGCTCGGCCAGTATTATCCTGATGCTGGTCCTGGTGGTACTCACCATGCTGGCGGCCATGACCACCGGTTCCGGCAATGCGCCTTTCTACGCTTTCGTGGAGATGATCCCGAAACTGGCCCACTCCTCCGGTATTAACCCGGCCTATCTCTCCATTCCCATGCTGCAGGCGTCAAACCTGGGCCGCACCATTTCCCCGGTATCGGGCGTGGTCGTCGCCGTTGCCGGGATGGCGAAAATCTCGCCATTTGAAGTGGTAAAACGCACCTCAGTGCCCGTTATGGTTGGGCTGATTATCGTGATTATCGCCACGGAAGTGCTGGTGCCCGGCGCAGCCTAAGCTAAATTCCTGATATCCAGAAAGCGCCTGCGGGCGCTTTTTGTGCTTTAATAACCCCCAGAAATCAATCACGCTCATTCGATCAGGAAATCATATGTTCAGGAAGGATATCGTTATCCCGTCTGGGGCAATCGCGCTTGCCCTCTGTGTTTTCTCCACGCAGGCAGAACCGCTCAAGGCAACCCAGTATGGCGATTTCGATCGCTATGTGCTGGCCCTGTCCTGGCAAACCGGTTTTTGCCAGAGCATGGTCGAGCGCAACCGCAATGAACCTGACGAATGTCGCCTGCAAAAAGAGCGCGAAAATAAAGCTGATTTTCTGACCGTTCACGGGCTATGGCCCGGCCTGCCGAAATCCATTGCCGCACGCGGGGTGGATGAACGTCGATGGATGCGTTTTGGCTGCGCCACGCGCCCCATTCCGAACATGCCGGAAGTGAAGGCCAGCCGCAAATGCGATGCCGCCGAAACCGGACTGTCGCTTTCCGCTGCCGCAAAGCTCAACGACGTGATGCCGGGTGCGGGCGGTAATTCCTGCCTGGAACGCTACGAATACGCCAAACATGGCGTCTGCTTTGGTTTCGATCCGGATGCCTATTTCGGCACGATGGTGCGGATGAATCAGGAAGTTAAAAACAGTGCGGTCGGTAAATTCCTTGCCAATAACTACGGAAAACCCGTCAATCGCAGCGACTTTGACAGTGCCGTAGCCAAAAGCTGGGGCAAGGAGAACGTCAGAGCGTTCAAGCTGACCTGCAACGGCAATCCGGCTTATCTGACCGAGATGCAGATTTCGCTGAAGGCTGACGCCATTAACAATCCGCTTTCTGCGACCTCATTTGCCCCGCAGCCACATCCGGGTAACTGCGGAAAACAATTCGTGATTGATAAAGCCGGTTACTGATCCGCGCCCGGGCGCACCATATCAAACCGGTTTTCATCGCTGATGCCATAGTATGCCGTCGGCCCACCCGCACGCAGGATGGGCTGCGCTTTCGCCGTCTGGTATATCCCCTCTTCCAGCAGCGTTTCGGCAATATGGATACCGACCACTTCCCCCAGCACCAGCCACGTGTCCACCGGCGTACCGTCGGCTCCGGTAAGCTGAATGCACTGGGACAGTCGACATTCAAAATTCACCGGGCTTTCTGCAACGCGGGGGGCGTTAACCAGCTGGCTGGCCGCTGGCGTGAGTCCGGCAAAGCTAAATTCATCCCGATCGTGGGGAAGCATCGCGGAGGTTTGATTCATCGCATGTGCGAGATCGCGCGTTGCCAGGTTCCAGACAAACTCCCCGGTTTCCGTAATATTACGCACGCTGTCCTTCCAGCCGTTGCTGGAAAAGCCGATGATCGGCGGGCGGTAGTTAAAGCAGTTGAAGAAACTGTACGGTGCAAGGTTCAGCTGACCGGCCTTGTCGCAAGAGGAGATCCAGCCTATCGGACGTGGACCAATAATGGCGTTCAGCGGGTCATGCGGCAGGCCGTGCCCCTGAGACGGTTGATAGAAGTACATAGTTCTCTCTCGTTGGTGGGCAACGCCCGGGTTCAGGACACTCAGCGTAACGTATTCCGTCAGGAATGAAGACTGAATAAATTTCAGCGAAAATTCATATGGCCCATGAATGTGACTTTCATCACTTCAAACTTGCGCGCTCAGCCAGTATCATCGGGAGAGTTAAACCCTCGCTGCCAGACGGCGAGGGTTTTCTTTTGGATCAGTTTCTGCGTTAGACGCAGCATTAACGACATGGAGTAAAAAATGTCCAGACCTACCATTATCATCAATGAGCTCGACGCAGAACGTATCGACAGGCTGCTGGAAAAAGCGGAATTTGCCTCGCTCCCCGTGGCCGACGCCCTGAATGAGGAGCTCGACCGGGCACAGATGTGCACGCCTGAGACAATGCCACATGACGTGGTCACCATGAACAGCCAGGTGAAATTCCGCAACCTGACCACCGGTGAAGAGTTGACCCGTACGCTGGTATACCCGGCTCAGATGACCGACAGCAGCACACAGCTTTCTGTTCTGGCCCCTGTGGGTGCCGCACTGCTGGGACTGCGTACGGGGGATACGATCCACTGGGAATTACCGGGTGGGGCGTCAACCCATCTGGAAGTGCTGGAGCTGCTCTACCAGCCAGAAGCCGCGGGCGATTACCTGCGTTAATCTCTTCTGAATAAGCGCCTACCCGCTTTGCACAGAGGATGCAGCCGCATCCTCTTTCCGCAAATTCACCCAATTTTCCTATACCGCGCAAAATGGCCTTAATCCACGCTTAACCTGTTTTGGTGCCGCGGGGACGGTCATGAGTGAGATAGGCGTTATCACACTTATCTTTCTGATTTTTGTGGCGATTATCGTCACGGCCGTGCTCTATCTTGAACGCCACTGGTAAGCGAATATTCTCAGGCAACCCCGCCCGGGAAGGCATTCACCAGCCCTTTAACGGTCTGCTCTGCGGCTTCGGGGGTCTCTGCGCCCGGGACCAGAATCACCTTCCGGCACTCCTCCTCCCGTTTTTCGAAAATCTTATAGGCGCGTTCCGCATCCGCAAGGGGGAGATAATGGGTCACGATCTCTTCCGGCGTAAGCAGCCCTTTTTCGATCAGCGGTAACAGTTCACCCAGCCAGGCATGGACGTGCGTCTGGCCCATCTTAAACGTCAGCCCCTTATCAAAGGCATCGCCAAACAGGAAGCCATGGATAAACCCTGCGTATACGCCGGGTACGCTGACCACCCCGCCGCGACGCACGGCAGCAATGCACTGACGCAACGCTTTGCCGCTGCTGCCTTCGATTTTAAGATTGCTGAGGATCGTTTCCGTGGTGCTGCCTTTCGCTTCAAACCCGACCGCATCAATCACGGCGTCAACGCCGCGCTGGCCCGCGGTCTGCTCGATGATTTTTTCCGCCGCGTCGTTGTCATCATCAAAGTTGATGGGGATAGCGCCATAGCGCGCCTCGGCAAATCGCAACCGGTAGGGATGGTGATCGATAACAAAGATCTGCTCAGCCCCCAGCAGCCGCGCACAGGCAATGGTCAGTAGCCCCACCGGCCCGGCGCCAAAAACGGCTACGCTTGAGCCTTTTTCAATCTGCGCATTTTTTGCCGCCTGCCAGGCCGTGGGCAAAATGTCGGACAGGAACAGCGCTTTATCATCAGAAAGAAGCTGCGGGACTTTAAACGGCCCGACGTTACCCTTCGGCACGCGAACGTATTCCGCCTGCCCGCCCGGCACGCCGCCGTAGAGGTGGCTATAGCCAAACAGCGCCGCAGGCGCGGGAATTTGCTTTTTGTTCAGTGCGGCACCCTGCCCGGCGTTGGTATTCTCACAGGCCGCATACTGCTGGAGGCGACAGAAGAAACAGTCCCCGCAGGCGATAACAAAGGGGATCACCACGCGATCGCCCTTTTGCAAATTCTTCACCTCTGCGCCGCACTCGACGATTTCCCCCATAAACTCATGGCCAAAAATATCTCCGTGCTGCACCTTCGGGATCTTTCCGCGGTAGAGATGCAAATCGGAGCCGCAGATAGCCGTGGCCGTGACGCGCAGAATAATATCGTCGGGCTGTTCGATGATGGGGTCGGGGACATTCTCGACGCGAACATGGTGTGGACCGTGATACGTAAGTGCTTTCATGCGACCTCCGAAAGGTTCCGGGTAAGTGTATAAGGGTAGCTACCCCTGAAGGTCTGCCTGTGAATACGGGTCTTTTGAGATTTATCCTGGCAAGATAAGAAAACTGACGGAGCGCTTACAGAAACCATGACTATTTTGTGGTTGAATGAGTACAGCGTTTATAAACAAGGAGAAACGGGTATGTATCAGAGAATCATTATGCCGGTTGATGTTTTTGAAATGGAGCTGAGCGACAAGGCCGTACGCCACGCGGAGTTTCTGGCGCAGCAGGACGGTGTCATCCATCTGCTACACGTGCTGCCAGGCTCCGCCAGCCTGAGCCTGCACCGCTTTGCCGCCGATGTGCGTCGCTTCGAGGAACATTTGCAGCACGAAGCGGAAAATCGCCTGCAAACCATGGTCAGCCACTTCAGCATCGACCCTTCACGGATCAAAACACACGTCAGATTCGGCAGCGTACGCGATGCGGTCAATGAGCTGGCGACCGAACTGAAGGCAGACGTGGTGGTTATCGGTTCGCGTAACCCGTCCATTACCACGCATCTGCTGGGCTCTAACGCCTCCAGCGTCATCCGCCACACCCATATACCGGTGATGGTCGTTAGATAAAAAAAAGAGGCCACCTTTCGGTGGCCTCTCGCTATTGCAGGTGTAGCCTTACTTTCTTTTCTTATGCGGTTTTGGTGCGGATCAGGTAGTCAAACGCGCTCAGAGACGCCTTCGCCCCTTCGCCCGTGGCGATAATAATCTGTTTGTACGGCACGGTGGTGCAGTCGCCGGCCGCAAACACGCCTTTCACGCTGGTTTCACACTTGGCATCGATGATGATTTCGCCCATGCGGTTGCGCTCAATCGCCCCTTCCAGCCAGGTGGTGTTTGGCAGCAGACCAATCTGCACGAAGATCCCTGAAAGCTGCACGCTGTGCACGTCGCCGCTCACGCGGTCGCGGTATTCCAGACCGGTGACCTTGCTGCCGTCGCCCTTCACTTCCGTGGTCTGCGCGTTCAGTATGATGTCGACGTTTTTCAGGCTGCGCACTTTATCCTGCAGAACCTGGTCGGCCTTCATGTCTGGCGCGAACTCCAGCAGGGTTACATGTTCAACAATCCCCGCCAGATCGATCGCCGCTTCCACGCCGGAGTTTCCGCCGCCGATCACCGCCACGCGCTTACCTTTAAACAGCGGGCCGTCGCAGTGCGGGCAATAGGTCACGCCTTTGGTACGGTACTGATCTTCGCCCGGCACGTTCATGTTGCGCCATTTCGCGCCGGTGGCAATGATGATGCTGCGCGCTTTCAGCACCGCGCCGGAGGCGGTTTCAATCTGGTGTAAACCACCCTCGACCGCTGCCGGAACCAGCCTGCTGGCGCTCTGGCTGTCGATCACATCCACGTCGTAATCGCTGACGTGCGCCTTCAGCGCACCGGCCAGCTTCTGGCCTTCGGTTTTCGGCACGGAGATATAGTTTTCAATGTCCACGGTATCCAGTACCTGGCCACCAAAACGTTCGCCCATCAGGCCGGTACGGATACCTTTACGTGCGGAGTATACTGCCGCCGCCGCCCCCGCAGGGCCGGAACCGACAATCAGCACGTCGTAAGCATCACGTTTGTTCAGCGCTTCTGCGGCACGTTTTTCGGCACCGGTATCCACTTTGGCGACGATTTCCGTCAGCGTCATACGGCCCTGGCCGAATTCCTGACCGTTCAGATACACCGCCGGAACGCCCATCACGTTGCGATCGGTGATTTCATTCTGGAAGGTACCGCCATCAATTGCCGTGTGTTTGATGCGCGGGTTGAGGACCGACATCAGGTTCAGCGCCTGCACCACGTCAGGACAGTTGTGGCAGGAGAGCGAGTAATAGGTTTCAAACTCAAAATCACCGTCGATATCGCGGATCTGCTCCAGCAGCGCCTGCGCCTCTTTCGACGGATGACCGCCGGTCCACAGCAGCGCCAGCACCAGCGAGGTAAATTCATGCCCCAGCGGCGAGCCGGCAAAACGCGGCCCCAGCTCAGAGCCTGGGTTAGTGATCAGGAAAGACGGCTTACGGACGTTAAGCGAGTTATCCTCTTTGAAGGTCACTTTTGGTGACAGTTCAGCGATCTCTGCCAGCAGTTCCTTGATCTCTGCCGATTTCGCGCTGTCGTCCAGCGTGGCAATCAGCTCAACGGGTTTGGTCAGTTTCTCAAGGTAGGCCTTGAGCTGGGTTTTCATCGTGGTGTCGAGCATGGTTCTTCCCTCTCTTAAAACGTCATCATGCAAGCTGCCTTATACGGGCGGCCTGAATGCAACTTGCATCATGGTGCTGGAATGAAATGGGCGCGGGTGCGCCCATTGATTGCCGGGTGGCTCGTCGTTTACCCGGCCTACGATACTGTAGGCCTGTGCAAGCGCAGCGCCGCCAGGCTTTACAGACTTAGATCTTGCCGACCAGATCTAAAGATGGCGCCAGCGTTGCTTCGCCTTCTTTCCATTTAGCCGGGCACACTTCGCCTGGGTGAGAAGCGACATACTGCGCTGCTTTTACTTTACGCAGCAGGTCAGACGCATCACGGCCGATACCTTCAGCGGTAACTTCGATAGCCTGGATAATGCCCTGCGGGTCAACAACGAAGGTCGCACGGTCAGCCAGGCCTTCATCTTCACGCATGTTGTCGAAGTTACGGGTCAGGGCGCCAGTCGGGTCACCGATCATCGCGTATTTGATTTTGGCGATGGTTTCAGAGCTGCTGTGCCATGCTTTGTGGGTGAAGTGGGTATCGGTAGACACAGAGTAAACGTCTACGCCCAGCTTCTGCAGTTCGTCGTAATGGTCAGCCACGTCGCCCAGTTCGGTCGGGCAAACGAAGGTGAAGTCAGCCGGATAGAAGAAGAAGACGCTCCAGCGACCTTCGGTATCTTTCTCGGTTACTTCGATGAACTCACCGTTTTTGAACGCCTGGTTTTTGAAAGGTTTAATTTTAGTGTTAATCAAAGACATCTGTACTTCCTCCGTGTTTTCGTTGAGATGTAAGGTAACCAACTTTATCCATCGGGGCTAATGCGTATGCTTTATCAAATCAATCAGCCAAACCTTACAAAGCCAACAAGACAACCTTGTGAACGGAACTAACGGAAAGCCTGAACGTAAAAAGGCCGCCCTGGTGGGCGGCCCTGATACCTGAACTTTCCACAGGAACTTTCAGTGCCAGCCTGGGCTGGCGTTGCGTTGCGCTCTACATACCTTATTTCAGGCCGTAACAGCGGTTTGATTACAGCACCGGTTTTCAGTTTGGGCAATGCGTCACGCCGGCATTCCGCCCTATGGCTGTGATAGGTTTTACCGAATAGCCTCCGCGTCTGCCTGACTCAACGAGAGGCTTAATAATGAGAATGAGTTGCAATAAGTGGTCTGCCTGGTGGCCAGAACGAAAGTGACAATAATGAGTCACAGCGAATGTATAACCAATAATGGTTATTTGAGAACAACGCCGCAAGTTTTAAAGATAAAAATATCTTAATAACGGCTGAAGTTCTATTTCAATAATCCAGCCTCGTGATATATTAAGCTCGTATTTAAAACAAATTAAGTAGGTTAATCACAAGGATTGTAAATGATTAACTTCGAACTATAGTTATCAGTAATGTGATGACAACAACACACTCAGGATGATTTATGGCAAATCTTTACGACCTTAAAAAATTCGATCTTAATCTGTTAGCCATTTTTGAGTGCATTTATCAGCACCTTAGCATTAGCAAGGCAGCGGAAACACTCTATATCACGCCCTCAGCAGTGAGCCAGTCCCTGCAACGCCTGCGCGCGCAACTGAATGACCCGCTTTTTATTCGTTCGGGTAAAGGCATTACCCCGACGACGGTGGGGATCAATTTGCATCACCATCTGGAAGAAAACCTTAATAGCATTGAGCAAACCATTAATATCCTGAATAACGCGCAGATCAAAAAGAGCTTTGTCATCTACTGCCCGCAGATTGTGGCCCATGGGCGCTTCGGCGGCCTGCTAAGCTCTCTGCTTGCAGACGAAAATTACGACATAGAACATAATGATGTGCTCTTATCTCCTGAGTCAGCCGAGGATTTGCTCGCCTACCGCAAGGCCGACCTGGTGTTTAGCTTTGCTCCCGTTAACAGTCGCTCTATCGTCTGTACCCGCTTTATGAAGTTAGCAATGCTGTTGGCGTGCAGCAAAGATCACCCCCGCCTCGGCGATAGCGCAACGATTGAGGAACTCAGCCAGGAAAAATTCACGCTGATGCGCAGTCAGGAGAATGGCATAAAAGAGTTCCAGCTGCAGTCAAACATTCTCCTTCCGGAACGCAACGTCTGTTTCCGCAGTGACTCACTGCTTTCGATTATGAATATTATTGGCGTGAGTGATTTAATAGGCTTTGTACCAACAATATTGTTTGAACGATATAAAGACCATCTCAACCTGAAGAGCATTTCCTTGCCTTTTGCGATTCCTCAAGTAGATGTTTACATGCTTTACAATCGCTCGGCGTTAAACAGCAGCGTGTTTACGCAATTCATTGAAAAAATCGAAGTGGAATAACTTGCGATATCGCCTGAATACTTTTTAATTACATTCGGGCAACAAATCCTTTAATGGAAGATCTTATTCTTCCGGTTTCTCCTTAATATCTTTACTATTCATGGTTAATCAGCGTAAATAAAAGCCCCCGACAGTCATACTCAGGAAGAGATTGAACATGTCACTGTATAAATATCCCCTGCAGCTTAACGTGCTGGAGGCCGCGCAGGAGCGCATCGGCTGGACGTTCGCCACCTTTTCCCGCATCTGCGTCTCCTTCTCCGGCGGCAAAGACTCTACCGTCATGCTGCATCTCACCGCGCAAATGGCCCGGGCGCAAAAACGAAAAATCAGCGTGCTTTTTATTGACTGGGAAGCACAGTTCTCCTGCACCATTGAGCACGTTAATGCGCTGCGCGAAGGCTACCGGGACGTCATCGAGCACTTTTACTGGGTGGCGCTTCCGCTGACCACGCAAAATTCCCTCTCACAGTATCAGCCTGAATGGCAATGCTGGGCGCCGGACGTGCGCTGGGTGCGCCAGCCACCGGAAGGCGCCATCACCGCTGCGGATTATTTTGATTTTTACCAGACGGGAATGACCTTTGAAGCCTTTGTCCGCTCGTTTTCCGACTGGTTTGCCCTGCACCGTCCGGCAGCCATGCTGGTGGGCATTCGCGCCGATGAATCCTACAACCGATTTTTGACCATCGCCAACAACCGCAAGCATCGCTTCGCGGACGATAAGCCATGGACAACCACCGCGCCCGGCGGGCACGCGTGGTACGTCTATCCTCTTTACGACTGGAAAACCGCAGACATCTGGACATGGTTTGCAAAATCCGGAAGCAGCTATAACCCGCTCTACAACCTCATGTTTCAGGCGGGCGTCCCGCCGCGCTATATGCGCATCTGCGAGCCCTTCGGCCCGGAACAGCGCCAGGGACTCTGGCTCTATCACGTTCTCGAGCCTGAGCGCTGGGCCGCCATGTGCGAGCGCGTCAGCGGCGTGCGCAGCGGCGGCTTCTACGCCGGGCAGGACAACCACTTTTATGGCCACCGGAAAATCCTCAAACCCGATCACCTCGGCTGGCGCGACTACGCCATGCTCCTGCTGAACAGCATGCCGCAAAACACGGCTGAGCATTACCGCAATAAAATCGCGATCTATCTGCACTGGTATCAGAAGAGAGGCATGCCGGATATCCCCGAGACGCAGGACGGCGATATCGGCGCCAAAGACATCCCCTCATGGCGCCGTATTTGTAAGGTTTTACTTAATAATGACTACTGGTGCAGGGCGCTGTCGTTCAGCCCGAATAAACCTAAACATTATCAGCGCTACAGCGAACGAGTGAAGGCGAAGCGCAAGGAGTGGGGCATTTTATGCGACAAAGAATAATTACCGAGATCGAAACGTACCTTCAGTCACTTTGCGAGGAGGATCGGATTACTGCCATCAATGCCTTTCGCGAAGCGATCCATAAAAACAGCCCTTTTCGCGAGCAACCGATAGACTGCGTTCTCTGGATCAAACAGGACGCGATTATCGCTAACGACTACAACCCCAATAACGTTGCCCCTCCGGAAAAACGGCTGCTCAGCAAGTCACTCGAACTCGATGGATTCACCCAACCTATTGTTGTGACGGAAAGTGAAGCCCATCACTACGAAATTGTGGATGGCTTTCATCGCCACGAAATCGGCAAAAATCGGGCGGCGTTGAAGCGTCAGCTCAGAGGATATCTCCCCGTCACCTGCCTGCGCCAGCACCGGCAGGATAAACATGACCGTATGGCCGCCACGATTCGCCACAATCGGGCGCGGGGTCGGCATCAAATCAACGCCATGTCAGATATCGTGCGCGAACTGGCACAGCTCGGCTGGAATGATGAGCGAATAGGCAAAGAGCTGGGCATGGACAGCGACGAGGTGCTGCGCCTCAAGCAAATCAACGGTCTGCTGGAGCTGTTTGCAGACCGCCGTTACTCAGAAGCGTGGACGGTGAAATAATCAGAGCGTGTTCAAACGCTCCGCCGCCGCCAGCAGCGTCGATTCCTGCTTCGCAAAGCACAGGCGGATCAGCTTGTGCGGGAAGGGATCGGCGCAGAACACCGACAGCGGAATAGCGGCCACCCCCACCTCTTTCGTTAGCCACTGGCAAAAGCTAACGTCGTCCAGTTCGGAAATCGCGCTGTAGTCGGCGAGCAGGAAATAGGTTCCTTCAGACGGCAAAATTTCCAGGCGGCTTTGGCTCAGCGCCGCCACAAACAGATCCCGACGTTCACGATAGAAGTGCGGCAGCTCGCGGTAATGCGCGGGTTCCGCGCGCAGCATATCCGCCAGCGCCAGCTGAGCCGGCGTGTTCACGGCAAACGTCAGGTACTGATGCACTTTGCGCAGCTCAGCGCTGATGGCCGCCGGGGCCACGCAGTACCCTACCTTCCAGCCGGTCATATGGTAGGTCTTACCAAACGAAGAGACGGCGATTGCACGCTCGCGAAGCTGCGGATGCGCCAGCACGCTGGCGTGCCCTTCCTCTGCAAAGCAGATGTGCTCGTACACTTCGTCGCTCAGAACATAAATCTCACGTTCGGCAATGGCCTGCCACAGCGCGGCGAAATCGGCCTTTTGCCACACCGTCGCCGACGGGTTGTGCGGCGTATTCAGGATCACCAGGCGGGTTTTATCGCTCAGCAGCGCGGCAAACGCCTGCCAGTCAGGGCGGAAATGCGGCGGCTGGAGCGCCACGCGTTTCACCACGCCGCCGGAGAGTTCAACCGCAGGCGCATAGCTGTCGTAGCTCGGATCAAAGCAGATGACTTCATCCCCCGCGCGCACCAGCGCGGTGATGGCCGCGTACAGCGCTTCGGTTGCCCCTGCCGTCACCGTGATGTCGGTGTTCGCATCGGGCTTATGGCCATACAGCTCCGCCGTTTTGTCGGCAATCGCTTCCCGCAGCGCCTGCACGCCCGTCATCGGCGCATACTGATTCGCCCCCTGCGCAACGTGGTACGCCAGGCGCTCCTGCAAATAGCCTGGCCCGTCAAAATCCGGAAACCCTTGCGAAAGGTTAATGGCGTTGTGCTGCTGCGCCAGGGCGCTCATCTGCGTAAAGATGGTGGTACCGAGACCGGGAAGTTTACTCTGCGGGATCAATGCGTTATTGCTCATTTTGTTGTGCCTGCTTTTAATACTTATGTTGCTGCCACTATAACACGATGTTAGTCTTTGGCAATCAAGACGCTTAGACGTCTATACCCTAAATAATTCGAGTTACAGGAAGGCGGCAAGGGAACGAATCCCCGGGAGCGTACATAAGTACGTGACTGGGGTGAGTGAGTGCAGCCAACGCACCTGCAACTTGAAGTATGACGGGTATAAACCATATGAATATTCCTGGCCGAGAGGGTAAAAGGAAAATGACAGACAACCTGCAACTCACGCATCTAGTCGACGCCTGCCGCTGGATCGGTGCCAAAGGCTGGGCGCCCGCTACCGGCGGTAACATGTCGGTGCGTCAGGACGAACATCTCTGCTGGCTCAGCGAATCCGGCAAGGACAAAGGTAGCCTCACAACCGATGACTTTCTGCAGGTGGAGATCGCCACCAACCGCGCGCCGTCCGGTCGCAAACCGTCGGCGGAGACCGGTCTGCACACGCTGATTTATCGCCTGTTCCCGGAAGCCAACGCCGTGCTGCACGTTCACACGGTTAACGCCACGGTGCTGTCGCGTCTGGTCAAAGAGGCCGAGCTCACCATCAGCGGCTTTGAGATGCAAAAATCCCTCACCGGACAAACCACGCATCTGGATACGGTGGCTATCCCGGTCTTTGATAACGACCAGGATATCGACGCCCTCGCCTCACGCATCGCCCATTACGCCCAGGAACGGCCGCTTAATTATGGTTTTCTTCTGCGCGGTCATGGCTTAACCTGCTGGGGACGCGACGTGGCCGAAGCCCGGCGTCATCTGGAAGGATTAGAGTTCTTATTTGAATGCGAAATGCGTTTACGACAACTGGAGAGAGTATGATTCGCGCGATTGTGACGGATATTGAAGGGACCACCAGCGATATTCGTTTTGTCCATGATGTTTTGTTCCCCTACGCGCGTGAGCGACTGTCGGCCTTCGTGACCGCGCAGCAGTACGCCGAGCCGGTCAAATCCATTCTGGACAACCTGCGTGATGAAATCGCTAACCCACACGCCAGCGTCAGCGAACTTATCGACGCCCTGTTTGCCTTTATGGATGAAGACCGTAAATCTACGGCACTTAAAGCGCTGCAGGGGATCATCTGGCACGACGGCTACGTTAACGGCGACTTTACCGGCCATCTCTACCCGGACGTGCTCCCGGCGCTGGAAAAATGGAAAGCGCAAGGGATTGATCTCTATGTTTATTCCTCTGGCTCCGTCGCCGCGCAGAAACTGTTATTTGGCTACAGCGACGAAGGTGATATTACTCATCTGTTCAGCGGCTATTTCGACACCCACATCGGCGCCAAGCGCGAGGTGCAGTCTTATCAGAACATTGCGGCGCAAACGGGCATCGCCCCGTCGCAGATCCTCTTCCTCTCCGATATTCATCAGGAGCTGGACGCGGCTGAACAGGCAGGTTTTCGTACCCTGCAGCTGATTCGCGGCGATGATGACGGCGCAAGCCACCACCATCAGGTCCACCAGTTTGACGAAATTAACCCGGAGCAGATCCCTTCATGAGCGCATTGACCATTTATTCCGACAAAGACGCCAGTCAACACCAGTGGCACAGCACCGACGCCGCCGAGATTGCCCAACAGCTCAACGCGAAGGGCGTGCGGTTTGAACGCTGGGCGGCGGATCGCAATTTAGGACACGATCCCGCACCTGAAGCCGTGATCGAGGCGTATCAACATGCGATCGACAAACTGGTTGCAGAGAAGGGTTACCAGAGCTGGGACGTGATCAGCCTGCGCGCCGACAATCCGCAGAAAGACGCGCTGCGCGCGAAGTTCCTGAACGAACACACCCACGGCGAAGACGAAGTGCGCTTTTTCGTGGAAGGCGCGGGCTTGTTCTGCCTGCACATCGGCGATGAGGTATATCAGGTCTTGTGCGAGAAAAACGACCTGATCTCCGTGCCCGCGGGCACGCCGCACTGGTTTGATATGGGCTCAGAGCCGAACTTTACGGCGATTCGTATTTTCGACAATCCGGAAGGCTGGGTTGCCCAGTTTACCGGTGACGCAATTGCGGATGCGTATCCGCGGTTGGCCTGATCTTTTCTCCCTCTCCCTGTGGGAGAGGGTCGGGGTGAGGGCACCAGCGCGCACTAAGCGTTAAGCCCTTTCACATACGCCACCAGCTGATCCAGCACAATCCCCCACCCTTCGTGAAATCCCATCTGTTCATGCTGCTCGCGGATCTCCTTCGTGGGGTGGCGCGCAATCGCCGTATAGCGGGTTTTCCCCTCCCCGGCGTCTTCCAGCAACAAAATTCCCGTCATAAACGACTTCTCGGCCGGTTTCCAGCCTTCGGTATAGCCGTCGGTAAAGACCAGCTTTTTCGCCGGGTCGATTTCAAGAAACACGCCCCGGTTATCCATCCGCTGACCGTCCACCTCAAACACGGTGTTGAACCGCCCGCCCACGCGGAGATCGAGATCGCAGTCGGTCACCTTATGCGGTGCAGGGATGAAGAAGTGTTTGATGTGTTCGGGCGTGGTCCAGCAGAGCCACAGGAGGTCGCGCGGTGCGTCCACCACGCGCTCCAGTTTTAAGTCTGTTTCAGGGTCGAGCGTCACGATGTTGTCCTCTTAAGGGAGCCCCTTAAAGGATAGCCGGACTCAGGCAAATTTCCCTTCTGCAACCTCTTCCGGCGTGACCACGCCCGTATCCAGCACCCAGCCGCTAATCAGCGAGGCTGGGGTCACGTCAAACGCCGGGTTGTAGACCTTCGCGTTTTCCGGCGCCCACTGCACCGCGCCAAAGCTTCCGGCGACGCCCATCACCTCGCTGGCGGCGCGCTGCTCAATCGGGATCGCGTCGCCATTCGGGCAGTCCGGGTCGAGGGTCGTTTGCGGCGCGGCCACGTAGAACGGAATGCCGTGGAATTTTGCCAGCACCGCCAGGGAATAGGTGCCGATTTTGTTCGCCACGTCGCCGTTAGCCGCAATGCGGTCTGCGCCCACCCACACGGCGTCGACCTGCCCTTTCGCCATCAGGCTGGCGGCCATGGAGTCGGTAATTAGCTGATACGGCACGCCCAGCTCGCCCAGCTCCCACGCGGTTAATCTTCCCCCCTGCAGCAGCGGGCGGGTTTCATCGACCCAGACGTTGCTGACGTTGCCTTCCTGGTGCGCGCGAGCAATGACCCCCAGCGCGGTGCCGACGCCCGCCGTTGCCAGCCCGCCGGTGTTGCAGTGGGTCAGCAGACGGCTGCCGGGCTTCACCAGCGCGCTGCCCGCGCTGGCAATCGCGTCACAGAGCCGTTTGTCTTCGTCAATCAGGCGCAGCGCTTCGGCCACCAGCGCCGGAACAAAATCTTCCTGCCACAGCGCCCACTTCATGCGGTCGAGGTTGTTCATCAGGTTCACCGCCGTCGGGCGGGACGCGCGCAGGGTTTCCAGCGCAACCGCCAGCTCGTCGCGGCTTTTGCCGTTTTCCGCCAGCAGCGCCAGCAGTAGGCTTGCAGAGAGACCGATCAGCGGCGCGCCGCGCACCCGCAGGGCGTGAATATGTCCTACCAGCGCCTCTACCGTTGAGGCATCCAGCCAGCGTTTCTCCTGCGGAAGGGCCTGCTGGTCGAGTATAAAGAGCTGATTATCCGCTACCCGCAGGCTGGTCGTCTGTAATGTCTGCATGTCGTTAATTCCCTGTTGCGTTGTTGTAGCACATTGTGTCAGGATGAAATCCAGATGTATAGACGTCTACATGTCTTTATTAGCAAACCCGTGAGGAGCAGGCCATGTCGCAATACCGTACCTTTACCGCTCAGGACGCCGTGGAATATGCCAGGCAATTTGGCGGCCTTGACGATCCTTCATCGCTGGTGGAGGCGCAGGAGGTAGGCGACGGCAACCTCAATCTGGTGTTTAAAATTTTCGACAGCGCGGGCGTGAGCCGCATCATCGTCAAGCAGGCGCTGCCCTACGTGCGCTGCGTCGGCGAGTCCTGGCCGCTGACGCTGGATCGCGCCCGTCTGGAGGCGCAAACGCTGGTCGAGCACCACCGGCACAGCCCGCAGCACACCGTGAAAATCCACCACTTTGACCCGGAACTGGCGGTAATGGTGATGGAAGATCTCTCCAGCCATCGCATCTGGCGCGGCGAGCTGATCAAAAATAATTATTACCCGCAGGCGGCGCGTCAGCTGGGTGAATACCTCGCGCACGCGCTGTTCCACACCAGCGATTTCTTCCTGCACCCGCACGAGAAGAAAGCGCAGGTGGCGAAATTCATCAACCCGGAGATGTGCGAGATCACCGAAGATCTGTTCTTCAACGATCCGTACCAGATCCACGAACGCAACAGCTACCCGGCCGAGCTGGAAAATGACGTCGCCGCGCTAAGCGACGACGCCCAGCTGAAAATTGCCGTGGCCTCCCTCAAGCACCGCTTCTTTTCTCAGGCTGAAGCCCTGCTGCACGGAGACATCCACAGCGGCTCGATTTTTGTGGCCGACGGCAGCCTGAAGGCCATCGACGCTGAGTTCGGCTATTTCGGCCCGATTGGATTTGATGTCGGCACCGCCATCGGCAACCTGCTGCTCAACTTCTGCGGCCTGCCGGGGCACCTGGGCATTCGCGATGCCGCCGCCGCGCGCGAGCAGCGCCTGACCGATATTCAGGAGCTGTGGAACACCTTCGCGGAACGCTTCCAGGCGCTGGCGCACGAGAAAACGCGCGACGCGGCGCTCAGCGCGCCGGGCTATGCCTCCGCGTTCCTGAAAAAGGTCTGGCATGACGCCATCGGCTTCTGCGGCACCGAACTCATTCGCCGCAGCGTCGGGCTTTCCCACGTCGCGGATATCGACACCATTCAGGACGAGGCGATGCGCCACGAATGCCTGCGCCACGCGATAACGCTCGGCAAGGCGCTGATCGTGATTGCCGATCGTATCGACAGCGCGGAAGATCTGGTGGCGCGGGTGCGGCAGTACAGTTGAGAACGTTTGCCCGGTGGCGCTACGCTTACCGGGCCTACGGGTGCAAAATGTAGGCCGGGTAAGGCGAAGCCGCCACCCGGCAAAAACTCACCCCAGATACTCAATTACCGACAGCCCGCCGTTATAGTCCGTGCTGTAGATAATCCCCTGCGCATCCACAAACACGTCGCACGACTGGATCACCTGCGGGCGATTCGGGCGGGTATCCATCATTTTCGCCGGCGCGGCAGGCACCAGCGCCCCCGTTTCAACCGGCCGATACGGATTGGAGATGTCATACGCGCGCACGCCCGCATTCTGATAGGTGGCAAAAATCAGCGTTGAGCTGACAAAGCTCCCCGGCCGGTTCTCGTGCAGGTTGTGCGGGCCGAAATGCGCCCCTTTCGCCACGTAGTCGATTTCATCCGGCTGCGGGAAGGTAGAGATGCTGACCGGGTTCGACGGCTCGCGAATATCAAACAGCCAGATCAGCTTCTCGCCGTCTTCCTGGTTATCGAGCACCGCTTCGTCCAGCACCACCAGCAGATCGCGGTCCGGCAGCGGCAGCGCGGTGTGCGTGCCGCCGCCAAACGGCGGACTCCAGTTGCGGTGGCTAATGAGCTTAGGCTGGGTACGATCCTTCACGTCCAGCAGCGTCAGGCCGCCGTCGCGCCAGCTGCCGTACGCGGTATCGCCGGCAATAATCGCATGGTGGAGCGCGTAGCGTTTCCCTTCCGGCCAGTTAGGCTTCTCCCCTTCTGCCTGATTCATCCCCGGCAGCCACCAGCGCCCTGCCACCTCAGGCTTACGCGGGTCGGCCAGGTCAATCGTCAGAAAGATGTAGTCGGTAAAGCCGTCAATAAGCGCCGACACGTACGCCCAGCGGCCACCGACGTACCAGATGCGGTGAATGCCGATGCCGCTCAGCGACAGAAAGCCGATTTCGCGCGGCCTGTCCGGCGTGGAGATATCAAACACGCGCAGCCCGGCGCTCCAGCCTTTGTCCTGCACGTCGCTGACGGTCTCGCCCACCTGCCGGGTGTAGTAGACCTTCTCGTCGGCAAAACGCGCATCGGCAAACAGATCCCGGGCGTTGATGACCAGCAGCAGGTCATCATGCGCCTGCAGATGCACGTTCCAGGTGCCGGGCGGCGCGGGCACGTAGCCCGCCGCTTTTGGGTTTTTCGGATCGCGCACGTCGACAATCGAAAAGCCCTGCGACACCATATGGCCGATATAAGCGAAACCGCGGTGCACCATCAGCTGCACGCCGTCCGGGCGACCGCCCTGAACGCTATGGCCAATCAGCCGCATATTGCGGCTGTATTCGGGAGGGGGTAAATGAGTCACCTTGAGCTCCTTTCGCCGGGTGGCGGCTGCGCCTTACCCGGCCTACCAAACCGTAGACCCGGTAAGCGAAGCGCCACCGGGCATTATTTTGACTTGGCTTCCAGCGTCGCAAACCACGGCGCAATGAAATCTTCCGTCTGTCCCCAGCCCGGAATGATTTTCCCCAGCGACGCCACGTTCACCGCGCCCGGCTGGGTGGTCAGCAGCGTCTGCGGAATCGCGGCCGCCTTAAAATCGTAGGTCGCAGGCGTGGCTTCCCCGGCAATCTTATTGGCGATCAGGCGCACGTTGGTCGCCCCAATCAGCTTCGGATCCACCGCCACGCTCACCTTCCACGGGCTGCCCGGCTCGCGCATCAGCTGCAGATCCTGGTTGGAGATGTCGATGCTGTAGAGTTTGATCTCGGTACGGCCGTTCTCCTTCAGCGCCTTATACGCCCCCTGGCTGAAGGCGTCCCAGGTTCCCCAGATGGCGTCGATTTTGCCTTTCGGGTATTTCGCGAGGATCGCGCCCACCTTGTTGGCGGTGTCGCCCTGCACGTCAGAGGAGACCGCGCCGATAGACTCCAGCTCTTTGATGTCCGGGTACTGTTTTTGCAGCTCTTTATACGCCGCCTGACGACGCTCCATCGGCGGGAAGCCCGCTACCCACAGCTTGACGATATTGGCCTTGCCGTTGAAATCTTTCGCCAGCTGGCCGAAGGAGAGATTCGTCAGAGAGGCATCGTCCTGCTGGGTAACGGTCACGCCCGGGATCTCGCCGTTGACGGCGGTATCAAACACGGCAACCTTAATCCCGGCGTCCACCGCCTTCTTCACCAGCGCGGTGGAGTACGGATCGCGGCCCTGAGACAGGATAATCCCGTCGTACTTCTGGCTGATGGCCTGGTTCACGAAGTCCTGGAATTTGGCGTCGTCCCCGTTGCTTAAAAAGGTGCTGACCTTAAAGCCAAGCTTCTTCCCTTCCTGAATGGCCCCGGCAATAAACTGCGTGGTGTTGTCGTCTGAGCCGAGGTTACGGATCACCGCAATGCGAATGGGGCCGTCATGGTTGGCAATGGCCGCCGGGAGCGGTGCGGGCGTGGCCGCGAAGCCAGGCAGAGCGGTGAATAACCCTAATGCCACCAAAGAGAGTGCAATCTTTTTCATTTTTTATCCCGTTGTGTTGTCAGCGTTTTTGTATGTAGGTAATCGCCAGCGCTACCGCGAGCACCAGCCCTTTTATAATGTCCATGGCGTAATACGGCACGGAGAGCATCACCAGCCCGTTCGACAGCACGCCGAGAATCACCGCCCCGACCAGGGTGCCCAGGGCATTCGGCTTGCCGGATCCGGCCAGCGAGAAGCCGATCCACGCCGCCGCTACCGCATCCATCAGATAACCGCCGCCCGCGTTCACCTGCGATGAGCCAATGCGCGAGGCCAGCAAAATCCCGCCCAGGCCCGCCAGCAGGGAGGCAATCACGTAGGCCGCCACCTTGTAGCGGGTGGTGCGAATCCCCGAGAGGCGCGCCGCTTCCGGGTTACCGCCAATGGCGTACATCCGACGACCGTGAGTGGTGAGCGACAGCCCCAGCTGCGCCAGAACCGTCACCACCAGCATGACGATCACGATAGTCGGCACCTGTCCCAGCAGGCTGAACGTCGCAGGGATGGTGCCTTCCGCCATGTCGCCGCTCGGCAGCACCATGTTCTCGGTAATCGACCCGCCGTAGCTGTAGGTCATCGCCACGCCCTGGATCACAAACAGGCTGGCCAGCGTCGCGAGCATGTCCGGAATGCGCAGGATAACGATCAGAAAGGCGTTAAACAGCCCCACCAGCATGCAGAGCGCGAGGGTAATCAGAATCGACTCGGTGGTGCCGAAGCCGTGCCAGACGAAAAGCGAAATCACCAGCGCGTTCGCCAGCGACGCGGTAGACCCCACGGAGAGATCGAACCCGCCGATGGTCAGCGAGATCGACACGCCGATGGCAATCACCGTCACGATGGCAATCGAACGCAGAATATTGATGATATTGTTCGGATCGAGGAAGCTGTCCGACGCCAGGCCAAAGACGGCCACCAGCGCGACGACGGTTAACAGCATGCCCCACTTGTAGAGAAAATCGAAAATCTGCTGACGGCCAGACGCCGTCGCGTTTACTGAAAGGGCCTTGCTCACGACGCCGTTCCTCCGGTTGAATAATAAAGTAGTGTCTCTTCACGGGCCTCGGCCCCGGCGATTTCCGCCACGATGCGCCCGTCCCACAGGACGCAGATGCGGTCGCACAGCCCGACCAGTTCGGCAAATTCGCCCGAGGCGTAAATCACCCCTTTGCCCTCGCGCGCCAGGCCGTCAATCAGCTGGAAGAGATCGGTTTTGGCCTTCACGTCCACGCCTTTGGTCGGCTCGTCGAAGATCAGCACGCTCGCGTCATTGCGCAGCCACTTGCCGATGGCGACCTTCTGCTGGTTGCCGCCAGATAAGCGACGCAGCACCTGCCCCGGCCCGCGCGTGCGCACGCCGACGCGGGCAATCACCTCTTCCGCCCAGCGCCACGCCTGACGATGGCCGAACAGGCTCCAGCGCGAAAAGCTGTTATCGGCGCACACGGCAAGGTTCATGCTCACCGGCTCGTCGATAAAAATGCCCTCTTTGCGCCGCTCTTCCGGCACCAGCGCCAGGCCGCGCAGCACCGAGTCCGCCGGGTCGCGCGGCTGCCAGGGCTGTTGATTCAGCTCACCGCGCGCCACGCGGCTTTTGCTGGCGCCAAACAGCGCCTTACAGAGTTCTGTTTTGCCCGCGCCCGCCAGCCCGGCAATACCGAGAATTTCGCCCTTGCGCAGGTGCAGCGAGATATCTTTCAGCAGCGCGTCGTCGTGCAGCCCTTCTACCCGCAGCAGCGTTTCGTCGCCGTGCGGCGGCCGCGCGGGCGGGTAGATATCGCTGAGCACGTGGCCGAGCATCTTCTCGACGATCGCTTCGCCGCTCAGATCGGCCATCGGGCCGGACTCAATCAGCTTGCCGTCGCGGAGCACCGTCAGGGTGTCGCAGATGGCCTTCAGCTCGTGAATGCGATGGGAGATAAACACCACGCCGATGCCTTGCTGCTTTAACCGTCTCACCACCGCAAACAGGCGCTCGCTCTCGTGCGCGTCCAGCGGCGCGGTGGGCTCATCAAGAATGAGAAAACGGCAGTGGTGTGACAGGGCGCGCGCCAGCAAAATCTGCTGCTTTTCGGCAAGCGTGCAGCTGTCGATGGAACGGCGTACGTCCAGAGCAACGTCCAGCTGCGCCAGCGCCTGTCTTGCCTGCTGGCGGGTCGCGCGCCAGTTGAAGCGATGCCCCGGCTGCGCCAGCTGGTCGAGCATGATGTTCTCGGCGATGCTCAACCCCGGGATCAGCGCCACGTCCACCTCCTGCTGCACGAGGTGGATCCCCAGCCGTTTGGCATCAAGCGGTTCGCGGATCGTCACCGGCTGGTTGTTAATGCTGATCTCACCCTCATAGTGGTTGTGCGTGCCGCACAGCACCGCCATCAGGGTCGATTTCCCCGCGCCGTTGGCGCCGGTCAGCGCATGTACCGATCCGCCGGTTAAGGTGAAATTCACGCGCGACAGCGCCTGAAAGCCGGAAAAGGCCAGGCTGATACCGCGCATTTCAAGGCGACTGGAAACCATCCGCGTAAATCCTTCATTACTCTTCTGATTTATCGAATTTTTCACAGCTCCGGTTGACTGACAACGACGGAAAAGGCATAAGATAAAGCGAAATATTATTAGCCATCCGGATGTCCAGACATAACATCGGGTTAGCGCTTGCTAAAAAAGGACAACACCATGAGCAACACCGATATCCGCGTCGTGCCTGGCCCGGCGAACTACTTCTCTCACCCCGGAAGCCTTGCGCAGCTGGATAATTTCTTTACCCCGGAACAGCTTTCCCGCGCGGTGTGGATCTACGGCGAGCGTGCCATCGAAGGCGCGCGCCCTTTCCTGCCGGAGAGCTTTAACGCGCCGGGGGCGAAGCACCTGCTGTTTAAGGGCCACTGCAGCGAGCGCGACGTCACTCATCTGGTGAATGAATCCGGCAGCGACGCCAGCGTGGTCATTGGCGTCGGCGGCGGTGCGGTGATGGATACGGTGAAAGCCGTGGCGCGTCGTTTAGGCGTTCCGTTCGTGGGCATCCCCACCATTGCCGCCACCTGCGCGGCGTGGACCCCGCTCTCCGTCTGGTACAACGATGCCGGTCAGGCGCTGCATTTTGAGATCTTCGACGACGCCAACTTCCTGGTGCTGGTGGAGCCGCAGATCGTCCTTAACGCCCCAGCGGAATATCTGCTGGCAGGCATCGGCGATACGCTGGCGAAGTGGTACGAAGCGGTGGTGTTGGCACCTGAGCCGGAGAACCTGCCGCTGACCGTGCGGCTCGGCATCAACGGCGCGCTGGCGATCCGCGACGTGCTGCTGACGCGCAGCGAAGAGGCGCTGGCCGACCAGCAGCGCGGTGACCAGACGCAGGCGTTCCGGGACGTGGTGGATGCGATTATTGCCGGTGGCGGGATGGTCGGCGGTCTGGGCGAACGCTATACCCGCGTGGCGGCAGCACATGCGGTACACAACGGCTTAACCGTGCTTCCGCAGACGGAAAAATATCTGCACGGCACCAAGGTAGCCTACGGGATTCTGGTGCAGAGCGCCCTGCTCGGTCAGGACGATGTGCTGGCGCAACTGGTGACGGCGTACCGGCGTTTTAACCTGCCGACCACGCTTCGCGCGCTGGACGTTGACATCAATAACCGGGAAGCGCTGGATAAGGTCATTGCCCACACCCTGCGCCCGGTGGAGTCGATTCACTCTCTGCCGGTGACGTTAACGCCCGACGTTCTGCGCGCCGCGTTTGAGAAGGTGGAATCCTTCAGCCGTTAATCGCGCCGACAGGCTATACCTAATGATGATTCTCACCACTCTCGTCACGAGGTCATCATGCAGATCGATTTAACAGGTAAAAAGGCGCTGGTTACCGGCGCCAGCCGTGGATTGGGTCGGGCTATCGCGCTGTCGCTGGCACGCGCCGGTGCCGATGTGGTTATTACGTATGAAAAATCCGCCGATAAAGCCCAGGCCGTCGCCGATGAAATTAAGGCGCTTGGGCGGCACGGCGAAGCGATTCAGGCCGACAGCGCCAGCGCGCAGGCGATTCAGGATGCCGTTACCCATGCAGCGCGTGCCCTTGGCGGGCTGGATATTCTGGTCAACAACGCGGGTATCGCGCGCGGCGGCCCGCTGGAGTCCATGACCCTGGCGGACATCGACGCGCTGATCAACGTCAACATTCGCGGCGTGGTGATCGCCATTCAGGAAGCGCTGGTGCACATGTCCGACGGCGGGCGCATCATCAACATCGGCAGCTGTCTGGCGAACCGCGTGGCGATGCCGGGCATTGCCGTTTACTCGATGACCAAGTCTGCCCTTAACTCCCTCACCCGCGGCCTGGCGCGCGATCTGGGCCCGCGCGGCATTACCGTTAACCTGGTGCATCCCGGCCCCACCAACAGCGATATGAACCCGGAAGACGGCGAACAGGCGGAAGCCCAGCGCCAGATGATCGCGGTCGGCCACTACGGCCAGCCGGAAGACATCGCGGCGGCGGTCACCTTCCTTGCCAGCCCGGCCGCCGGGCAGATCTCCGGCACAGGGCTGGATGTCGACGGCGGGTTGAACGCCTGATCGCACCTTTTCTGCAAGCCTCTGTCGCCCGGCAGAGGCCTTGTCGAGCCGCCTCGATGTTTCGCTTTTTACCGCTTACTTCCGTTTTATGTCCGCTCTACAGTACCCCATAAGAAATTCGGAATTTATCTAATAGTCTTATTATTTCCTTATAATTTGTGTGGGCGTACAGTGGAGGTACGGATGAAGATTGTCTGGTCTAATGGTGCAAAAAAGGCTTTTTCCAGAATTGACGAGCGGTATCAACGCCGCATTGAGGTAAAGCTTGCCGAACTGGATGACCGCTCGGCACCCCGGCCCGATATCAAAAAAATATCGGCGACAGAAAATCATTTCCGGCTTCGCGTTGGCGATTACCGCATCATCTATACGCTTCGGGACGATCCCGATAACCATTGTTATGTTTTAGCCGTCAAGCGCAGAACTTCAACGACTTACCTGCATGAGGAGAAAGCCACCTATGGCTGTTCAGCTAATTAAGGACGATAACGGTAAAACGCAGTATGTGGTTATTCCTTATCACGAATACTTCCGCATGTGCTCACAGATGGCAGAGATCGACGACGAAACCGATGACGATCTGGAGGATATTGAGGTCGAACACGATAGTCTGGATGACGTGGAATTGCCCGGAGACGTGTGCAGCATCATGACCTGGCAGAACGTCAGCCTGCAGGCCGCGTGGCGTATCCTGCGCGGGCTATCCCAGCAGGAGGTGGCGGAGAAACTCGGCATCAGCCAGTCCGCCGTGTCACAGCTGGAAGCGCTGGACTCCCGTCCGCAAAAGCGCACCCGCGAAAAGCTGGCGGCGATCTACGGCTGTAAGCAGGAGCAGATCAGCCTCTATCTCCCGAAAGAGGGTTAACAGCACTTCGCCCCGCCCTTGCCACCGTAGCGGGCGTCCTGGCGGTCGCGGAAAAATTCTTCGTAGGTCATGGGCGTCTGGTCTGGATGGTTGACGCGCATATGCTCGACGTAGTTGTCGTAGTCCGGCACGCCAATCATCATTTTGGCGGCCTGTCCCAGGTACTTACCGGCTTTGGAAAGGGTGTCGAACATAGTTCTGATCTCACAGGGAATGTAGGCCGGGTAAGCGCTAGCGCCACCCGGCACACGGGTTAATGCGCCCCTTTGGCCTGGGTCACAATCTCTTCCAGGTTTTCAGGCATTGGCTCATACGGCGTCTCTTTCGCCGTTGGCGCGTCGACTTTCAATGCTGCCAGCGCGGTCCTGAGAGAATACAACGCCAGCACCACGACCACCACCATAAAGAAGATGGTCAGCCCGGCGTCCAGACGGTTGTTAAACACCAGCTGCGACAGCTGCGATTCGGTGTACTGTGCCGGGATCTTGCCGCTGTCGATCATCGCCTGGAACTTGTTGGCGATCGCCAGGAAGCCCACCTTGTTATCCGGGCTGAAGGCCTTCTGCCAGCCCGCCGTCAGGGTACAGACCAGCAGCCACGCGGTCGGCACCAGCGCCACCCACGCGTAGCGCTGGCGCTTCATCTTGAACAGCACCACCGCGCAGAGCATCAGCGCCATGCCCGCCAGCATCTGGTTGGCGATACCGAACAGCGGCCACAGGGTGTTAATCCCGCCCAGCGGATCGACCACGCCCTGATGCAGGAAATAGCCCCACGCCAGCACGCACAGCGCCGTAGCCAGCAGGTTAGCCGGGAGCGAATCGGTCCGCTTCAGGTTCGGGGAGATGACGCCCAGCAGATCCTGCAGCATAAAGCGCGCCGCACGGGTTCCCGCATCCACCGCCGTCAGGATAAACAGCGCTTCAAACAGAATGGCGAAGTGATACCAGAACGAGACATCCATCAGCCCGCCCAGCGCGCCGTGAAGAATATACGCCATGCCAACCGCCAGCGTCGGCGCCCCGCCCGCGCGGGAGATAATGGACTGCTCGCCCACTTCGCTGGCGATGCTCGTCAACGTTTCAGGCGTAATCGCAAAGCCCCAGCCGCTCACCACCTGCGCGGCGGAAGCGACCACGTCAACGGTGCCCGCCGGAGCCAGGACCGCCATCGGGCTGTTCATCGCGAAATACACGCCCGGGTCGATAATACAGGCGGATACCAGCGCCATAATCGCCACGAAGGACTCCATCAGCATGCCGCCGTAGCCAATCAGGCAGGCCTGATTTTCATTCGCCAGCATCTTCGGCGTCGTCCCGGAGGCGATCAGCGCGTGGAAGCCCGACACCGCCCCGCAGGCGATGGTAATAAACAGGAACGGGAACAGATTGCCGGTCCAGACCGGGCCGGTACCGTCGATAAATTTGGTTAACGCCGGCATGGTCAGGGTCGGGCGCATAATCAGAATACCGATTGCCAGCCCGACAATCGTGCCGATTTTCAGGAAGGTAGAGAGGTAGTCACGCGGAGCCAGCAGCAGCCATACCGGCAGCACCGCCGCCACAAAGCCGTAGCCCACCAGCATCCAGGTCAGCTGCACGCCGGTAAAGTCGAAGAACGGCGCCCAGGTCGGGCTTTCCGCCACCCAGCCGCCGGAGATAATCGCGAACACCAGGAATACCAGGCCAATCACCGACACTTCACCAATGCGGCCCGGACGCAGGTAGCGGATGTAGATCCCCATGAACAGCGCCAGCGGAATGGTAAAGGCAACGGTGTACGTTCCCCACGGGCTGTGGGTCAGCGCTTTCACCACAATCATCGCCAGCACCGCGAGGATGATCACCATGATCATAAAGGTCGCCACCAGCGCAATCACTCCGGCGGTCGCCCCCATCTCCTCTTTCACCAGCTCACCCAGCGAACGTCCGTCGCGGCGGGTAGAGACGAACAGCACCATAAAGTCCTGCACCGCCCCCGCCAGCACCACGCCCGCGAGGATCCAGATCATCCCCGGCAGGTAGCCCATTTGCGCCGCCAGCACCGGCCCCACCAGCGGGCCTGCCCCGGCAATCGCCGCAAAATGGTGACCGAACAGCACTTTCTTGTCGGTCGGCACATAGTCCAGACCGTCGTTATGGCGGACGGCAGGCGTCATGCGCGTTGCATCAACGCCCAGGACGTTCTTGGCGATATAGCGGCCATAAAAACGATAGGCGATCAGGTAAACGCAGACCGAGGCAACGACGATCCAGAGCGCGTTGATCTGCTCCCCCCGGTTGAGGGCGATATAGCCCAGGGCAAAAGCTCCCACAACGGAGAGCCCTGCCCATGTAAGGTATTTCCCTGAGTTGTTCATAGTTGTTGTCCGTTGTCGTGAAACAGTGAGATGTTACATTTTGTTTCTAGAACAACCGGAAAAATTTAACAACTTTGAAACGCAATAATGCGTGGTCAAACCAGAGATTTACACCACAGTGTTAAGCCGATCACTTTGATCTGAGTTAGCCCAGCACCATCGTACTTAACCGGCAGGTACAGCACCGCCGCCCCTGCTCGTCGAAGACCCCAATCTCCCAGCTCTGGCTCGAACGCCCAAGATGCAGCGGCTGACACACGCCGCGAACCTTGCCGTGGGATACCGCCCGATGATGCGTGGCGTTCAGCTCCGTGCCCACCACGCTCTGCCCGTCGCGGGTCATCAGAAATCCGGCCATTGAGCCGAGCGTTTCCGCCAGCGCCGCCGACGCCCCGCCGTGCAGCAGGCCAAACGGCTGATGGGTACGCGCATCCACCGGCATCTCCGCTTCCAGCGCGTCGTCCCCGAGGCGGGTATAGACGATGCCCAGGTTCGCCACCAGGGTATTCACGCTGGTGGCGTTCAGCTCCTCAAGCGATAAATGACGTTTCCAGATCATTTACGCCCCCAGCGTGGAGCCGCCGTCCACCACGATATCCTGCAGGGTGATGTGGCTGGCGGCATCGGAGGCAAGGAACAGCACGGTCGCAGCTATCTCCTGCGGGCGGGCGATTTTGCCCAGCGGAATGCCGAGCTTGAACTGCTCGCCAAAGCCGCGAATACGCTGCTGTTCCGCGTCGTCGCTGGTCCACAGGGTGCGCTGCATGTCGGTGTCCGTTGAGCCCGGCGACACCAGGTTACAGCGCACGCCGCAGCTCGCCAGCTCCAGCCCGACGGTCAGGGCCAGGCTTTTCAGCGCCGCTTTCGACGCACCGTAGGCGCTCATGCCGATGCGCGGCGCGTGCGCCGCGTCGGACGCCACGGTGACTATCGCCCCGCCCTGCTGACGGCGGAACTGGCCCATCGTCTGCTGGAACAGGTTGAACGCACCGCCGACGTTGACCGCGAAGGTCTGCTGCCAGTCCTCCTGCGAGAGCTGGTCCGTCGCCCCCATGCGCAGAATGCCCGCCGCGTTGACCAGCACGTCAAGGCGGTCGAGCGATGCCAGCACGCGCCCGCACACCTCCTGCACCTGCCCGGCATCCGCCACGTCCAGCGTTTCGGTGGCAAACGGATAGTCATTCTGCGGGAAGGCCAAATCGAACCCGGTCACCTGCGCGCCGGCTTCGGCAAACGCCAGTGCGGTCGCGTAGCCAATCCCCTTCCCCGCGCCCGTGACCCAGACGGTTTTGCCGGTGAAATCAAACACCATCACTTCACCTCGCGGGAGAGCAGCGCCCACCAGGCGTCGAGTGTGGGATTTTTGGCCAGCATCACGAAATCGATATCGCCGTGTACTTTGCGCCAGCGGGCGGCCAGCGCCATCATGCGCACTGAATCCAGGCCGTAGTCGATCAGGTTTTCGTCATCCATCGGCTCGTCGGACTCGTCCAGCAGCGGCAGGATCAGCGCGCGCAGCGCGGCTTTCGTTGCAGGAACGGACGGCAGCAGCTCGTCGGTCATCACCACGCGGCCAGAACGTCCTGCCACGTATTTCAGCGACATCAGGTGCTCGTCGCGGGTGAAGTCCGCCAGCGCGTCGGCAATAAAGAACGGCTTGATGTCGCGCATAAAGGCGTCGGTGGCGGTGGTCATGCAGCCGATGTGGGCATACACGCCGGTAATCAGCAGCTGGTTGCGCCCCGTTTCTTTCAGCATCTGCTCCAGCGGCGAGCGGTGAAACGCGCTGTAGCGCCACTTCACCAGCACGGTGTCCGCTTCGTCCGGCGTCAGTTCAGCCACGATGCGCTGCTGCTCCGGCGAGCGGGTCAGGCCCGGCCCCCACATGTCGTTCAGGAGGGCGCGGTCTTCATCGCTCTGCTCTTTCGGCTGCGCGGTGTAGTACACCGGGATATTGTGTTCTTTGCAGTACGCGCGCAGTCTGGCGATGTTCGCGACTACCTGCTGCATCATGTCGCTATTTTCGCCCCAGAAGTTCAGGAAATACTCCTGCATATCGTGGATCAGCAGCGCCGCGCGCTCGGGCTCAAACGCCCAGTTCACCTTGCTGGTCGGCAGCTCTGCGGCGGTCGGCAGCGCGTAAGCGGTTAATTTTGGAATGGCCATACTCTGTTCCTCAGCCCCGGGCGCGTTCAGCAAGCCACAGGCGCAACTGTTTCTTATCAACTTTGCCGACCGGCGTCAGCGGGAGCGCATCCACGCTCTCCACGCGGTCCGGCAGCTTAAATTCGGCAACGCCCTGCTCGCGCAGGAAGCGGCGCACCTCCACCGCGCGCAGGGGATGTTTCACCACCAGATACGCGCAGCTCTTCTCGCCCAGCAGGCTGTCCTCCATGCTCACCAGTGCGGCGTGGATCACCGCTTCGTGGCGCAGCAGCAGGTTTTCGATCTCTTCGGCGGCAATCTTTTCGCCACCGCGGTTGATCTGATCTTTCTCGCGCCCCTGCACGGTGATGTAGCCCTGCTCGTCAATGGCGATCAGATCCCCGGAGCAGTAAAAGCCGTCGGCGTCGAAGGCGCTGGCGTTGTGTTCCGGGCTGTTGAAATAGCCGCGGAAGGTGTACGGGCCGCGCGTCATCAGGCGTCCGACCTCCCCACGCGGCAGCGGATTGCCGTGCTCGTCCGCCACCCACACTTCGTCGTCCGGGCACATCGGGCGGCCCTGGGTGTTGATGATGCGTTCCGGGGCGTCGTCGAGCGCGGTGTAGTTCACCAGCCCTTCCGCCATGCCGAACACCTGCTGCAGCTGGCAGCCAATTTCCGCCGGAATGCGCGCCGCGAGCGTGGCGGAAAGGCGCGCGCCGCCCACCTGCAGCAGCTTCAGTGATTTAAGCTGCGCGCTGTCCGCCCCGTCGGCAATCGCCTGCAGCCAGAGGCTGACGGCAGGCGGCACCAGCGAGGTGACGTTAATCTGATGCTGTTCAATCAGCGGGAAGCAGAGCGTGGCGCTCGGATCGTTCGCCAGCACCACGCAGCCGCCCGCGGTAAAGACGCCTAACGACCCCGGCGAGCTCATGGCGTAGTTGTGCGCCGCAGGGAGCGCGTTCAGGTAACGCGTTTCGGCGGTAATGCCGCAGATCTCGTTGCTGCGACGAATGCTGTAGTCATAGTCGTTGTGCGTTCGCGGGATCAGCTTCGGCGTGCCGGTGCTGCCGCCGGAGAGCTGGAAAAACGCCACCTCGTCGGCGGGCGTCGGGTTGGCAATAAAATTGTCCGCCGGGCGGGTAATCGCCGCCTCCAGCGCATGCTCGCCCCCGTCACCGCGAAGCAGGACGACGCGTACCGAACGGTGTTCACCCACGAAAGCGTTGAGGAAGTCATCGCCCGCAAACAGCGCGTGGTCGCGATCGGCGATCAGCACGGCGGGTTTGATCTGCGCCGCGTAGGCGTTGAGTTCGCTGCGCTGATGGCTAAAGAGCGCGTTCACCGGCGCGACGCCGATTTGCAGCAGCGCGAAGAAGGTCATGTAGAACTCGGCCACGTTGCCAAGCTGCACCAGCGCCGTCTCGCCGCGCTGCAATCCTCGCGCCTGAAGGGCTGAGGCCAGGTTGTTTACGGCCTGATTCAGCGCGCGGTAGGTAATGTGGCGATCGCCATCGATAATCGCCACCGCATCGCTGTCCGCCCGATCCGTCAGGATGTGGGTCAACGGCAGATCCTGCCAGTAGCCTTTTTCACGGTAGCGGCGGGCAAAATCCTCAGGCCAGCGGGTAAAGGGAATGGTCATGAGTCTTCCTTAGTGCAAACCAAAAACGTTAAGCATGGTGGAGAGCTTTACGCCCGTCTCGCGCCACTCGCCCACCGGGGAGGACGCAGGCACAATGCCCGCACCGGCAAACAGGCGAACGGTATTTTCGCGAAGACGCGCGCAGCGGATGGTCACCACCCACTCGCCGTTGCCTTCGCTGTCGCACCAGCCAACGATGCCGCCGAACAGCTCGCGGTCGAACGGCTCCAGCTCGGCAATCAGCTCTTTCGCCGCCTGATGCGGGAAGCCGCTCAGCGCCGGAGTCGGGTGCAGCAGGCAGGCCAGGGTCAGGGCGTTCTCGTTTTCACGCGCCTCGCCTTCAACCGGCGTTGCCAGATGCCACAGCGTCGGCGTGGTAATCAACTGAGGAGAATCAGGCATGCTGAGATGGTGGCTGCGCGGTGCCAGAATGGCCTTCATCGCCTGGGTGACCAGGTCGTGCTCGTGACGGTCCTTTTCGGAGGCCAGCAGCTTGTTGCCCGCCTCGCGATCCAGCACGTCGTCAGGCTGACGGCGCGCGGAGCCCGCCAGCGGCAGCGAGCTAAAGTGCGCTCCCTCTTTGCGCAGCAGCAGCTCCGGGCTGGCGCCCAGCAGCACCCCGCCGTCTTCCAGCGGCACGTGGAAGTTGAAGCTCGCCGGGTTCTGGGCGATCAGGCGCTCCATCAGAGCGCCGCTGTCCAGGCGTTTGTCGGTCGCGATATCAATCAGGCGCGACAGGACCACCTTGTTCACCTGCGGCGTGGCGGTCAGCGACGCGGCGCGAGCGACCATCTCTTCGAAGACGGGCTGCGGCGGGATCTCGGTGCGTTGTGCCACCTTCAGGGCCTGCGCGCCGGAAAAATAGCGTGCGGACTGCTGACGTGCGGGACGGGAAAAGGTCTCCCAGCGTTGCGGAATAAACAGCGACGAGGGCTTGCGGGTGTCGAACGGGATCGCCCCCACCATCACCGGGTGAGCAATACCGCTGGCTTTTGCCGTGCGGAAGGCCTGGGCTAATTTTTGCTGGAAGCGACCCGCCGGATCGTCACCGCCGACGGCGGGTTCACTGAAGCGGGAAAAGCAGCCGGACGTGGTAAAGCTGCGGTAAGGCGACATAAAGAAAAAACGGTCTGATTCCAGCGTGGTTGCGGCATGCTGAACTTCCTCAGCCAGGGACGTATCCATATCATCCTCCTCAAAATGATAAAAGAAGCAATAATGATTATCATTTATATTTTCGTCGGCTAACCTAATCCCACATCGCTTCGCTGTCAACCGTCGGGCAAATAACTTGTGCGACAAAAGCTTGCATCCCGTTGCGGCAAATATGAAAATGAGAAGCATTATCTCCAACAAAAACAGGATCCCGCGCTGTGAAATTCCCTGCCGTTTTCCGTAATCCCCTGCTTTTATTATCACTTTTTGTTTTAGGACTTACCTCAGCCACTGCCGCCGACTGGCCCCGTCAGGTGACCGACAGCCGCGGCGTTCACACGCTTGAGAGCAAACCGACGCGCATTGTCTCCACCAGCGTGACCTTAACCGGCTCCCTGCTGGCCATTGACGCACCGGTCGTCGCCAGCGGCGCGACCACGCCGAACAACCGCGTGGCGGATGGACAGGGTTTCCTGCGCCAGTGGGGCGATATCGCGAAGCAGCGCAAGGTTGCACGGCTGTATATCGGCGAGCCGAGCGCTGAAGCGGTGGCCGCGCAAATGCCGGACCTGATTTTGATCAGCGCCACCGGCGGGGATTCCGCGCTGGCGCTGTACGATCAGCTTTCCGCCATTGCGCCGACGCTTATCATCAACTACGACGACAAGAGCTGGCAGGCGCTGCTGACCCTGCTGGGCGAGATCACCGGACACGAAAAGCAGGCCGCAGAGCGCATTGCCGCGTTTGATAAACAGCTCGCGCAGGTGAAACAGCAGATGACGCTGCCGCCGCAGCCGGTGAACGCCATCGTCTACACCGCCGCCGCGCATTCCGCCAACCTGTGGACCGCCGAATCGGCGCAGGGCAAACTGCTGCACCAGCTGGGCTTTACGCTGGCGGACCTGCCTGCCGGGTTGCAGACCTCAACAAGCCAGGGCAAGCGCCACGACATTATCCAGCTGGGCGGTGAAAACCTGGCGACGGGGCTGAACGGCGAAGGGCTGTTTGTGTTTGCCGGCGACGAGAAAGACGTGGCGGCGATTTACGCTAACCCGCTGCTGGCGCACCTGCCGTCGGTGAAAAACAAGCGCGTGTGGGCGTTGGGAACCGAGACGTTCCGCCTGGATTATTACAGCGCGATGTTGGTGTTGCAGCGTTTAGAGGCAATTTTCGGGTAATGCCTGCGCCCGGTGGCGCTTTGCTTACCGGGCCTACGGGTGCAAAATGTAGGCCGGGTAAGGCGCAGCCGCCACCCGGCAAATCACACAGGGGCACTCTCCTGCCTGAACCGGCGCAATTCCACCAGCGCCACCAATAAGATCACACCAACCATTGCTAACACAAACCCGCTGCTGCTCGCCGACGCCGCCGGGGTCATTATTGCCCCCAGCCCGCCGAGGATCGCCGCGCCAATGGCATCGCCCGTGACGTTTTGCGCGGTCCACAGGCCGTTAATGCGCCCGAGCATTCCTTCCGGCGTCTGGGTCTGGATCAGGGTGTACTGCAGCAGCGAGCTGATGGCGCTCAGCCAGCCGAAGATCACCAGACACATCACCCCCAGCGCCCAGACCGGCATCAGGCTGAAGAAGCCAATGGCGATAAACGAGGCCAGCGTGGCAAGCAGCATAATCAACCCCGGCCGCGCGCTCTGTGCCAGGTTGCCGCTGGTCAGCGCCCCGCACGCCGCGCCGAGCGGAATGGCGGCGTAGAGAATGCCTATTTCCGAGGCGCTCATCTGCCACTCGCCCGCCAGCGCCGGGTACAGCACGCGCACGGCGCTCGCCATCGTCAGCAGGCCGCCGAGCAGCGCAATCCCGCCAATCAGCGGGTTGCTGAACAGGAAACGAATCGCGGCCATCAGAGACTTCAGCGGATGCTCGCGCGGCTGCGGCGGGGGTGGCAGCAGCGGCAGGCGCAGCAGCGTCAGCGTGGTGATAAACGTCCCCGCCGCGGCCAGGCCGTAGTTCCACGCCACGTTGCCGGTTGCCAGCAGCAGGCCGCCGACCATCGGCGAAATCACCGAGCCGAGGCGCACGGTGAGCATGGTGATCGCCCCCGCCTGCATCAGATTTTCTCGCCCGACCAGCGCGGGCGTCGCCGCCAGCAGCGCCGTCACGCCTAAGGAGGCAAAGAAACCGTCCCACAGCCCGAGGGCATAAATGGCCATCAGCGACGGCTCAGGGAGCATGGCGTTCAGACACAGCCCGATAAAGCCCACGCCGCAGGTGCCGCGCGCCAGCAGGATCAGCTTTTTACGCTCGTAGCGGTCCGCCAGCACGCCGCCGACCATCAGACCGATAAACATCGCCCCGCCGGTTAACGTTACCGATAACCCCACCAGCCAGCTGGAGTGGGTCATCGTCTGGATCTGGACCGGTACGGCCACGCCGAGCAGGCCGAGGGATAAAATGGAGATAAAGCGGGCGATAAACACGGCGCGATACGCCGGGTGCGTTTTAAGCAGGCTGAGGTTGAGCAGCCAGGATTTTTGATTCATGACAAAGCCTTGAGTGTAATTCTACCCATTCCATGGGCGCACATGCTAACATAGCCAAATAAGATAGATAACGATAATCACTATCATTATCAAATCATGGATGTTGCTATGTCGTTTTCCTCATCTTCGGTGCGCGCCGTTGCCGTGCCCGTTTTATTGCTGCTGTTGAGCCTCGCGATTGCACTCAGCCTGCTGGTCGGCGCGAAGCCGCTTCCCGCGTCCGTCATCGTTGATGCGCTTACTGGCACCTGCCAAAGCGCTGACTGCACTATCGTGCTCGACGCTCGCCTGCCCCGCACCCTTGCTGGACTGCTGGCCGGCGGCGCGCTCGGCCTTGCCGGTGCCCTGATGCAAACCCTCACCCGCAACCCGCTGGCGGACCCCGGCATTCTAGGCGTGAACGCCGGCGCCAGCTTTGCCATCGTGCTGGGCGCGGCGCTGTTCGGCTTCACCTCTCCGTCTGAGCAGCTGGTAATGGCCTTCTGCGGCGCGCTGGCCGCCTCGCTGGTGGTCGCGTTTACCGGCAGCCAGGGCGGCGGTCAGCTGAGCCCGGTGCGCCTGACGCTGGCGGGCGTGGCGCTTGCCGCGGTGCTGGAAGGCTTGTCCAACGGCATCGCCCTGCTCAACCCGGACGTTTACGACCAGCTGCGCTTCTGGCAGGCCGGTTCGCTGGATATCCGCACTCTTGAAACGCTGAAAGTGGTGGCGATCCCGGTGATGATTGCCGCCGCCGTAGCGCTGTCGTTAAGCCGGGCGCTGAACAGCCTGAGCCTCGGCAGCGACACCGCCACCGCGCTCGGCAACCGCGTCGCGCGCACGCAGCTGATTGGCCTGCTGGCCATCACCGTGCTGTGCGGCAGCGCGACCGCCGTGGTCGGGCCAATCGCCTTTATCGGCCTGATGATGCCGCACATGGCGCGCTGGCTGGTGGGGGCGGATCACCGCTGGTCTCTGCCGGTCACGCTGCTGGCGACGCCTGCCCTGCTGCTGTTTGCCGACGTGCTGGGCCGCCTGCTGGTGCCGGGTGAACTGCGCGTCTCGGTGGTCAGCGCCTTTATCGGCGCGCCGGTGCTGATTTTCCTGGTGCGCCGTAAACGCGGAGGTGGCGCATGAGGGCCCCGTCCGGGCGTTTAGTCACCAGCGTCTCCCTGCTGGTCGTCGCCAGTCTGCTGCTGGCGGTCTGGAGCCTGCAAAGCGGTGCCGTAACGCTTGATTTCGCGCAGGTCTTTCACGCTCTCACCGGCAGCGCGCCGCGTAACATCACCATGGTGGTCACCGAATGGCGACTGCCGCGCGTGGCGATGGCAATCCTGGTCGGCGCGGCGCTCGGCGTCAGCGGCGCGATATTCCAGTCGTTGATGCGCAACCCGCTCGGCAGCCCGGACGTGATGGGCCTCAATACCGGGGCCTGGAGCGGCGTGCTGGTGGCGATGGTGCTGTTCGGCCAGCACCTGACGGCCATTACCTTCACGGCGATGGCGGGCGGCATTCTGACGTCGCTGGTTATCTGGCTGCTGGCCTGGCGCAACGGTATCGACACCTTCCGGCTGATCATTATCGGTATCGGCATCCGTGCGATGCTGATGGCCTTTAACACCTGGCTGCTGCTGCAGGCCTCGCTGGAAACGGCGCTTTCCGCCGGGCTGTGGTACGCAGGTTCTCTCAACGGCCTGACGTGGGGCAAAACCTGGCCCGCCGCGCCGCTGATTGTGCTGATGTTTATCGGCGCGCTGCTGCTGGTGCGACGCATGCGGCTGCTGGAGATGGGCGACGACAGCGCCTGCGCGCTGGGCGTGAGCGTCGAACGCTCGCGCCTGATGCTGATGCTGGTGGCGGTATTGCTGACCGCCGCCTCCACCGCCATCGCTGGGCCGATCTCGTTTATCGCCCTTGTCGCGCCGCATATCGCACGACGTCTAAGCGGGACGGCGCGCTGGGGATTAACTCAGGCGGCGCTGTGCGGCGCGCTGTTACTGCTGGCCGCCGATCTCTGCGCCCAGCGGCTGTTTATGCCTTACCAGCTTCCGGTGGGAGTGGTGACCGTCAGCCTCGGCGGGATTTACCTTATCGTCTTGCTCGTTCAGGAGTCACGCAAGAAATGACAGATTCAATCACCCGCTTGCGCGGCGAACATCTCACCCTCGGCTACGGCAAAAAAATCGTTGCCCGTGACTTATCCGTTGCCATTCCGGACGGCCACTTCACGGCGATTATCGGCCCGAACGGCTGCGGCAAATCGACCCTGCTGCGCACGCTGAGCCGCCTGATGACGCCGGTGGAGGGCAGTGTCTTACTGGACGGGGAGCAGATCCAGCGTTTCGCCAGCAAAGAAGTGGCCAGGCGCATCGGGCTGCTGGCGCAAAACGCCACCACGCCGGGGGACATCACGGTGCAGGAGCTGGTCTCGCGCGGGCGCTACCCGCACCAGCCGCTGTTTACCCGCTGGCGTAAAGAGGACGACGAGGCGGTCAGCCGCGCGATGCAGGCGACGGGCATCACCGATCTCGCCCAGCAGAGCGTGGACACCCTTTCCGGCGGCCAGCGTCAGCGGGCGTGGATCGCGATGGTGCTGGCGCAGGAAACGTCGATCATGCTGCTGGACGAGCCGACAACCTGGCTGGACATCAGCCACCAGATTGATCTGCTGGAGCTGCTGAGCGAGCTGAACCGCACGCAGGGCTATACTCTGGCGGCGGTGCTGCACGATTTAAACCAGGCGTGCCGTTACGCCACGCACCTGATTGCCTTGCGCGACGGGGAGATTGTGGCGCAGGGTGCGCCGAAAGAGATTGTCACACCGGAGCTGATCGCGCGGATCTACGGTATGCGCTGCATGATTATTGACGATCCGGTGGCGGGAACGCCGCTGGTGGTGCCGTTAGGTCGGCGGTAATTGCCGGGTGGCGGCTACGCCTTACCCGGCCTACACTCGGCTTCCGTAGGCCGGGTAAGGCGTAGCCGCCACCCGGCGCTTTTGACGTTACCCCAAAATCTCCCTCAACACTGACCCAATTTTCTCAAACGCCTGCGGTGAAATGATATCCACGTGGGCGCAATCCTGGCTGTACACCTCCAGTTCCCCCACCCACGGTGCCCAGGCGGCCTGCGGATCCATCATGCGCGTGCGCTCGGCAACAAACAGCGTCGCTTTACCGTCAAAGCGTGAACTGTGCGCCGTGGTGAGCAGCCGCACCGCGTCGGCGTAGTTGCCTTCGATAGCGTTAAACAGCTCGCTGGAGCCCTGTCCCTGCTGGGCGGCGATAAACGCCTGCCGCTCGCGCTCGATCTCCGCCAGCACCGCCGGGTCGAGGCCGTTGGCCTCTTTTTCCGCCCAGTTCTGGGTTTCCGGCGGCCAGGTATCCAGCAGGCCGAGGAACGCCACCGCTTCACCCTGCTCGCGCAGGCGGGCCGCAATGCCCTGCGCCAGCGTGCCGCCGAGGGAATAGCCGAACAGGTAATACGGCCCCTGCGGCTGCTGCTTACGCAACGTATTCAGGTGATGATCGATCGCCCCATCGAGATCCGCGCACTGCTGCATCGGACCGTCCGGACGCGGCGACTGAATGCCGACGATTGACCAGCGCGGGCTGAGGTAGCGCGCCAGGACGCTAAACTGCCAGGCAAAGCCGGACGCAGGATGGAAGCAGAACAGCGTCGGGCCGTTGCCTTCGCGCAGCGGCAGAAGGGTTTCATACCCCAGACGCTGCGCCTGCTCGTCGCTCAGTTGAGAGTCCAGCAGCGCGCTGAGCTTGCCGACCGTCGAGGCGACCATAATCTGCCCCGGCGTGACCTTGCGGTTGAACGCGCGGCTGAGCTGAGCCGCGAGGCGCATCGCCAGCAGCGAGTGGCCGCCGAGGGCAAAGAAATCCGCCTCAATGTCGCTGATCTCACAGCCCAGCAGCGCGGCAAACGCCTGCGCCACGGCGATTTCAGTTTCGCTTTCCGGCGCGCGACCGGAGGTTTTACCGGTCAGTTCCGGCAGCGGCAGCGCCTTGCGATCCAGCTTGCCGTTGGCGCTCAGCGGCAGCGCGCTGATTTGCAGCAGCACCACCGGCACCATATGCGGCGGCAGCTGGGTTCTGAGCGATTCCAGCAGCGCGTCGCGGTCCAGCGGTAAGCCGGATTCAGAAACCACGTACCCCACCAGCTGGCGGGCATCGCCGCCCGTTGCCGCCGCCTGGTTGAAGACGCAGGCGTGCGCCACGGCCTGCGCCACGTCCGGCAGCGACAGCATCGCCCGGTCGATTTCACCCAGCTCGATGCGCTGGCCGCGAATTTTAAGCTGGTCGTCGCTGCGGCCCAGATATTCCACCGCGCCGTTATCCAGCCAGCGGGCAACGTCTCCGGTGCGGTACATCCGCTCGCCCGGCGCGAACGGGTCGGCGATAAAGCGGCTGGCGGTGAGATCGGGGCGTCCCAGATACCCCTGCGCCAGCTGAATGCCGGTGAGGTAGAGATCCCCCGCCACGCCGAACGGTACCGGGCGCATCATCGCATCCAGAATGCGCAGCCCCGTGTTCCACACCGGGAAACCGATCGGCACGCTGTTACCTTCCACCGCCGCCAGCTCGGGGCCATACGCCGGATACCAGCTGACGTCCACCGCCGCTTCGGTTGGACCATAGAGGTTATGCAGCGGCACATGGGTCAACGCTTCCCACTCACGGCACAGCGCCGTCGGCAGCGCTTCGCCGCTGCAGAACACCTGCTTAAGCGTGTTGCAGCACCCGACGTTTTCCGGCGTCAGCGAGGCAACAAACGCCGCCAGCATCGATGGCACGAAGTGGGTTGTCGTCACGCCGTAGTGCGTGAAGAAGCTCTGCATCGCCTGCGGATCGCGGTGCGCGTCCGGCTCCGCCATCACCAGCTTTGCCCCGGCGATAAACGGCCACCAGAACTCCCACACCGACACGTCAAAGCTGCACGGCGTTTTCTGCGCCACCACATCGTTCGCGCCCAGCGGATAATGGTCCTGCATCCACTTCAGGCGGTTAACGATGGCAGTATGGCCGACCATGACCCCTTTTGGACGCCCGGTCGAGCCGGAGGTAAAGATGATGTACGCCGTCTGCTCCGGCTTTGCCAGACGCAGCGGCTCAGCATCGGTGGCCGGTAACAGTGTGTTGTAACTACACGTCGTAATAGGCAGATCGCTAAAGCGCGGAAGCTGTTCGTCGGTGGTAATGAGCAGGGACGGCTTCGCGTCCTCGAGCATCATCCGCAGGCGATCGTCCGGGTAGCCGGTGTCGAGCGGCAGCCACGCGGCGCCCGCCTCCACAATGCCGTGCAAGGCTAACGTCAGGAATACCGAGCGCGGCAGGGCCACCGCCACGCTGTCGCCCGGCTTCACGCCGCGCGCGCGCAGCAGGTTTGCCAGCGCGACGACCTGCTCGCGCATCTGATGATAGCTGAGTTCAACGTGCGCATCCGCCAGCGCCGGGGCATCCGGCGTTCTGCTCGCCTGTTCCGCCACCAGATCCGCGAGCGTGGTCGACGGCAGCGCCAGCCCGGTATCGTTGATGCGCGCGAGCTTTGCGTATTCCTGCTCTGAAACGGTTTCCACCTCGCCGCAGCGCAGGTCCGGGTTGGCCGCAAACTGCACCAGCATCGCGTTCAGGCGCGCCACGTGACGCGTCAGCGTCGCCTCATCGTAACGCTGCTTATTGGCGAGGATCTCCATGCTCAGCCCGCCCTGCTCGTCCGGGAACAGCGCCAGCTCCAGATCGTTCACCGGGCCGGTCGCCAGCGTGTGGGTGATAGCCTCCACGCCGTCGATATCCAGCTGGTAGTCGAACACTTTAACGTTCAGCACCGGACCAAACAGCGCTTCATCGCCCGCCGCTTTCCCGCTGTCGCGCACGATCTGCTCGGCGTCGTAGCGCTGGTGGCGGCGCATTTTTTTCAGCTGGTTCGCCAGGCGCAGCGCCAGCGAGGGCAGGCTCTCCTGGGGATCGATATTGACCGCCAGCGGCAGGACGTTAAGCACCGGCCCGGTCGCGGTGAGCGCCGCGGATCCCATCCGGCGCATAAAGATAAACCCGGCGGCGTAGTCCAGCCGTCCGGTGAGGCGCCCCAGCCACAGCGTCACCAGCGCAAGCGCCAGGTCGGTGCGCTGTACCTGCCCTGCCGCCTGTGCAAGCTGGCTGAAGGCGCGGCCGTCGGCGGTAATTTTCAGACGCAGAATGTCGGTCGTGGCGGCGCGGCCCGGCAGCGGCGCGGAGGAGAGCGAGACCGGAGAAGGCAGCTCTTTGCGCTGCCCGGCCCAGAAGGCGCCGTCGCGCCGGTACGCCTCGCTGTCGCGATAGCGCTGATACTCGTCCACCACCTCTGCGAATGGCGTAAACGGGGATTCCGGCGTGGGGTCGCCCTTTTTCCACGCGGCATAAATCGCGGCGATCTGGCGGGTTATGGCCGGGAAGCTGAAGCCATCCACTACCAGATGGTGATAGCGCTGATACCAGTACCAGTGTTTTTCACCGACCTGAATCAGCTGATGAAACGCCAGCGGCTGACCGCTGTCGACGCGCAGGTTCTGGTTAAGATCGGATTCCATCAGCGCCACGGCGGCGGCGTGGGAATCAACGCGAACGATGGACGGTTCCGGCAGAATGAAGGTGTCATCCACCCACTGCCACGCCTCACCGTTGTCTTCCGCAAAGCGCATGCGCAGGGTATCGGCCTGCATCATGCCCGCGGCAACGGCTTTTGCCAGCAGCGGCGCATCGATATCGCCTTTCAGCTCGGTGTAGTGCGCCACGCTCCAGGCGTTTGGCAGCGTGGACAGCTGTTCCGCCATCCAGATCCCCGGCTGGGCGGCGACGAGAGGAAGACGGTTCATGCGTTCTCCCCCGCGAAATAAGACGGCTCAAGCGTCTGCCAGCGTTCCGCCAGCCACTGCTGGCACGCCTCCTGAGACTGTGCTTCGCACACCACGCCCCACCCTGCCGGCAGTTCGCACTGCTGTGGCCACAGGCTGTACTGCCCCTGGTCGTTTTGCAAAATGGCGAACTGTCCCTGCGGATTATCGAAAGGATTGCTGAATTCCATACAGACTCCGTTAGTGAATAAGCGGCTGCCAGAGGGTGATAAGCCCCTGCGTCAGCCCACCGCGCCAGCAAAGCGCATCGTGTCCGCCGTCAACCTGACGCCAGATAACCGGTTGGTGTGCGTGCAGTTCGGCATAAATCGCCTGATTCGCGCGGAAGATGAGCGGCTCGTTGCGCCCGGCCTCAAGAAGGATGCGTAACCCGCGAGGGGATATTTCGCCGGTTTTAAGTTGCTCGATTAACAGCCCGTCCTGCTGGCCGCCGCGGTGTGGCCACCAGTAGGAGCCGGACTGGCTAAGCACGCAGCCAAAACGCTGCGGCCAGTTGAGGCCAGCATAAAGCGACGCGAGACCGCCAAAGCTCTGGCCAGCCACCACCGTACGGTCGGCGCGGTCGCTAAACGGCACGCGTTTTTTAACAAGGGGGAGAAGTTCTTCCTGCACCGCCAGCCAGAAGTCGGGATTGCACGGCAGCTCGCGGTTGCGATACGCCATATCGATAACATCGATTAAGACGTAGACCGCAGGCGGTAATTTGCGCCCGGTGGTGAGCGACGCCAGCGCAGGCCAGACGGGCATGCTTTCGGCCCAGAACTGCCCGTCGAGCAGCACCGCCAGCGGGCGTTCCCGGTCGTCCCCGCCGGAGGCGAAAATCCAGATGCGACGGCGATTTTTCAGGCGCGCGCTTTCCCACTCAATGCAGACTGGCGGCTGATACGGCGTATCGGGATGATTCCACCCCGGCTGAACGGGTGCTTCCGGCATTTCCAACGCCGAGACGGCATGGCCGCGCCCGCCGCGCCAGCTTTGCGGGTTCAGCGGGTCTGAAACCGCGTGCGGCAGCAGCTTGCGCCAGCCTTCACGCAGCGCCGTGCGTTCCGGCTGCTCGCCTTCAAACACGACGCTGGCAAAATCGTTTTCATTCACGGAAGGGATAAAACAGTAGCTTCCGCGCCACTCGGGGCTGAACTCGCCCTGCCACTGCCAGACGTCGGTATCGGGAATGCGTTCGAGGGACTGCGGGCGGGCATTTTGATGGTGATCGGTCACGCCGGTGACGTAGAGCCAGACGCGTTTGATCGGTGACGTTCTTTGCGTTCCTGCCGGGTCACGCCACCAGAACGTGACGCGATAGTTTCCCTTTTCCGGCGTCCATTCAGGCCCGTTTTTCGACTGCCACCACGCTTCACTTCCCGTTGTTAACGCCGTCACCCTTATAACCCCATGTTTAACAGTCTTTTTTGTTTCAGAGCAAATTTTATTGATAATATTATTGATAACTATTTGCATTTGCAATAGCGTAGTGCCCGCGCTGTGGGAAGCGCTCATAAAACAACCACAAAAGCAGGACGTACAATGAATAAGAAGATTCACTCTCTGGCCTTGCTGGTCAATTTAGGGATTTATGGCGTCGCGCTGCCTGCTCTGGCAGACGACAACACCGCCTCTGCGCAGCACGAAGACACGATGGTGATCACCGCCGCCGAGCAGAATCTGCAGGCGCCGGGGGTATCGACCATCACCGCCGATGAGATCCGCAAAAACCCGCCCGCGCGCGACGTGGCGGAAATCATCCGCACCATGCCGGGCGTTAACCTGACCGGTAACTCCACCAGCGGCCAGCGCGGGAATAACCGTCAGATTGATATCCGCGGCATGGGGCCAGAAAACACCCTGATCCTGATCGACGGCAAGCCGGTGACCAGCCGTAACTCTATCCGTCTGGGCTGGCGCGGCGAGCGCGATACGCGCGGCGATACCGGCTGGGTGCCGCCGGAGATGATCGAGCGCATCGAAGTGATCCGCGGTCCGGCCGCCGCGCGCTACGGCAACGGCGCGGCAGGCGGCGTGGTGAACATCATCACCAAAAAATTCGACGACCAGTGGCACGGCTCCTGGAACACCTACCTGAATGCGCCTGAGCACAAGGATGAAGGTTCCACCAAGCGCACCAACTTCAGCCTGAGCGGCCCGCTGGGCGGCGACTTCAGCTTCCGCATGTTCGGTAACCTGGACAAAACCCAGGCCGACGCGTGGGACATCAACCAGGGTCACCAGTCTGACCGTACCGGTGCCTACGCCGACACGCTGCCTGCTGGCCGGGAGGGTGTAGAAAATAAAGACATCAACGGCGTGGTGCGCTGGGACTTTGCGCCGATGCAGTCTCTGGAATTTGAGGCGGGCTACAGCCGTCAGAATAACCTCTACGCCGGTGATACCCAGAACACCAACAACGACAACAGCTCCAGCGGCCTGGTGAAAAAGAACTACGGCAAAGAGACCAACCGTATCTATCGCCAGAACTTCGCGGTGACCTGGAACGGCGGCTGGGATAACGGCATTACCACCAGCAACTGGGCGCAGTACGAGCACACCCGCAACTCCCGTCTGGGTGAAGGGCTGGCGGGCGGTACGGAAGGCTTGTTCAACAGCAATAAATTCACCGACACCGATCTGGCCGACGTGATGCTACACAGCGAAATCAACCTGCCGATTGATTTCCTCGTTAACCAGAACCTGACGCTGGGTACCGAGTGGAACCAGCAGCGCATGAAAGATTCCACCTCCTTCACGCAAACCCTGCAGGGCGGCACCATTCCGGGCATGAGTAACGATCGCAGCCCATACACCTCAGCGGAAATCTTCTCCCTGTTCGCTGAGAACAACATGGAGCTGACCGACAGCACCATGCTGACCCCTGCCCTGCGCTTCGATCACCACACCATCGTCGGCAACAACTGGAGCCCGTCCCTGAACCTGTCGCAGGGTCTGGGGGATGACTTCACGCTGAAGATGGGCATCGCCCGCGCCTATAAGGCGCCGAGTCTGTATCAGACCAACCCGAACTACCTGCTCTACAGCAAAGGTCAGGGCTGCTACGCCAGCTCCGACGGCGTAGGCTGCTACATGATGGGTAACGACGATCTTAAGGCCGAAACCAGCATCAACAAAGAGATTGGCCTGGAGTGGAAGCGCGACGGCTGGCTGGCGGGCGTGACCTGGTTCCGCAACGACTACCGCAACAAGATCGAAGCGGGCTACGCGCCGATCGGCCACACCTCGTCCGGTAAAGTGCAGACGGATATCTACCAGTGGGAAAACGTGCCGAAAGCGGTGGTTGAAGGGCTGGAAGGCTCCCTGAACGTGCCGGTCAGCGACACCATTAACTGGACCAACAACATCACCTACATGCTGCAGAGCAAGAACAAGGAGACCGGCGACCGTCTGTCGATCATTCCGGAGTACACGCTGAACTCGACCCTGAGCTGGCAGGTTCATCAGGACGTGTCGCTCCAGTCGACCTTTACCTGGTACGGCAAGCAGCAGCCGAAGAAGTACAACTACAAAGGTCAGCCTGTGACCGGGTCTGAAAAAGACGAGGTCAGCCCGTACAGCATCGTTGGTCTGAGCGCAACCTGGGACATGACCAAAAACGTCAGCCTGACCGGCGGCGTGGATAACGTCTTCGACAAGCGCCAGTGGCGTGCGGGTAATGCCCAGACGACCGGGAACGCCACCACCGGCGCGTATATGTACGGCGCGGGGGCTTATACCTATAATGAGCCAGGCCGCACGTGGTATATGAGCGTGAATACGCGATTCTAATAAAGGCAACAACGCCGCCCTCTCCCCGTGGGAGAGGGCTGGGTGAGGGCATCAGGCCGCACTATTTATTGATAGAGGAGAAACCATGCACACCACCCACCGCACGTTCATTCTCGCCGGCCATACCGTACACCACGTCACCTTCGACCCTACGACCTTCACCGACGCCGATCTCCTCTGGCTCCCCCACCACGCAGAGCTTGCAAACGCCGGGCGCAAACGCAAAGCCGAGCATCTGGCAGGCCGCATCGCCGCCGCGCATGCCTTACCTGACCACACCGTGCCCGGCATCGGCCCCAGCGGTGAACCGCTCTGGCCGGAAGGCGTTTCAGGGAGCATCACCCACAGCGGCACGCAGGCGATGGCGGTTGCCGTCCGTTATCCAGACGCGCTTGTGGGTATTGATTGCGAAGCCATTCTTCCTGACCGTGAAGCCCGAGAAATCCAGGACGGCATCATTGATGCACAGGAAGCGATGTGCCTGACGCGCTCGGGCTACCCCTTTGCGCTGGCGTTGACGCTTGCATTCAGCGCCAAAGAGAGTCTGTTTAAGGCACTCTACCCGCGGGTGAAGATTTACATGGGTTTTGACTGTGCCCGCATAACAAGACTCAATGAGAAAACACTCACGCTAGCGCTGACCTACCCACAGGCTGAGTTTAAAGTAGGAACTCTATTTACACTTCACTGGCTGCTTCATGGCGACCACGCGATCACTTTGCTGTAACGCTCATCAGGTTTCGAAAATCTTCTTTCATTCCCTATTTGATTTATTTCTCACAACGCAAAAATCGTTTTTTAGGAATATATCAATCTTCTTTTCCATTTCGACAGGAGTAGGATAAAAACCCAATAACCACACTATTACAATGGATTTATAATGCCGGTAAATGAACGCATTATTCCCACCTCAGGAACCCCGATTAACCCAGGCGGTATCCGACAACTCACCATCGGTGAGATAGCCCTCGCGAAGACGCTTTACGGTTACAGTATCCATTATCATCTGGTGTGGGTGCACAGGGAAAGTTATCTTCCTTTTAATCTCCAGCCTGTCGATATAGCGATGAGTCCCAATGGTGAAATGTGGTTTAGAGAAGAAACTTATTCACCTGATTTCTCATTAGAGGACGACTTAGTTAAGAAGCATAGATTTATGCATGAGATGATGCACGTCTGGCAAACACAAAAAGGGATGTTTGTCAGGACCAGAGGATTATTTTCCGGTATTGCTGACTATACTTATAGTTTAGATAAAGTATCTCTATTGCATTATGGGTTAGAACAACAAGCATCAATTGTAAGCGATTACTGGTTATTGAAATACTTTGGTCTGGATAAAAATCAAAGTTTATTACAATATCGCGATCTGCATCTTAAAGAAACACTCTATTATCTCCTGAGTAAATACCAAACAGTCTTAAAAGGATTTCCCGGATGAAAAAACTGCTGTTCATTATAGCTATGTGTATTTCAATTACCGGTTGTCCCGGTGGTAAACGAGCCCCAAAAACACGACTAACTTTTATTAATGGCAATCATATTTGTTTCAGCATTAATAAAAATGACATATTGAAGTATTATACAATATATTCAAGCAAATCCCATCAGATAAGCATAGTGGCGGGTTCCGGATACGGTGATTTAAACCTTTCCTATCCTGATACCTGTATGAATATTAAATGGGAGAATGAACATACTTACGTAATTCACTACGGCTTAAATGGCAAAGAATATGTACATCAGTTCGATATCGATAAAAATGGCAAGCTAATAAATTTAGGAGAACGATAATGTTACTACCCGCTTACCTATTTCTCTACGACGAGAACGGAATGCTCGTACAGGGCGAATGTATGATGCCAGGTCGAGAAGGTGCTATCGAAATCATGAACAGCAGCTATGGTGTAAAACAAGCCGTCGATAGTCATACCGGAAATATGACCGGAACACGACAGCATGGCCCGGTTACGCTGCATAAGCAATTAGATAAGGTAAGTCCTTACCTTGCCGTTGTCGCTTGCGAAGGAAGACGCCTGCAAAAAGCCATTATTAAATATTATGAAATTATTGAAGCGGGAGCAGAAAGAGAGATCTACACCATCACGCTTGATAGCGTGGTAATATCATCTTTAGATTTTACGCATGTATACTATCCAGGCAGTTCTGCCCCTAACATGCATGAAGTAGTAGGCCTGCGATTTCGTGGCATTCAATGGAACTATGTTAAAGGCAATATTATTTATGATGATGCATGGATGAAATCTGCGCAGAAAGAAAAACAGAATGGTGAATATAAATAAAGGAAATATTGCCTTTCAGTCCCAAAGCACATTTAACGCCTGATGGCGCTTCGCTTATCAGGCCTATGGTAAACCGGTTTTGTAGGCCGGGTAAGGCATCGCCGCCACCCGGCATGAAGGCAGCAGCGATGCCTTTTTACGTTCTTCACTTCAAGGATCAAACATCCGGGAACATCACGCTATTCCCCGGCGCTTCCCGGTGCAGGTGGATAAAGTTCAGGTGCCGTTCATACTGGTCCAGAATATCCGTAATCACCTGCTCCTTGCTGTAGTCCATCAAATCATTCCCCTGGCTCCCTTCCAGCAGGAAGGTCTCAAGCCGGTAGTAGGTCGACTTCCCGCTGCGCGCCCGGTAGGTAAAACCGGGAACCGAGTACTGCTGCGGCCAGATCTGGTAGACAAAGTTCTGCTCGTCGCCCATGTGCACCAGCAGATCCAGGTGACCCAGGGTTTCACCCTCCTCTGGCGGCAGGTTTTTTAGCTCCACGTACGCACCGCGCAGCTTCAGTTCCTGCGCCACCTCTTCCATTGCCGGGAAGCAGACCGTCTCCATCATCTGTTTGGTGTAGCGCGTGCCCGGGTAGTTCATCAGGCGCGACAGGCGTTTCTTCCAGCTCAGTCTGTCCTGCGCCCCCATCGGACGCGGTGCGGTATCGCGGCTGGCGCTGACGCGGCGGTAATCTTCCACCTTGAGCGATTTATACAGCCCGGCCATCACAAAGAAGATGACGAAGCTGAACGGCAGCCCCATGATCACCGTGGTGTTCTGTAGCGCCGAGATGCCGTTGGTCATCAACATGCCGAGCGTCAGCAGGCCGATGGCGACGGACCAGAAGATGCGCAGCCAGTTCGGCGCATCGCTGTTGATATCCTTCAGCTTCGAGGTGAAGTTGCCCAGCACAAGCGCGCCGGAATCCGCCGAGGTGACGTAGAACAGCAGGCCGGTAATGGTCGCCACGGAGGCGCTAAAGGTGAACGCCGGGTACTGCGCCAGCAGGCTGTAGAAGCCGCGCTCCGGGTGCGCCATCGCTTCCTGTGCAAAGGTCGCGTTGCCGTGGATAATCTCATGCAGCGCGCTGTTGCCGAACACCGACAGCCACAGCAGGGTAAAGGTGAACGGGATAATCAGCGTGCCCATCACAAACTGGCGGATGGTGCGCCCGCGCGAAATACGCGCCAGGAACAGGCCGACAAACGGCGACCATGCGACCCACCACGCCCAGAAGAATAGCGTCCAGTTGTTCATCCACTCCACCGGACGGTCAAAGGCGAAGCTGTTCAGCGTCATGCCCATAAAGCGGTTTACGTAGTCGCCCACGTTCAGCACTAAGGCATTGAGCAGGAACGAGGTGTCGCCCATAAAGAGCACGAACAGGATGAGGCCCAGCGCCAGCGCCACGTTCAGTTCGGAGAGCACGCGGATGCCTTTATCGACGCCCGACGTCACCGAAATGGTGGCAATAATGACGGAGAGCGCAATCAGCGCCGCTTTCGCCGCCATCGAGTCCGGAATATCAAACAGCACGCTCAGCCCGTAGTTGAGCTGCACCACGCCAATCCCGAGCGTGGTCGCAATACCGAAGATGGTGCCGATCACCGCCGCGATATCCACGCTGTGGCCAATCGGGCCGTTAATCTTTTTACCGAAAATCGGGTACAGCGCGGAGCGAATAGTGAGGGGCAAATTATAACGATAGCTAAAGTATCCCAGCGCCATGCCCATCAGGGCGTACATTGACCAGCCGGTCAGGCCGTAGTGGAACAGCGTCCAGACCATCGCCTGGCGCGCGGCCTCCATCGTCTGCCCTGCCCCTTCCGGCGGCTGCATATACTGCGTGACCGGTTCCGCCACGGAGAAGAACATCAGGTCAATGCCGATGCCCGCGGCAAACAGCATCGCGGCCCAGCTCAGCAGGCTGAATTCGGGCTTGGACTGCTCTGGCCCGAGCTTCACGGAGCCGAAGCGCGAGCAGGCAATGCAGACCACAAAGACGATGTAGAGCGTCGCCGCCAGCAGGTAGTACCAGCCGAAGGTCTTCGATACCCAGTTCAGGGTGCGCCCAATCCACTCGGCAGAAAAATCGCGAAAGAAGATCGTTGTCAGGGAAAACAACAAAATCAGCCCGGCGGACGTATAAAAAACGACCGGGTTGATTTTGTCTTTTTCTCTGTCCTGTGAAAGGTCTGTCATCCAGTATCCTCACTGTTTTTGTAACTATTAAAATCCAAATCCGCAACAATTAAGACACATTTTATATTGAACGTCCAATCAAAAACCGCTTTAATGGTTAACCAACGCTGATGAATGGAGTGGCAATAATGCCCAAAGTGGGGATGCAGCCGATCCGGCGCAGGCAGCTTATCGACGCCACGCTGGAAGCAATAAATGAAGTGGGAATGCATGACGCGACGATCGCGCAGATCGCCCGTCGGGCGGGCGTTTCCACGGGGATCATCAGTCACTATTTCAAAGACAAAAATGGCCTGCTGGAAGCGACCATGCGCGACATCACCGGCCAGCTGCGCGATGCGGTATTAAGCCGCCTGCACGCCCTGCCGAACGGCAGCGCGGAGCAGCGTCTGCAGGCGATTGTCGGCGGTAACTTTGATGAAACCCAGGTGAGCAGCGCGGCGATGAAGGCCTGGCTGGCCTTCTGGGCAAGCAGCATGCATCAGCCCATGCTCTACCGCCTGCAGCAGGTGAGCAGCCGCCGCCTGCTGTCGAACCTGGTGTACGAGTTCCGCCGCGAGCTTCCGCGCGAGCAGGCCCAGGAGGCGGGCTACGGGCTGGCGGCGCTGATCGACGGACTGTGGCTGCGCGCCGCGCTGAGCGGCAAGCCGCTGGATAAGACCCTGGCGCAGTCGCTCACCAGCCACTTTATCAGCCAGCATTTACCGACCGACTAACCGAGGAGAATTTATGTCCCGAATGGCAGAACAGCAGCTTTATATCAATGGTGGTTATACATCCGCCACCAGCGGTCGCACCTTCGAGACCATCAACCCGGCCAACGGTGAAGTCCTGGCGACCGTACAGGCCGCCGGGCGCGAAGACGTCGATCGCGCCGTAGAAAGCGCAACGCGCGGGCAAAAAGTCTGGGCGGCGATGACCGCCATGGAGCGCTCTCGCATCCTGCGTCGCGCCGTCGACATCCTGCGCGAGCGCAACGACGATCTGGCAAAGCTGGAAACCCTCGACACCGGTAAAGCGTATTCCGAAACCTCAACCGTGGATATCGTCACCGGCGCGGACGTGCTGGAGTACTACGCGGGGCTGATCCCGGCGCTGGAAGGCAGCCAGATCCCGCTGCGTGAGACCTCATTCGTCTACACCCGCCGCGAGCCGCTGGGCGTGGTGGCGGGCATCGGCGCGTGGAACTACCCGATCCAGATCGCCCTGTGGAAATCGGCCCCGGCGCTGGCGGCGGGCAACGCGATGATCTTCAAGCCGAGCGAAGTGACGCCGCTTACCGCCCTGAAGCTTGCCGAGATCTACACCGAAGCGGGCCTGCCGGACGGCGTGTTTAACGTCCTGCCTGGCGTGGGCGCAGAGACCGGCCAGTACCTGACCGAGCATCCGGGCATCGCGAAAGTCTCTTTCACCGGCGGCGTCGCCAGCGGCAAAAAGGTGATGGCCAACTCGGCGGCCTCGTCCCTGAAAGAGGTGACGATGGAGCTGGGCGGTAAATCCCCGCTGATTATTTTCGACGATGCGGATCTGGATCTCGCGGCGGACATCGCCATGATGGCCAACTTCTTCAGCTCCGGCCAGGTGTGCACCAACGGCACCCGCGTGTTTGTCCCGGCTAAGTTCAAAGCCGCGTTTGAGCAGAAAATCGTTGAGCGCGTGGGCCGCATCCGCGCGGGCGATCTGTTCGATGGAGCTACCAACTTTGGCCCGATGGTCAGCTTCCCGCACCGCGACAGCGTGATGCGCTACATCGCCAAAGGCAAAGAGGAAGGCGCGCGCGTGCTGTGCGGCGGCGACGTGCTGAAGGGCGAAGGCTTCGATAACGGCGCGTGGGTGGCCCCAACCGTGTTCACCGACTGCACCGACGAGATGACCATCGTGCGCGAAGAGATCTTCGGCCCGGTGATGTCCATCCTCACCTACGAATCCGATGAAGAAGCGATTCGCCGCGCCAACAACACCGACTACGGGCTGGCGGCAGGCATCGTCACGGCCGACCTGAACCGCGCCCACGGCGCCATTCACCAGCTCGAAGCGGGCATCTGCTGGATCAACACCTGGGGTGAATCCGCCGCAGAGATGCCGGTCGGCGGCTACAAGCACTCCGGCATTGGCCGCGAGAATGGCGTGATGACGCTGCAGAGCTACACCCAGGTGAAGTCCATCCAGGTTGAGATGGGTAAATTCCAGTCCATATTTTAACCGGGAGGTTTATTTGCAATTTGACTACATCATTATCGGGGCCGGCTCTGCCGGCAACGTGCTGGCGACACGACTGACTGAAGATCCGAACACCACCGTCCTGCTGCTTGAAGCAGGCGGGCCGGATTACCGATTTGACTTCCGCACCCAGATGCCCGCCGCGCTGGCGTTCCCGCTGCAGGGCAAGCGCTACAACTGGGCGTACGAAACCGAGCCAGAGCCCTTCATGAACAACCGCCGCATGGAGTGCGGACGCGGCAAAGGGCTGGGCGGCTCGTCGCTGATCAACGGCATGTGCTACATTCGCGGTAACGCGATGGACCTCGACCACTGGGCGAAAGAGCCGGGCCTGGAGCACTGGAGCTACCTCAACTGCCTGCCCTACTACCGCAAGGCAGAGACGCGCGACGTGGGGCCGAACGACTACCACGGCGGCGACGGCCCGGTGAGCGTTACCACCTCGAAACCGGGCGTGAACCCGCTGTTCGAGGCGATGGTGGAGGCGGGCGTACAGGCGGGCTATCCGCGCACAGACGATCTCAACGGTTATCAGCAGGAGGGCTTCGGCCCGATGGACCGCACGGTCACGCCGCAGGGCCGACGCGCCAGCACCGCGCGCGGCTATCTGGATCAGGCGAAACCGCGTCCGAACCTGACCATCCGCACCCACGCCATGACCGATCGCATCCTCTTTGAGGGCAAGCGCGCGGTGGGCGTCGAGTGGCTGGAGGGTGAAAGCACCATCCCATCCAAAGCGACGGCAAAAAAAGAAGTGCTGCTGAGCGCCGGGGCGATTGCCTCCCCGCAGATCCTCCAGCGCTCCGGCGTGGGCAACGCTGACCTGCTGAAGCAGTTCGATATCCCGCTGGTGCACGATCTGCCCGGCGTGGGGGAAAACCTGCAGGATCACCTTGAGATGTACCTCCAGTACGAATGCAAAGAGCCGGTCTCCCTCTACCCTGCCCTGCAGTGGTGGAACCAGCCGAAGATTGGCGCGGAGTGGCTGTTTGGCGGCACCGGCATAGGTGCGAGCAACCACTTCGAAGCGGGCGGGTTTATCCGCAGCCGCGAGGAGTTTGAGTGGCCAAACATTCAGTACCACTTCCTGCCGGTGGCAATTAACTACAACGGCTCGAACGCGGTGAAAGAACACGGCTTCCAGTGCCACGTCGGCTCCATGCGCTCCCCGAGCCGTGGACACGTGCGCATCCAGTCGCGCGATCCGCACCAGCATCCGGCGATCCTGTTCAACTATATGTCCCACGAGCAGGACTGGCAGGAGTTTCGCGACGCGATCCGCATCACCCGCGAGATCATGCACCAGCCCGCGCTGGACAAGTACCGCGGCCGTGAAATCAGTCCGGGTATTGACTGCCAGACCGACGAGCAGCTGGACGAGTTTGTGCGTAACCACGCCGAAACCGCCTTCCATCCGTGCGGCACCTGCAAGATGGGCTATGACGAGATGGCGGTGGTCGACGGCGAAGGCCGCGTTCACGGGCTGGAAGGGCTGCGCGTGGTGGATGCATCGATTATGCCGCAGATCATCACCGGCAACCTGAACGCCACCACCATTATGATTGGCGAGAAGATTGCCGACGCCATTCGCGGTCGCGAGCCGCTGGCGAAGAGCACGGCGGCGTATTATGTGGCGAACGGGGCACCGGTGAGACGCTAAGTCATTTGCCCTCTCCCCACCGGGGAGAGGGGATTCACTTCCCCGCCACAAATTTATTTTCATTTCCCTGCATCCAGTTTCCCCCCGCCCCTCGTATATGAGTATGTGAGCAACGCCTTTGCTCCTTAATCCGAGGATAAATGATGAAAAAGCTACTCAGTGTTGCATTCGTATCCAGCGCGATACTCTTCTGTGCAGGCGCATCAGCAGCCATGACGTCAGACACCGTGATGGTGGGCGGAGCGGCGATGTTCCCGAGCAAAAATATTGTTGAAAACGCCGTGAACTCGAAAGATCACACTACGCTGGTGGCCGCCGTCAAAGCGGCCGGGCTGGTGGATACGCTCCAGAGCAAAGGGCCCTTCACCGTGTTTGCCCCAACCAATGCGGCGTTTGCGAAATTGCCTGACGGCACGGTCGAGAACCTGGTCAAACCCGAAAACAAAGCCACGCTCACCAGCATCCTGACCTATCACGTGGTCGCCGGTAATTACGATATGAAAGCGCTGGAGCAGAAAATTAAACAGGGCGGCGGCCACGCGGAGCTGAAGACCGTTAACGGTCAACCGTTGTGGATCATGAGCAACGGCCCGCACAATATTCAGCTTAAGGATGGTAAAGGTAACGTGGCGAACATCAGCACCTATGACGTCCATCAGAAAAATGGCGTGATCGATGTGATTGATACCGTCCTGATGCCTAAGTAGTTGTCTATACTTCGGAAGTGTGACGTTGCCTTCCGGAAAAAACATGGATAACGCGCTGGCTGAACAGCAGTTGAAATTAATGCAGGCGATCGCTAACGGCGATCGCCGCGCATTTGAACAACTTTACCGACTCACATCGCCTCACCTGTTTGCCGTTGCGCTGCGCATGCTGCGCGACCGCGCCTGGGCAGAAGAGATCCTGCACGACTGTTTTGTCACCGTCTGGAGTAAAGCCGAAAGCTATAACGCTACCCTGAGCTCCCCGATGACCTGGCTTACGCATATTGTTCGCAACCGCTGTATTGACTGGCTGCGCAGCGGGCAAACCCGGGCTGCAGCCCGTGAAGAGTCGTATTCGGAAGATATTCTGCTGAGCGAAAGCGATGAGCAGAATAACTGGCACGACGATGCGCAGGCAGAGCGGCTCAGGCATTGTCTCGAACATTTGAGCAGCGAGCAGCGCCAGAGCATTACGCTCGCCTACTATCAGGGAATGTCTCACAGCGACATTGCCGACTGGCTCCAGCAGCCTGTAGGCTCGGTGAAAAGCTGGATACGTCGGGCAATGGATCATCTTCGGGAGTGCGTGGGGCTATGAATGACGCAGAAAAACTCGATGACATGCTGGCAGCAGAGTATGCCCTCGGCACGCTGCGGGGAGGAGCACGGCTTCAGTTCCAGAAACGGATTGCCCATGAACCCGCTCTGGCCGCCCGCGTGGCGTACTGGCAGGACATGTTCAGCACGCTGGATAGTCATCTTGTGCCCGTCCCTCCACCCGAGACGGTGTGGAAAAGAATCGCCCTCGGCCTGCCGCCCAAAAAGCCTTTACGCAAAAGTCGGCCTTATGTCGGCTGGATGGCTGCGGCCTCCCTTGCCGCCCTGTCGGTCGTTGCCTGGTATGCCACTCGTACACCGGAACTCGTTCCGCTGATGGTCCTCAACGATGCCCAACAGCACGGGGAATGGGTCGTTAGCGCGGATGCCAGCCGCCAGCACCTGAGCATTGCCCCTCTTCGGCCGACGGCCGTCGCGGCGCAACACAGCCTCCAGCTTTGGCTGATCCCAGGCGGGCAGGCGCCGGTCTCCATGGGGCTGCTGCATAACGACATACCGACACGCGTCACCCTCAGGAACACAACCCTCCCTCCTGACGCCACGATAGCCATAAGCCTTGAACCAGCGGGCGGATCGCCCACTGGACTCCCCACAGGCCCGGTGCTTTACAGTGGCAAATTGTAATTCTCAGGCCCTGTTCGCAGGGCCGCTATCGTGACCCCATTTCATTTAAATACTATTCTCGGTTACCTATAAGAATTAAATATTAAGCCTGTAATTAATTTAATTATTAAAAAACGACATTGACAGACTCTTGCGTACTCCATTAACTTTTAAACGAACATCATTTTATTTCCGATACACAATATATCAAAAAACCGCATTAATGAATTTGTCATTATTCATTAATGCTTCTCTGCCTTTTATTTTTTGCATCACTCAATAGCGAGATAAGATCATGAATAATAGTGCAAACAAGGTTGTTGTCATTACCGGTGCCAGCAGCGGTATTGGTCAGGCGATTGCCCTCCATTTAGCGAATAACGCGTTTTCGCTGGTGCTGGTGGCGCGCCGTCTGGACAGAATTAATGCCCTGGTAGATCAGATTATTCAGCAAGGCGGCAAGGCGATAGCCGTGAAGGCCGATGTCACCCGTCAGGAAGAGGTTCAGCGCGCCATTGACGCTGCCGTTGCCGCCTACCAGCGCGTGGATGTGCTGATCAACAACGCGGGCTTTATGGCTATCGCCCCCTTGAGCGAGCTGAAAACCGACGAATGGGACAAGATGATTGACACCAATCTGAAAGGGGTGCTGTACGGCATCGCGGCCGCGTGGCCGGTGTTCCAGCGTCAGGGCAGCGGACATTTTATTAACGTTGCCTCCGTCGCGGGCATCAAGGTGCTGGCACCTGGCGGCGTGGTGTACAGCGCCACAAAATTCGCCGTCCGCGCGCTGAGTGAAGGCTTACGTCAGGAGGCGGGTAAAACTATCCGCACGACGCTTATTTCGCCCGGCGCCGTCGAAAGCGAACTGCAATTCGGCAGCTCTGACGAAGAGAGTAAAAAATTTCTCCATGAGTTTTATAAGCAGGCTATTCCGGCTGACGCAATTGCCCGCGCGGTTTTATTTGCCATAGAACAGCCTGGCGACGTTGATATTAATGAAATTGTTGTGCGTCCAACGCAGGAAGAATTTTAGCCTGGGTTAAATAATACTGAATGAGGTGTCAGTATGATTAAATCATTAACGTCCTTATCAGATCTCAATATGCGAACGGGTGCCGATATTCTTCTTGAAGTGCTGGAGAGTGAAGGCGTGGAATATATTTTTGGCAACCCCGGCACCACCGAACTTCCGCTCATTGATGCCCTGCTTCGCCATGAAAATATTCACTATATTCTGGCGCTTCAGGAGAGCACCGTGGTGGCGATTGCCGACGGCTATGCGAAAGCCTCCGGTAAAACGGGCTTTATCAATTTGCATACCGCCAGCGGCCTGGGGCACGGCATGGGGAATCTCATTAATTCGCGGATCATGAAAACCCCGCTGGTGGTGACCGTTGGACAGCAGGATACGCGACACTACGTCCGCGACCCGCTGCTGTATGATGATATTGTTTCCATCGGCTCTCCGGTCATGAAGTGGGCGCAGGAGGTCACCAGCGCCGACCAGCTTCCGGTGCTGGTACGCCGCGCGTTTCACGCTGCCAGCTATCCTCCTGGCGGCCCAGTGCTGCTCTCCCTGCCGATGAACGTGATGGAAGAGCTGAGCGATGCCGGGATACAGACGGCGTCGAGAGTGAACTACCACACCGTGGCGGGCTCGCTGGACGAGCTGGCGGAGGCGCTCAGCGAGATCGCGCCGGGCAGGATCATGATTGTGGCGGGCGATGAGGTGCACTCCAGCGGCTCGACGCAGGAGATTGTCGAGCTGGCGGAAGCGCTCAGCGCCCACGTCTACGGCTCCTCCTGGCCGCTGAATTTACCTTTTCCCACCCAGCACGCGCTCTGGCGGGGCAATATGCCCACCACCGCCAGCGAAATCGCCAGCATCATCAATGCCTACGATGCCGTATTCATCATCGGCGGCAGAAGCCTGATCACCATTTTGTACAGCGAGGGCGAGGCTATTCCGGCGACCTGCGCGGTGTACCAGCTCTCGGCGGATATGCACGAGCTTGGCCGCACCTATGCCACTCGCCTTTCGGTGATGGGGGATATCAAACTGTCCCTGCACGAACTGCTGCCAAAGCTTAAGCAGCGCCTGATCGCCAGCACGCTGGCCCACCAGCGGCTGCTGGTGGCGGCCCGCGACGAACGAGAGAAGGAGTGGCAGCAGCAGGAGGAACGTCTGGCCGTCGAGCGGCTACGCCCGGCCCTTTCGCCGATGGTCGCAGCCTGGGAAGTCATCCGATCCATTCCGGCGGGTACCACCATCGTGGATGAGGCGATAGCGACCGCCAGGCATGTCCGCCGGTTCATCTCTGACCAGCAGCACCAGCGCTACTACTTTATGCGCGGCGGCGGACTGGGCTGGGGGATGCCCGCAGCAGTAGGTCACTCGCTGGGGCTGGGCCGCGAGCCGGTAGTGTGTTTAGTTGGAGACGGAGCCTCCCTGTACTCGCCGCAGGCGCTCTGGACGGCGGCACACGAAAATCTGCCGGTCACCTTTATCGTCATGAATAACAGGGAGTACAACATCCTGAAAAACTTTATGAAGAGCCAGGCTGACTACAGCTCAACGCGGCTGGGGCGTTTTATCGGGATGGACCTGGTGAACCCGCATATCGATTTTCAGTCGCTGGCCACCGCCATGGGCGTCCACTGCTGCCGGGTGACCGAGGCTGCGGATATCGCCGAAGCGGTAACGCGCGGCCTGCAGTCAGGAAAAACCAACCTGATTGAAATCGCGATTTCCGCGGATTAACCGCGTGTTTACGCTGTACCCTACATAAAAAACTTATAACCGAAACGCCTCAAGCCGCTTTATCTGCCGCCCTTCCTCGTCAAAATTCTCTGCCACCAGCCAGGCGCGCAGCTCCGCGTCTCTTTGCGGCCATTCGCCGTCAATAATAGAAAGCATATCGCTGTCGCGGTTGCGCCCTTTGCGCACCAGCTTCTGGCGCAGGCGTCCTTCCCAGACAAACCCCAGCCGCTCCGCCGCCCTGCGCGACGCCACGTTCATGGAATCGCACTTCCACTCGAGGCGCCGGTAGCCGTGCTCAAACGCATTTTTCAGCAGCAGCCACACCGTTTCGGTGCCGATGCGGGAACCTTTCATTTTGCGCGACCAGGTGACGTGACCAATTTCCACCGACCCCAGCAGCCGCTCGTTGGCCATATAGCTCACCAGCCCCACCGCCCGTTCGTTGCGTAAGTCAATGACGGCAAACGGCACCAGCTCATCGTCCATGACCTTCGCCATGATCCAGTGCGCGGTGGCTTCCACGCTCGTGGGCTGCGTGCTGGCAAGCCACGTCCAGTCGCTGTCGTCACCCAGCGCGTAGGCCTCAAAGAGATCGGCCGCGTGGCGATCGGCGTCCAGCGGCTCCAGGCGACAATACTGGCCGAACAGCGGCGTGCGGGTTAACGCGCGCGCGCCTTTCCAGTCGGGAACGATATCGTTAACGGTTTGACCATGTTGATTGATTTCGGGCACGGCGGTGACTCCCTGAAAGGTAAGGCATTTGTTATAGCAGGTTAAAAAGCAGGCGAAAAGCCGCGTGTTTTAATAGCCCGAGCGCATGCGATATTCCCGGAAGGCATAAGTAAAGCTGAATTTCGACTTTGTGGAATGTCACAGTCGCCCTAACGTAGCGGAGCATAAAACAATCACAATATATTCTTCTCAGGGATCGCTATGACAAAAAAACTGTTGCCGTTACTGGTGCTGGCTGCGCTCTCAGGCGCCGCCCACGCCGCTACGCCGCCCAACACGCTGGTGGTTGCCCAGGGGCTTGATGACATCGTGAGCCTCGACCCGGCCGAAGCCAACGAGCTCTCCAGCATCCAGACCGTGCCGAGCCTGTACCAGCGTCTGGTGCAGCCGGACCGCGATAATCCGGAAAAAATCACGCCGGTTCTGGCAGAAAGCTGGGACGCGGACGCGGCAGCAAAAACCCTGACCATAAAGCTTAAACCCGATGCGACATTCGCCTCCGGCAACCCGCTGCGCCCGGAAGACGCGATCTTCTCTTATACCCGCGCCGTGACGCTGAACAAATCCCCGGCCTTTATCCTCAACGTGCTGGGCTGGGACGCGAGCAACATCGCCAGCCAGCTGAAAAAGGTGGACGATCATACCCTCCAGCTTCACTGGACGGCGGACGTCAGCCCGTCGGTGGCGCTGAATATCCTCTCCACGCCGATTGCCTCTATCGTCGATGAAAAAGAGGTCGCCGCGAACGTCAAGGATAACGACTTCGGTAACGCGTGGCTGAAAATGCACTCGGCGGGCAGCGGCGCGTTCAAAATGCGCGTCTATCAGCCGCATCAGGCCATCGTGCTGGAAGCCAACGATTCCGCCCCCGGCGGCGCGCCGAAGCTCAAAAGCATCATCATTAAGAACGTCCCCGACCCCGCTTCACGCCGCCTGCTGATCCAGCAGGGGGATGCGGACGTGGCGCGCGATTTGGGTGCAGACCAGATTAGCGCCCTGGACGGCAAGCCGGGCGTGAAGGTGCTGAGCATTCCGTCCGCCGAGCAGAATTACCTGGTGTTTAACACCGGCAACAGCGCCAATCCGCTGCTTAACAACCCGGCGTTCTGGGAAGCGTCGCGCTGGCTGGTCGACTATGACGGCATCACGAAGAACCTGCTGAAAGGCCAGTATTTTGTTCACCAGAGCTTCCTGCCGGTCGGCCTGCCGGGCGCGCTGGAAGACAATCCGTTTAAATTTGACCCGGCAAAAGCGAAAGCCATTCTTGCCAAAGCGGGCATTAAGGACGCGCACTTCACGCTGGACGTGGAGAACAAGCCGCCGTTTAACACTATTGCCCAGTCGATGCAGGCGAGCTTTGCGCAGGGTGGCGTGAAGGTGGATCTGCTGCCTGCCGCCGGGAGCCAGGTCTATGCCCGCGTGCGCGCTAAGCAGCATCAGGCGGCGATTCGTCTGTGGATCCCGGACTACTTCGACGCGCACTCCAACGCCAGCGCCTTCGCGTGGAACGACGGGAAGTCCAGCACCGTGGCCGGTCTGAACGGCTGGAAAATCCCGGAGCTGAACAAGGCCACGCTGGCGGCGGTAGCCGAGCCGGATCCGGCGAAACGTCTGGATCTGTACAAGAAAATGCAGGAGCAGCTGCAGCAAAGCTCGCCGTACGTGTTCGTCGATCAGGGCAAAACCCAGATCGTGGTGCGCGATAACGTGAAGGGGTATCAGCAGGGGCTGAACGCGGATATGGTCTGGTACGATCGCGTCACGAAGTAGCCCTTGTTGCCGGGTGGCGCTGCGCTTACCCGGCCTGTGTTCTCGGTTTTTGTAGGCCGGGTAAGGCGAAGCCGCCACCCGGCATGAAGAGATTTTCCATGCCACATCTTTCCACCCGCGTGCTTCAGGGTCTGCTGACCCTGCTGCTGACGCTCTTCGGGCTGCTGCTCGTCACCTTTGCGCTCTCGGCGTTTTCACCGGTCGATCGCGTGCTGCAGATCGTCGGCGATCACGCCAGCCAGTCCACGTACGATCAGGTTCGTCACCAGCTCGGGCTGGATCGACCGCTGCCCGTGCAGTTCTGGCACTATCTGCAGAGCCTCGCCCACGGTGATTTAGGCACCGCCAGCGCCACCGGGCAGCCGGTGCTGCAGGATCTGCTGCACGCCTTCCCCGCCACGCTGGAGCTGGCAACGCTGGCGCTAATTATCGGCACGATACTCGGCGTGATTGCGGGTGTGCTGTGCGCCCGCTACGCCGGTTCGCCACTGGACTTAGCGATCAGAACGCTCACCCTGCTCGGCAACTCGGTGCCGATTTTCTGGCTCGGCCTGCTTATGCTGGCCCTGTTCTACGCGAAGCTGCAGTGGAGCGCGGGCCCCGGCAGGCTTGACGACATCTGGCAGTTTACCGTCGAGCCGCGCACCGGCTTTGCGCTGATAGATACCTGGCTTTCCGGCGATCGCGAGGCATTCCGCAACGCCATCAGCCACCTGGTGCTGCCGGTGCTGCTGCTGGCGTACTACTCGCTGGCGAGCATTACCCGTCTGACCCGCTCCGCCTGCCTCAGCGAAATGAACAAGGAGTACATCCTGCTTGCCCGCGCCAAGGGCGCCGGGGAGATGACCATTCTGCTGCGCCACGTGCTGCCGAACATTCGCAGCACCCTGCTGACGGTGATCGCCCTGGCCTATACCAGCATGCTGGAAGGTGCGGTATTAACCGAAACCGTCTTCTCGTGGCCGGGCATCGGACGCTATCTCACCACCGCCCTGTTCGCCGGAGACACCACCGCGGTCATGGGCGGCACGCTGCTGATTGGCGTCTGCTTTGTGCTGATCAATAACCTTACCGACCTGCTTGTGCGGGCGACCGATCCCAGGGTGCGCTGATGCCGTTTTATCTCTTCTTACGCCGCCTGCGCCGCTCCCCTGCCGCCGTTTGCGGGCTGATTGCCCTCGCGCTGCTGGTGTTTATTGCCCTGTTCGCGCCCTGGCTGGCACCGGTTGATCCGAACTGGCAGGACGCCGCCGCGCGCCTGCAGGCACCGAACGACCAGCACTGGCTGGGCACCGACGGCTACGGGCGGGATCTGCTCTCGCGCCTGATTTACGGCACCCGTCCGGCGCTCGGGCTGGTGGCCTTAGTAACGGTCATTACCCTGCCCGCCGGGCTGCTGGTGGGGATCCTGTCCGGCTACTACGGCGGCTGGCTGGAGCGAGTCCTGATGCGCTTTACCGACGTGGTGATGTCGATGCCGCGCCTGATCCTCGCCTTCGCGTTTGTGGCGATGCTCGGCCCGGGGCTGGTCAACGGCGCGCTGGCGCTGGCCTTAACCACCTGGCCGGCCTACGCGCGTCAGGCCCGGAGCGAGATTCAGCGTCTGCGCCACAGCGATTATCTGGCCGCCGCGGAGATGATGGGGATCCGCGGCCCGCGCCTGCTGGTCGGCCATATTCTGCCCCTGTGCCTGCCGTCCGCGATTGTGCGGCTGGCGCTGGATCTGGCGGGGATTATTCTGGCCGCCGCCGGTCTCGGCTTCCTCGGCCTTGGCGCACGGCCGCCCATGGCCGAATGGGGGGCGATGATTGCCGACGGCATGCAGGTGATTTTCGACCAGTGGTGGATTGCCGCTATTCCGGGCGGAGCGATTCTGTTTGCCAGCCTGGCGTTTAACCTGCTGGGCGATGGCCTGCGCGATGTACTGGAGCCACAGCATGACTGAACACCGCGTCATCGTCGATGCGCTGAATATCGACTACCCCGCCGCACGCGTGGTCAACAACCTGAGCTTTACGCTTGGCAACGAGCGGCTGGCGCTGGTGGGGGAATCCGGCTCCGGCAAGTCCATGTCCGCCCGCGCCCTGATGGGTCTGGTGCGTAAACCCGGTATCGTAAGCGCCAACCGGCTCAACGTGCTTGGCAACGATCTGCTGACCCTGAACGCCCGTCGCTGGCAGGCGCTGCGCGGTAACGGCATTGCGATGGTCCTGCAGGACCCGCGCTACGCCCTTAACCCCGTCAAAAGCGTCGCCGCCCAGCTTGATGAGGCGCTCACGCTGCATCAGCGCCTGCCGCGCCCGGAGCGTGCGGCGCGTATTTACGACATCCTCCGCGCCGTCGGGCTGGGCGAGAACGTGCTGTCACGCTATCCCGGCGAACTTTCCGGAGGCATGGGCCAGCGGGTGATGATTGCGATGGCGCTGATCAACAACCCGCAGGTGCTGATTGCCGACGAACCGACCTCCGCGCTGGACGCCCGCCTGCGCAACCAGATCCTCGAGCTGCTGGTGCAGCAGTGCGAAGAACGCCAGATGGCGATGCTGCTCATCAGCCACGATCTGCCGCTGGTGGCGGAGCACTGCGACCGCGTGCTGGTGATGTATCAGGGCGAAAAGGTCGATGAGATGGCGGCAAGCCGGCTCCCGCAGGCGACGCATCCGTACACGCGCACCCTGTGGACATGTCGTCCAGACGCCCATACCTATGGGCAGATGCTGCCGACGCTCGACCGTTCGCAGCCGTGGAAGGAGGCCAGCGATGGCGATCGTTGAGGTTAACCAGGTGCAGGTCGCCTTCGGGGAAAAAACGGCGGTTTCGGCCGCCAGCTTTAGCATTGAGAAAGGCGAGACGTTCAGCCTGATCGGTGAATCCGGCTGCGGGAAATCGACCCTTCTGCGCGTGCTGGCGGGGCTGCAGCGCGAGTGGCGCGGCAGTATTGCGCTACTGGGAGAAGCGTTAACGCCAGGGCGACGCTTTGAAGGCGAGCTTCGCCGCAACGTGCAGATGGTGTTTCAGGATCCGTGGGCGTCGCTGCATCCCAACCACACGATTTCTCGCACGCTGTCGGAGCCGTTGAACATTCGCGGCGAGACGCAGGTCGCGGAGAAGGTGGCCAATGCGCTGCACGAAGTGGGGCTCTCCGCCGACGCGGGCAGGCGCTATCCGCACCAGCTTTCCGGCGGCCAGCGTCAGCGCGTTGCCATTGCCCGCGCGCTGCTGCTGCGCCCGCAGCTACTGCTGCTGGACGAGCCGACCTCGGCGCTGGATATGTCGGTGCAGGCGGAAATCCTGAACCTGCTTAACCGCCTGAAGGCCGAGCATGAGATGACGTATCTGCTGGTGAGCCACGACGCGGACGTGATTGCCCATATGTCCGACCGGGCGGCATTGATGGCGCACGGGAAGATCCAGAAGGTGTTTGACCGTGAGGCGATGTTACGGGGCGAGCACAGGATGGGTTAAGTGCGTGCGGCGGTGCCCGGTGGCGCTGCGCTTACCGGGCCTACGTTTCGTGCCGCGTTGATGGTTTTTCGTAGGCCGGGTAAGGCGTGCCGCCACCCGGCAAACAATTACTTCAGCAGCTTCACCGTGGCATCGATGTCGATCTCATCTTCGGTGAAGATCAGCGTCGTATTCTGGAAGGTGGTGATCGCCAGCTTCTTCACCGTGCGCATTTCGCCCGGCTTTTTATCGGATTTTGGCTTGATGCTGTTCATCAGCAGGCCCACCGACAGCACCGCGTTCTCTTTGTCGATTTTGGTATCAACGGGCTCTTCTTCGCTGAACACCACGAAGGATTTGATCGAGGTGAGCTTTACGCGCTCGCCTGCGATATAGAGATGTTTGCTTTCGGGGATCACCTTCACCGCATAGGCGGAAAGGCCTTTGTTGTTGGTGGTAGGCTCGAAGGTCACCGCGGCATCTTTCTTAATCAGATCGGGGTTCGCGACCTTAATCACATGAAAATAGCGGTTGTCGCCGTTTTCATCTTTGATAAATCCAAAGCCTTTATCTTTAAACCACGTTGTGATTGTACCGTTCATCGCTGTTACCGCCTGTCAGATCGTAATGACTAAAGTTTTGCAGCGCGCAGTGTAATGCACAATGACGGAGGAGACAAAAAAAAGCCCCTGCACGGGGGCAGGGGAAAACTCATGTCAGAGCTTATTAGAATTTAGTTGAACACCATCCCACCATCGATGAGCAGAGACTGGCCTGTCATGTAGTCAGAGTCCGGTCCTGCCAGGTATGAGACGCAGGCGGCGACATCTTCCGGCTCGGACAGGCGGCCAAGCGTAATGCGTTTGGCAAAAGTCTCGGTTCCGTAGCCGAGCGGTTTACCCGCCGCCTCAGAGACCTGACGGTCGATCTCCGCCCACATCGGCGTTTTCACGATGCCCGGGCAGTAGGCGTTAACGGTGATCCCCAGCGGAGCAAGATCCCGCGCGGCGGTCTGAGTTAGGCCGCGCACCGCGAATTTACTGGAACTGTAGACGGCCAGCTCCGGGTTACCGGTGTGGCCCGCCTGGGAACAAGCGTTGATGATTTTCCCGCCGTGCCCTTCTTTACGAAACGCGTCAATCGCGGCCTGAATGCCCCAGATCACCCCTTTCACGTTGATGTTGTAGACCTTGTCGACAATCTCCGGCGTGATGGATTCGATTGGCGTGGACGGCGCAACCCCGGCGTTGTTAACGATCACGTGGAAACCGCCCAGCGCGGTGCGGGCTTTCTCCACCGCCGCAAATACCTGCTCGCGGTCAGAAACGTCTACCTTCACGGCGACGGCGTTACCGCCGTTACGGATAATTTCATCGGCCACGGCTCTGGCCGTTTCCGCGTTATAGTCGGCGATGGCGACGGCAAAGCCATCCTTCACCAGGCGAAGCGCAATTGCTTTACCAATCCCCTGGCCTGAGCCTGTTACGAGAGCAACTTTTTGCATTTCTCTGTCCTTATGTTGAGTCACAAAATCTGGCTGAGATGGAGCTGGCCCATCAGCAGCGGGTTATCGCTGTAGTCGACGGGAATGGCCACCACGGCCGGGCCATCCACATCCATCGCCGCGCGCAGCGTGGGTTCGAGCGCGTCGGCGCTCTCCACGGCAAAGCCTTTCGCGCCAAAGGCGTCGGCATAGACTTTGAAATCGACCGGGCCGAACTCGACGCCGGAAAGACGCTGGTATTTTTTCTCTTCCTGAATGGCAACCATGTTGTAGCCGTTATCCACCCAGATGATGTGCAGCACGTTAGCGTTGAGGCGCACCGCGGTTTCCAGCTCCATGCTTGACTGCAGGAAGCCGCCGTCACCGGAGACCGACACCACCTTGCGGCCCGGGTTGACCAGCCACGCGCCAATGGCCCACGGCAGCGCGACGCCCATGGTCTGCTGGCCGTTGGAGATCATCACCTGACGCGCCCGGAAGCTGTAGAGGTAGCGGGCGATCCAGATGTGGAAGCTGCCCATATCCACGGTGAGCGTCACATCGTTATTCACGATGTCCTGCATGGCCCGCACGATGCGCAGCGGATGCAGGGCGAACTGGTTGAGCGAGGCGCCGCGGCGATCGAGCAGATCGCGCTGATGCTGGCGGTCGACCAGAATTTCGGAGGCCCGCTGGCTCAGCTCCAGCTTGTGATCGATACGGTTCGCGAGCTGATTCAGCGTTTCGGCGATGTCCCCCACCAGCTCCAGATCCGGCACGTAGTTACGCTCTTCATAGGCAGGCAGCACGTCGATGTGCACCAGCGTGGCGTCGCCGCTGTTCCACATGGACGGCTCGTACTCCACCGGGCTGTAGCCGATGCAGATAATCAGGTCCGCCAGATGGAGCAGCCTGTCGCCCGCCTGGTTATTGAACAGACCGACGCGTCCGGCGAAGCGGGTGAAGTGTTCCTGGTTCACCGCCCCGGCGGCCTGATAGGTGCTGGTGACCGGAATACGGCTTTTCTCCAGCAGCGTGCGCAGCGCCGCGCTGTTGGCGGGCTGGCTCGCCATCAGCCCCAGCAGGATGACCGGGTTTTTGGCCTTTTCGATAAGCTTCGCCACGTCATTGATAGCGGATTCCGGTGCGGGGCCCATCAGCGCGGGACCGCTGGCGGGTAAAATCGCCCCCGTAGCGGGCTGGTCGACAATATCCTGCGGCAGGCTGACGAACGCGCCCCCCGGCCTGCCGTGCTCGGCGGCGCGAAACGCATTCGATACCACCTCGGCAATCGCGTCCGGCGCACTCACCTCCACGGCGTATTTGGTGACCGGGCTGAACATGGCGACGGTGTCCATGCTCTGGTGCACCAGCTTGGCTTTATCCGCCCGCTTCACCGCCCCGCCCAGCGCCACCACCGGGTCGCCTTCGCTGTTGGCGGTAGCAATGCCGGTGATCAGGTTCGAGCAGCCCGGCCCGGAAGTGACCAGCGCCACCCCGGCCTTGCCGGTCAACCGCCCTACCGCCGCCGCCATAAACGCCGCGTTCGCCTCGTGGCGCACCGGGATGATCTCAATGGAGGAGTCCAGCAGAGAGTCAAAGACCTTGTCGATTTTCGCCCCCGGGATCCCGAACACCTGCTTCACGCCCTGCGCTTCCAGCTGGCCGACAACCAAATCGGCGCCGTGCGCCCACTGACGTGACTGTTTCTCACTGTTCACGGTAGTTCTCCTGTTAGTTTTCGACGGCACGGATAGCCGCATCCAGATTGCTGGGGTGAAGGTTGGCCTGTAAAAAGGCGCTGTCGGCGGGCAGGTCAATCATCAGCTTGTGAATTTCACCGAAGGTGAGCACGCCGCTCTCCAGCTGGTAGTCAAGCAGATGGCCCCCGCCCTGACGGTCGTCGGTGATGAAGTGTTCGTGGTAACCCGCCACGTTGATCCCCTGCATATGCTGCGGCGTGCGGAACCCGACCAGCACCCCTTCGCGCTGGTTAAAGCGGAACACCGGCTGGTCGTCCAGCACGTCGGTCATCGCGCGGTACGGCGGCGTCTGGCGCGGTACGGTGCGGGTGTGGGCATGGCGGAAGTTGCCGTCAATGCGCAGCGCGCAGAACAGGTTATCGGAGGGGATCTGCTGGTCGATGACGTCGTGGATCTGCTGACGGCTGACCGGCGCGTCGAAGGTTTTACGGTACTGCGGCTGGAACCAGGTCATCACCGCGAACGGCGTTTTCTGCTCCGGCTTCGCGGCCCGGGCGCTGCCGTCGGCGCGCAGCTGGTACACCTGGCTGCTGAAGGCAATCATTTCGCCGTCCAGCTCGTTGAAGGTGCCCAGACCAAAATCACCGTGTGCCAGCAGATCGGCGATGGTGGTCTCTCCTTCATACACGCCGCTTAGCAGGGCGCTCATTAGCGATGTCTGATAGATCACGCTGTCAGGATGCTGGGCGGAGAACCCGCGCAGGGTCTCGCACAAGCTAGCTTCACAGTCGCAGGCAGATGAATGCACCATCATGCTCGTCCTCTTCAACTTTATTTAGAAAGGTTAAATAAATGTTGACCCGATTCAGCAGAGAGTTCCAATATAGAAACCATGCTGGTTTGAGACGTTTTAGATATGGAACTTCGTTATCTGCGGTATTTTGTCGCGGTAGCACGCGAGCGACACTTCACCAGGGCGGCCGAAGCGCTGGGTATTTCGCAGCCTCCTCTGAGTCAGCAGATCAAACGGCTCGAAGAGGAAGTGGGCACGCCGCTGTTCAGGCGCCTGACGCGGGGCGTGGAGCTGACCGAAGCGGGAGAAGCCTTCTACGAGGACGCCTGCAAGATCCTGGCGCTGAGCGACGCCGCGCTGGAGAAAGCCCGCGGCATCGCGCGCGGGCTGAACGGTAACCTGTCGATTGGCATCACCAGATCCGATGCTTTTCATCCCAAAATTTTCGCACTGATTCGCCAGTTTCAGGTGCAGAACATGGCGGTGCAGGTTCACCAGGTGGAAGCCAATATGTCGTCGCTGACGACGATGCTGGCGGAGGGTGAACTGGATATCGCCTTCGTGCGCCTGCCGTGCGAGAGCAGCAAGGCGTTCGAGTTAACCATCCTCGACCGGGAGCCGATGGTGGTGGCGCTGCATCGCGACCATCCGCTGGCGGCGTGCGATTCGCTGGCGTTAGAGCAGCTTCGGGATACGCCGGTGGTGTTGTTCCCGCAGGAGGTCGCGCCCGGCCTGTACGACCGGGTTCACGGCTGCTGCGAGCGGGCCGGGATCGACGTGCAGCACGCGCTGCAGTCGTCACAGCTTTCATCCTCCCTGAGCATGGTTTCCGCCGGCGGCGGGTTTGCGCTGGTGCCGAAATCGATGGCGGCCATTTCTCCGCCGAATGTCACCTACCACGCGCTGAGCTCGCCGGAGCTTTACACCGATATCGCGCTCTGCTGGCGGCGCTTTGAACGCTCGCGGACGGTGAAGCGGTTTCTGGCGATGATGAGCGAGGGGTAGCGGCCGGTTTGGTTGGTGGTTTTTGTAGGCCGGGTAAGGCGTAGCCGCCACCCGGCAATGCCCTTCTGGAAGCCGCCTCGCAAACCTGCAAGCAACCTTATGTAATTCAGGGTTATCCCCTTTCCATCCTTTTTTCACCGCCGTAAAGTGCCTGCGTTGCGGCCCATCCGTAACCGGGCGTAGGAACCCGTTAGCATAACGTGACATTTTTACTTAAAGAGGATGCTAAATGGCTACTGTCCCTGAGTTTTCTTATGCGCTCTCTGAAGAATGCGCTGTTCACCACCTCATCGATCTTCAACTTTGCGATTCCGCAGATCTCTTCGAACTGGCTGACACCTGCGCCGGCTGCGTGAGCGTGCTGGTGGAAACTGACGATCCCGTGACATTTTCTATACTTTGCGAGCGCTTGCTGGCACTGCTTAAACGCCTGCGTGAACGCTGCGATACGGAACTGCCCCCACATCTGGTTGAACGACTCATCGCGGGGGAGAAGATCGTTTCCTGCGTGCCGGACTGCTGGCAGGAGACGGCGTTGCAGGTGGATTATGCTCTGGCGTTAACGCTGGCGGTGATGGGCGGGACACTGCCTGCAAGCGTGGCGAAAGAACTCACCGGGCTACTGCATGATATGGTCTGGCTGCTGGCGGAGTTTGTGAAGGAGCCGTATATCGCGACGCACTGAGGCGGGTGATGGAAGGCCGGAATTCTGCTGCTGCGGACGGGGGACGATTTCGGCCAGATACCCCTCTCTTTTCCTGGTAATTGCTTGCGGAACGCCATCTGATACTCTGGCTGCACTCAAGGGATGACAAGGAAGAGAAATGCTGAATCCTGGATTCGTAACCCGCAAAGCGCTTGCTCAGTGGCAGGATGTCCCCGCTTTTTTACCTCAGTTCCAGTTTCATGAAAAACACCGAACGGTCATTCATACTGCGCATCCCGAACATATTCTGCCGTTGATTGCCAACTTTGACGTCCGGCAAGATGTCGTCATTCGGCGGCTGATGTTTTTACGGCAATTACCGCAGAAATTTCTGCGTAATCAGCAGGCTAACTCCATCGGCAACTTTGGCCTGCACAGTTTTACCCTTTTGAAAAACTCAGCATCTGAGCTCTGCTATGGCTTGCGAGGACAGTTCTGGCGTTCAGATTTTGGTCTGGAAAAAGTACCGGATGTCAGCGCTTTTCAGACGTCAGTGACGCCGGGCAGCGCGACATTGTTGCTACGCTATCAGGTAACGGAATTGGCGCCAGGGCAGCATGAACTCAATACAGAAACGTTCGTCTATTGCCCGGACAGAAGCACCCGGCTCAGGATGGCGGCTTACTGGCTGATAATCCGGGCGGGCAGCGGCTGGATCCGCAGGAGAACGCTGAAAGCGGTTAGGTTGAATATCGAGAAGCTGGACTGAAGTGCAACAGATAACCTTATGGCGTTCAGCGTTAGCACTTCGCTTTAAATATCCGTTTCCGGACGAGAACTACCGGGAAGAAATGTTTGAGGAACCGTTATTAGCAAAGAGCGGTCCCTGGTAGGGATTTAGAATGAATATCTATGCTGCGGGAATCCCCCCTTAACACAAATTTACTCGAAAAAGTTACCTGCACAGCATACTTATTTATCAGTCAGTTGCGTTTGTAATAGACTTCGTTTAATCTATTGTGAATTATAAAATACTTCAAAGGTCCATATATGGAATGGGGATGCATAAAGTGTGGGGTCGAAATACCTCAGGACAGAGAGTTTTGCGACAGTTGTGAAGATAAAAGTTTCAGGAAAATTGGAGGTTTTCTTTTTTTACCCCTTATAGGATTAGTGGTTACTGCTGCTTCCTATCTTTTTGCAATGACAGATGCATTTAAATTTACGATAGAAAACTATTCGCATTTGAATGCAAATGCAAAAATCTTCTTCATGCTTTCCCTGGTTATTTATATAGGCGAATTTCTTTTTACAGTCACCGTTCTTTCATTTTTCCTAAAAAAGAAGAAATCGCTACCAAAGCTTTATATTTTGTTTTTAATATCAATCGTGACGACAATGTCATTTAATACCTACTTGCTTTACATATTAATTCCTGGCGCTGAAATTGGCTATAATGAACTTGTGCCAATTTTTAGAAACGTGATAACAGCTTTGATTTGGATTCCTTATTTCATAACATCTGTTCGCGTAAAAAGAACGTTTATCAGATAAAAGCACGTGTGGCTTCATCATTTGATGCCTGTGCATGCAGAGCTCTATTGTTCAACGTCCCGGCATCAAAACTGAGCGGAGGCTATCACCCTCCGCTCATGATAGGGAAAGGGTAGAAAAGCGGGCAAGGTCCGCTTTAAGCAAAGAAAAGACATACCTCAATAACTGAAACTATATCCATCCAGGCAAACTGCATGGGGAGGCTTATCACTCTGGTAAGTAAATATCAGTGTTTTTAATGCTTTCATACCACTCCATAGCTTTTGCATAATCTTGCGGCACTCCTTTCCCATAGTAATAAAGATTTCCAATATTTTTTTTAGCATTGGCATTACCGTTACTGGCCGCTTTAAGATACCACGTCATAGCCTGAGCATAATCTTGCGGTATACCCTCTGCTTTTTCATACATGACGCCAATGTTATTTTGAGCTTCAGCATGGTTTTGTTGTGCGGCTTTTAAATACCACTCCATCGCTTTTGAATAATCTTTTTTAACCCCTTGTCCAGAAACATAACAAAATGCCACATTATTTTGGGCTTGAGCATAATTTCGAAGAGCTGATTTCATGTAAAATTCAAAAGCTTTATGGTAATCCACCTCAACACCTAGCCCTTTCGCATACATAACTCCCATTTTATTTTGCAGTTCAGGACTTATATCACTTTGGTTGTTTTTCTTGACAGCGCAAGAAGTTAACATCAAAGTAATAAAAAGCATGCACGTTATTTTTTCCATTTCTCGTTCCGTTTCGGTTTAAATCAACTTACTCATTCAATAAAAATCATTTATATAAAAATTAGCTTATTCTCTAAACATTTATCACGTTGGTTAATCAAGGAGGAAGCAAATCGTCGCTCTGCATGTTGGTTAATTGATGTTGTAAATCCAGGCAAAGTGCCCAGTGCTTTTCAACAGGTATCGTAACTCGCGAACGCTTTTCTACAGACAACTGCTGTTCGGTCCAGAGAAAAGGATAGAAAGAATAAACGAGATTACAATTCATTAAAGCCATCTCTTCGCGCCAACCCGTCCAGCGTACATTTTTATAGAATAAATCCAAATCTCCGCAAAGTGCCCAATGCAGAAAACCTGAATAGTGGGTATCGAGGCTCTCCCATTCAAGAGTATCGGGAGCAAAGTAATATATCCCACCGAGATCTTTACCTAATTCTCCCCCGTTAAGTGCAAAAAAACCTCCAGATGCATCATCAGCAATTAATAATGCCTGAAATGTCTGACCAGCAGTTACCAATTGCGTCCATGAAGCCAGACTTCTTGACAGTCTGGTGTGACCTGAGCCTAAAATTCGTAACCAACCATTATCAATGAGTATTCCTCCCGTTTCATATGAAATTGCCCCAAGCGGAGAGAAAGTAGTTATCTGAAGCTGATGTAAATCAGCGCGAGCTTGCGCAAGGTTACAAGGTAAGACTTCATAGCTATTGCTTGCTTCTTGCAGCCATTGTTTCACTGAATGCCAGCCAGATCTCTTTTTATCAATTAATTCAGCTAGTTCCCTCATCCTTTTCCCTCATTCAAACTACGCTAGTTTACATTATTTATCGGACGCTAAACCGATAACATGAGCATGAAATCAGAGAATTTGGTCGGCAACGGCCGTTATGTTTGAAGAGCGGACACGATCACCAACTTCAGCTATTATGGTTTACGAAGTTTTATTTGAGGCGCTCTTTCCCCTTCAGGTAGAAGCTCGCAAGAAACATCAGTTTTTTTCTTATCGCATCATGCCTGATTGGACAGCAATTTCGATTAAAGGAGGAATCAATGTCACATTCATCATCAAAAAGAAAAGTCTTAGACATAGAAGCTCCTCTTGCGCATAGAGCATCACACGCACGGAGTTGCGCAAACCACGTAGCGAATAGATTGGGAATCACCCGCAGCGAGCTACTGATGAAGGTTGAGAGTGATACAGGCGCAAGTCTGATATCGCCACTCACAGAAGATGAGTTAATGAATGCGTTTTATTATATGGAAAACCTTTAAGAGAGACAGCTATGAGCGAAAAACGGTCCTTTAATCCATTCTGTATCAGATGCAGGACTAAGGAAGGTGCGAATAAGCGGGGAAATTCTTCTCGGCTGACTCAGTCATTTCATTTCTTCATGTTTGAGCCGATTTTTTCTCCCGTAAATGCCTTGAATCAGCCTATTTAGACCGTT
>NZ_VDAS01000080.1:0-548 GCF_019584165.1 Enterobacter sp. EC_64
GGAAGGTGCGAATAAGCGGGGAAATTCTTCTCGGCTGACTCAGTCATTTCATTTCTTCATGTTTGAGCCGATTTTTTCTCCCGTAAATGCCTTGAATCAGCCTATTTAGACCGTTTCTTCGCCATTTAAGGCGTTATCCCCAGTTTTTAGTGAGATCTCTCCCACTGACGTATCATTTGGTCCGCCCGAAACAGGTTGGCCAGCGTGAATAACATCGCCAGTTGGTTATCGTTTTTCAGCAACCCCTTGTATCTGGCTTTCACGAAGCCGAACTGTCGCTTGATGATGCGAAACGGGTGCTCCACCCTGGCCCGGATGCTGGCTTTCATGTATTCGATGTTGATGGCCGTTTTGTTCTTGCGTGGATGCTGTTTCAAGGTTCTTACCTTGCCGGGGCGCTCGGCGATCAGCCAGTCCACATCCACCTCGGCCAGCTCCTCGCGCTGTGGCGCCCCTTGGTAGCCGGCATCGGCTGAGACAAATTGCTCCTCTCCATGCAGCAGATTACCCAGCTGATTGAGGTCATGCTCGTTGGCCGCGGTGGTGAC
>NZ_VDAS01000081.1:0-431 GCF_019584165.1 Enterobacter sp. EC_64
TCCATGCGGGACAAGAAAATCTCTTTTCTGGTCTGACGGCGCTTACTGCTGAATTCACTGTCGGCGAAGGTAAGTTGATGACTCATGATGAACCCTGTTCCATGGCTCCAGATGATAAACATGATCTCATATCAGGGACTTGTTCGCACCTTCCCTAGACTTATAGCATTGGCACAAACGTTTTTCCTCGGAAACTTCACGGGTTTGTTGTTTCGCCGTTAGCAACCTGGGATTTAGCTTAAGTCAGATAAAAAAAGCGTATTAGTGAAAATGTTCTTCGCAGCATGCTGTGATACTGGTCTGCCGCCACGTTAAGCGTGATCTTGACCCGCCATTTCCGGACAGCTTTTGTATCTTAAGTTAACGATGCCCGCTGCCGCCGGTATTCTCTCGGAGAGTGATATCCCAGCGCACTATGCGGGTGATTTTCA
>NZ_VDAS01000082.1:0-418 GCF_019584165.1 Enterobacter sp. EC_64
AACCTCACAACCCGAAGATGTTTCACTTCTGATTGCGAAAATTTGAGAGACTCGAACACACCATTAAGATGTGTCGTTTCAATTTTCAGCTTGATCCAGATTTTTAAAGAGCAAAACTTCGCAGTGCACCTTTTCAGGTTCACTCTGAAGTTTTCTTGGGTTCGCAGTAAAAGATGGTGGAGCTATGCGGGATCGAACCGCAGACCTCCTGCGTGCAAAGCAGGCGCTCTCCCAGCTGAGCTATAGCCCCATCGTTTTGCAATCTCTGTACCGCTCATCCTTTAAAAGGAGTTTGGTAGGCCTGAGTGGACTTGAACCACCGACCTCACCCTTATCAGGGGTGCGCTCTAACCACCTGAGCTACAAGCCTGCAGAGATTTTTACTGCTGTTTTTCATCAGACAATCTGTGTGAGCACT
>NZ_VDAS01000083.1:0-413 GCF_019584165.1 Enterobacter sp. EC_64
AACCTCACAACCCGAAGATGTTTCACTTCTGATTGCGAAAATTTGAGAGACTCGAACACACCATTAAGATGTGTCGTTTCAATTTTCAGCTTGATCCAGATTTTTAAAGAGCAAATATCTCAAACGTCACCCGAAGATGAGTTTTGAGATATTAAGGCAGGTGACTTTCACTCACGAACCAGCAAGTGGCGTCCCCTAGGGGATTCGAACCCCTGTTACCGCCGTGAAAGGGCGGTGTCCTGGGCCTCTAGACGAAGGGGACACTGAAGTCTCAATCGCAAGACGCCTTGCTATTTACTTTTCATCAGACAATCTGTGTGAGCACTACAAAGGCAGGTTCTTTAAGGTAAGGAGGTGATCCAACCGCAGGTTCCCCTACGGTTACCTTGTTACGACTTCACCCCAGTCATGAA
>NZ_VDAS01000084.1:0-386 GCF_019584165.1 Enterobacter sp. EC_64
AGAAATTCAGAGGGGTTGTAAGATAATTGGTGCGAGGGGGGGGACTCGAACCCCCACATCCGTAAGGACACTAACACCTGAAGCTAGCGCGTCTACCAATTCCGCCACCTTCGCACAGTCATCTTACTCTTTATTGCTATGTTGATATCGCCTCGTTGGTGCGAGGGGGGGGACTCGAACCCCCACATCCGTAAGGACACTAACACCTGAAGCTAGCGCGTCTACCAATTCCGCCACCTTCGCCCAGTGCGAGCAATATCATCGTGATTTATGGTGCGAGGGGGGGGACTCGAACCCCCACATCCGTAAGGACACTAACACCTGAAGCTAGCGCGTCTACCAATTCCGCCACCTTCGCATACCATCGATACTGTAAAAGTATCGTA
>NZ_VDAS01000085.1:0-353 GCF_019584165.1 Enterobacter sp. EC_64
GTCTGGCAGTTTCCTACTCTCACATGGGGAGACCCCACACTACCATCGGCGCTACGGCGTTTCACTTCTGAGTTCGGCATGGGGTCAGGTGGGACCACCGCGCTAAAGCCGCCAGACAAATTCTTTTACTTCTTGCCGAACTTTAACCTAAGTATAAAGTGGTGCTGATACCCAGAGTCGAACTGGGGACCTCACCCTTACCAAGGGTGCGCTCTACCAACTGAGCCATATCAGCACGCTAAATTTGATGCCTGGCAGTTCCCTACTCTCACATGGGGAGACCCCACACTACCATCGGCGCTACGGCGTTTCACTTCTGAGTTCGGCATGGGGTCAGGTGGGACCACCGCGCT
>NZ_VDAS01000086.1:0-300 GCF_019584165.1 Enterobacter sp. EC_64
TTTTTAAGTGACGTAAAATCGTGTTGAGGCCAACGCCCATAATGCGGGCGGTTGCCCGGCATCCAACGCCATTCATGGCCATATCAATGATTTTCTGGTGCGTACCGGGTTGAGAAGCGGTGTAAGTGAACTGCAGTTGCCATGTTTTACGGCAGTGAGAGCAGAGATAGCGCTGATGTCCGGCAGTGCTTTTGCCGTTACGCACCACCCCGTCAGTAGCTGAACAGGAGGGACAGCTGATAGAAACAGAAGCCACTGGAGCACCTCAAAAACACCATCATACACTAAATCAGTAAGTTG
>NZ_VDAS01000087.1:0-290 GCF_019584165.1 Enterobacter sp. EC_64
AACTCATCAAGGCGCGGGAATAAAATCCCATTCAGACGCCGGATAGATTCAAGCAAGCCAACTTGTCGTCAAAATCGGTGTTGCAAAAACGGGAGTGACCATAGATTCCGTTTTCTGAGACGACCCCGGATAAAACGGCTCGATGACAGCGGTCATATTCTGCCATGGCAGAATATGCTCCATGCGGGAGAGGAAAATCTCTTTTCGGGTCTGACGGCGCTTAGTGCTGAATTCACTATCGGCGAAGGTGAGTTGATGGCTCATGATGTCCCTCTGGGATGCGCTCCGGA
>NZ_VDAS01000088.1:0-255 GCF_019584165.1 Enterobacter sp. EC_64
GCGTAGTCGATGGGAAACAGGTTAATATTCCTGTACTTGGTGTTACTGCGAAGGGGGGACGGAGAAGGCTATGTTAGCCGGGCGACGGTTGTCCCGGTTTAAGCATGTAGGCGGAACGATTAGGTAAATCCGGTCGTTTATTAACGCTGAGGTGTGATGACGAGGCACTACGGTGCTGAAGTAACAAATGCCCTGCTTCCAGGAAAAGCCTCTAAGCATCAGGTAACATTAAATCGTACCCCAAACCGACACAGG
>NZ_VDAS01000089.1:0-253 GCF_019584165.1 Enterobacter sp. EC_64
TCCTACGGGAGGCAGCAGTGGGGAATATTGCACAATGGGCGCAAGCCTGATGCAGCCATGCCGCGTGTATGAAGAAGGCCTTCGGGTTGTAAAGTACTTTCAGCGGGGAGGAAGGTGTTGAGGTTAATAACCTCAGCAATTGACGTTACCCGCAGAAGAAGCACCGGCTAACTCCGTGCCAGCAGCCGCGGTAATACGGAGGGTGCAAGCGTTAATCGGAATTACTGGGCGTAAAGCGCACGCAGGCGGTCTG
>NZ_VDAS01000009.1:0-185111 GCF_019584165.1 Enterobacter sp. EC_64
GTCTAAATAGGCTGATTCAAGGCATTTACGGGAGAAAAAATCGGCTCAAACATGAAGAAATGAAATGACTGAGTCAGCCGAGAAGAATTTCCCCGCTTATTCGCACCTTCCCTAGGAGCCTCATAGCGGGTTAACAGCCATTCCTTATAATCTGATACCACTTGCTTATTAACGTCCTCTACGTAGCGTACATGCTGCTTAACAGCCCATTCCATAAACAGCTCTACACCCTTACTGTTAAGCTTCTCAGTACGTGGCTTCCATTCTGTTCTCATGTCAGCTAACCACTCTTCCAGAACGTCAGAGATAAGATGATTAGGAGCTGTAGTTTCCTCTTTAATATCAAGTTCAATATTTTGAGATTGGCTAACCGTACAATTCTGTACGCCTAAAACATCTAACATTGCTTGATCAGCTAAACCATCCCTGTACGCTCTCAGTGTTTCTCTCAGTGCTTCCAGAGTGAGGTTGAACGGCTTCAACTGGATGTAACGTACACTCAAGGCTACAGACCTCCTCTGAGCAACGTTCACATCTTTGGTCTTCAAGCTCACCCACAACAGCTTTCCAGCTATCCTCTTCTCCCACGCATAACCATTCTTTTCGGTATAGGAAACGTATTGGATTTGTCTAGGAATTTTGATACTACTCACTTAATGCTCCTTAACACTCCCAACTAGAACGAGAATTAAGAAATGGAAAAATCACTTGCGTATCAGAAGCTTGCTTCGACATTCCAGCGTCTCTCCCGCTTCTCGCACCTTACCTCCATCGCTAGCTGGGACATGTTCACCATGATGCCGCCCGGCGGCAGCGCCGCGCGCGGAGAGGCGCTGGCGGAGATGAGCGTCCTGCAGCACCAGATCCTGACCGATAAAAAAGTCGGCGACCTGTTAGCGGCGGCGGCAGGTGAAGATCTGAATGACGTCGAACAGGCCAACCTGCGCGAAATGACGCGCCACTACCAGCAGGCAACCCTGCTGCCGGAATCGCTGGTGGAAGCCAAATCCCTGGCGGGCAGCAGGTGCGAGCACGCCTGGCGCACGCAGCGCCCCGCTAACGACTGGCAGGGTTTTTCCGCCAACCTGAAAGAGGTGGTCAAACTCAGCCGTGAAGAGGCGCGCCTGCGGGCGGAAGCCAAAGGCTGTACGCCGTACGACGCGCTGCTGGATATTTTTGAGCCCGACATGACCAGCGCCCGTCTGGACGTTCTGTTCGGCGATATGAAATCCTGGCTGCCGGACCTGCTGGCAAACGTCGTGGAAAAGCAGGCGCAACGTTCGTTTGTTCCTCCTCAGGGCCCGTTCCCGACCGCAACACAGCGCGAACTGGGCCTGGAAGCCATGAAAATGCTCGGCTTCGATTTTAACGGCGGTCGCCTCGACGTGAGTGCGCACCCGTTCTGCGGCGGCGTACCGGAAGACGTGCGCATCACCACGCGCTACGACGAGGATGAACTGCTCAGCGCGCTGTTTGGCGTGATCCACGAAACCGGACACGCGCGCTACGAACAAAACCTGCCGCGCGCATGGGCAGGACAGCCGATTGCCCTCGCCCGCTCAACCGCGATCCACGAATCCCAGAGCCTGTTCTTTGAGATGCAGCTGGGACGCAGTGAAGCCTTCCTCAAGCATCTTCTCCCTGCGGTGCACGCCCGCTTTGGCAGCCAGGCGGCGTTCAGCGAAGAGAATTTTATTGCCTGGAACCAGCGCGTGAAGCCGGGCTATATCCGCGTCGATGCGGACGAAGTGAGCTACCCGGCGCACGTGGTGCTGCGCTATGAGATTGAGCGCGCGCTGATCAACGGCGAGATCGAAGTGGACGATATCCCTGCCCTGTGGGACGAGAAAATGCAGGCCTGGCTCGGGTTATCCACCAAAGATAACTACCGCAACGGCTGCATGCAGGATATCCACTGGACCGACGGCGGTTTTGGCTACTTCCCATCCTATACGCTGGGGGCCATGTATGCCGCGCAGCTGTTCCATGCGGCCAAAACGGCGCTTCCGGGTCTGCAGGCCTCCATCGCTGAGGGCGATTTTTCCGCACTCTTTGAGTGGCTGCGTCAGAACATCTGGCAGCACGGCAGTCGCTTCAGCACGTCGCAGTTAATCACCCAGGCGACGGGTGAAGATCTGAATATCCGTTACTTCCGCGAGCATCTGACCTCCCGTTATCTTTAATCCCTCTGCCGGAGCCTGCTCCGGCACTCTTCTCACCCTTTTCAATAAGAATATGATTTAGCACATATTGCCATGATTGCGCCGGGTGTATGAATGCGTGTCCTTCCGACACAATTAGACTGCTATCAGGCCAGGATTAAAAAAATAAAGGGATCAATGATGAAAGGCATAATGAAAACGGTGTTAGCGATTCTGTGTGCGACCAGTTTAAGTACTTTCGCAGCCACGGATAATACCCCGCAAGACGCGTTCAACGATATTACCCGCTCTCTTGCAGACCTCCAGCCCATCACGTTTCAGGCTCCCGCTGAAAAATATAAGCTGCTGGTGTTTATTGATAATCAGTGCATTTACTGCAGCAATGTAGTGAAAAACGTTAAGCAATATACGGATGCCGGTTTGACGATGTCGTTTCTGACCGTTGCGCCCAGCGCCATTCGCGACTCGGTAATTGAAGATATGGGGCGCGTCTGGTGTTCAGCCGATAAGGTCAAAAGCCTGCAACAAGCGATGGCGGGATTTTTACCGAATAACGACACCACGACAGCGTGCTCCGATCTGATCGCGCGGCAATCTGCACTGGCAGAACGTTTGGGCATTAGCGTCACCCCGGTAATGGTGGTTATTGAGCCTGAATCACGGTCGATTATAGGCAGTCAGTCTCCGGCGGCTATTCTGGCCACACTGAAAAGATAACAGAGACCTGTACGAGCAGCGGCGTTTGGTCTGTTCGTACACTTTTCTCCCCTCTGTACATTCCGTTACACGCCGATACCAATCACTCACGGAAACCCCGAATTTACAGGGATATAGTTATTTCAACAGCCCCGCAGTGGGGTTAAATGAAAAACCAAATTCGAGGGTATGAACATGAAAAAAGTATTAGCTCTGGTTGTTGCCGCTGCTATGGGTCTGTCTTCTGCTGCGTTCGCTGCTGAAACGACTGCTGCACCGGCTGCTGCGGCACCTGCTGCAACGACCACCGCGGCGCCAGCAAAAACTGTCCATCACAAGAAACATCATAAAGCCGCTAAACCGGCTGCAGAGCAAAAAGCCCAGGCCGCTAAAAAGCACCACAAAAAAGCGACCAAACCAGCTGCAGAGCAGAAAGCCCAGGCTGCTAAAAAGCACCACAAAAAAGCGACCAAACCGGCTGTAGAGCAGAAAGCCCAGGCTGCTAAAAAGCATCACAAAAAAGCAGTAAAACACGAAGCTGCTAAACCAGCTGCACAGCCAGCTGCGTAAGAGTACAAGCTAAACCGTGCCCTTCGGGGCACGTTGGTAAACCGGCGCTGAACCGGAACAGGTTCCGCGCCGTTTTTTTTATCCGGAGGGCGTATGCTGCGGCGCTATCGGTTTGAGCTGATTCTGATCCTGCTTATTTTATGCGCGCTCATCGCCAGCCATTTTTATCTTTCCTGAATGTAGCACGCTGATTTTACTCCCACTTTAGCGCTGTCCCGTCTATAGTATTTTCATAGGGTTCACTTTTAATAATCATAATTACCCCCACCAGAGTGAGATATGCGTAAATCTGTTGTGTTGTTACTGGGAACGTTTGGTCTTTTTTCTGGATTCTCACATGCGGATGATGGCGGTGATGACACCATTAGCGCGAAAGAGCTAAAGACGCTTTTTTTCAATCATGACGACCGTACGCGCGTCGCCGATCCCACCCAGGCGCCCTGGGATGCTATAGGTCAACTGGAAACCGCCAGCGGTAACTTATGTACTGCGACGTTGATCACCCCTCAGCTTGCCCTGACGGCAGGTCACTGTCTGTTAACGCCGCCAAACGGCAAGCCGGATAAAGCGGTGGCCTTGCGGTTTGTGTCGCAAAAAGGGACCTGGCGCTATGAAATCCACGGCATTGAAGGCCGGGTCGATCCGTCTCTCGGCAAACGCCTGAAACCGGATGGTGACGGCTGGATCGTGCCACCGGCGGCCGCCTCATGGGACTTTGGCCTGATCGTTTTACGCTACCCCCCTTCCGGCATTACGCCGCTGCCGTTATTTGACGGCGATAAAGACGCACTCACCGCCGCGCTGAAAGCCGCCGACCGGAAGGTGACGCAGTCCGGCTATCCTGTCGACCATCTGGATACCCTTTACACCCACACCGACTGTATTGTGACGGGCTGGGCGCAAACCAGCGTACTCTCGCACCAGTGTGATACGTTGCCGGGCGACAGTGGTTCACCGCTGATGCTGAAAACAGATAACGGCTGGCAGTTGATTGGCGTGCAGAGCTCTGCACCGGCGGCGAAAGATCGCTGGCGGGCCGATAACCGGGCCTTGTCCGTGACCGGTTTTCGCGACAAGCTGGAAGCGCTGGCGCAGCAGTAAATCAGCATCGTCTGACCTGATGTAATGCCCTGATTGACTCAATCGGCATCGGCTGGCTGAACCAGAAACCCTGCAGTTGATCGCAGCCAGCCAGCCGCAGCAGTTTCATTTGTCTTTCGGTTTCGACCCCTTCGGCGACCACCGCCATCCCCAGCGCGTTGGCGATCCGCACCGTGCCGCTCACCAGAATAAAGAGCAGGATCAGGGCCGATGCCAGCACGACAATCTGGGTGATATCAGAGGATGCCGCCCGGGCGGCCTGCGCTCCCGGAAGCCGTGCCTGCCAGTTAAGATAGCCCAGCAGCTCCCCTGCCGAGCTGCGCAGCGGCATACTCAGCTCGTTAATTTTATCCGGCGTAAAGTGCAGGTTATCGATCTGAAAGGTCGACCCCAGGTCGGATAAAATTCTGGCGTTCAGATGACGGGTGATTACCAGATAGCGGCGCGTTCCGTCGGTAACCTGTAATCTTCCGACCATCGGGCGAATCAGCCCAATGCCCACAAAGGCGACGCCGCTTCGCGTTTTGCTGATCCCGGCATAGATATTTTTATCCCCTGACAGGGCGCGCGCGTGCTGAGCAATAAGCGCCTTCAGCCCCTTACCGAAAAAATCGAGATTCGTCTCCTGAAATGGCTGACTTTGAAACGATCCCCAGATGACGTTGAAATGCTCATCAAGCACGAAGGTGCCATCATAGAGGTTGTTGATTTTAAAGCCGGCGCCCCAGGTGTTATACAACCAGTCGGTATCGAGCGTGGGACGGTAGGCCTCCCGCACCGCATCGTCCCAGACGGCGTTATCCAGCACCAGCGAGGAGACGCGGTTGACCGATGTCTGAATGGCCCCCTGTACGGAAAGCGCCGCGCGGTGTTCATCAATTTCATTGGTTTTGGTGCTGATAAGATGCAGGGAAAGATAGAGGAGTGCGACGACGGAGATGATTAAGCCGATGCCCGCCATAAAGACCATGGCAAACAACGTTCTCGCGGTGGGAATATTGCGCCAGCTTAATGTGCGATACATCCGCCATCCTCTTCAGGGTTTTGCTTTTCTAAGCGTAATACAGGCAGCGAATTTCGCTGCCTGTAAAGGATGGCTTTATGAGCGTCAGGCGAGTTTTATCATAATCATACCGGCAAGCAGCAAGATGAGTCCCATCCAGCCCTTGTTATTTAAACGCTGACCGAAGAGCACCCAGCCTGCGGCCAGCGTGGCGGCGATACCAAAACCGCCCCACAGCGCATAGGCCACCGACAGGTCAATCCCTTTTACCGCCTGGGACAGCGCGCTGAACGCGCCCAGAACCGCGGCAATCGACATCAGGCCGTAGAGCTTACGGCGAAAACCATCGGAGAATTTCAGCAGAACGTTCGCCAGAATTTCCAGCACGATGGCGAACCCCAGCCAGGCCGCATGAACCCACTCAAACTGTTGCATGGTTCTGCTCCTTCTGCACTTTAGACGGCTTACGGGTACCTGATTTAATCAGCACAATACCCGCGACCAGCGTCGTTAATCCGGCGACCTTCATTGTTGTTAATGTTTCGTCAAATATCAGAACGCTGAACAGCGTAATCAACAAAATACCGATCCCTTCCCACAGGGCATACGCGACGCCCAGCGCAATTTTTTTCACCGCAAATGAGAGGAAAATATAAGAAAGCGAAATCATCACCAGCATCAAAATAAAACCAGTATTGCCATCGCTGACGCTTGCCCACTTCATCGACAGCGTGCCGGTAATTTCAGCAATAATAGCCAGTGCTAATAAAATCCAGTAAAACATGTTTTTCTCCTGCTTGAGAATATAATCCATCGTGGCCCGCTGCGTGCAGCAAACCCAAAAATACGAATTGAAATCAGTCAGCTAAGCGCTTAGCGCCAGCTCAGGCAGAAGAAATGACTAGAGTGCGGTGCGCCAGTGTTGCTCACCAGAAAGCAGGCAGAAAGAGGTGGAGTATACAGCAGTATTGTTTGAAGAGTACGTCCTGAACATATTGTCCATAAAATTACAATTATCCGCGTTGTTGCTTCTCGTCTTTGCGGATGAAAATTGTCCTCGGTAGTTAAACACACCGAATTTGTACCATAAGCCAGGATTTTACTCAAAGTCTTTGCAATTCTTTACCCACCCCGTTTGATTTTGGTTAGTTTATTGCAACGCCTTTCGCCTTTATTATAAAAATAACGAAAATTGCGGAGTCACCATGGCTAAACCCATCATTACCCTGAACGGGTTAAAGATTGTCATCATGCTGGGCATGCTGGTGATCATATTGACAGGCGTGCGCTTTGCCGCCGACATTATTGTGCCCTTTATTCTGGCCCTGTTTATTGCGGTGATCCTCAACCCGCTGGTGCAGCGCATGACGCGGCTGCGCGTCCCGCGCGTGCTGGCCATCACGCTGCTTATCAGCATCATTATTGTGGCGATGGTGCTGCTGGTCGCTTATCTGGGCACCTCGCTCAATGAACTGGCGCGAACGCTGCCGAAATATCGCTCTTCGCTGGCGATCCCCCTGCTGCAGCTGGAGCCCTGGCTGCAGCGCGCGGGGATCGAAATCTCGGTTGAGGAACTCCTGAAATATATCGACCCCAATGCGGCGATGACGATCGTCACCAGCCTGCTGACGCAGCTTTCCAACGCCATGACCTCTATTTTCCTGCTGTTCTTAACGGTGGTATTTATGCTGCTGGAGGTGCCCCAGCTGCCGGCAAAGCTGCAGCAGATCATGGTCCGTCCGGTTGAAGGAATGGGGGCGATCCAACGCGCGCTGGACAGCGTCTCCCGCTATCTGGTGCTGAAAACGGCCATTAGCCTGGTGACGGGCGTTATCGTCTGGGTGATGCTTCTGGCGCTGGACGTCCGCTTTGCGTTCGTCTGGGGGTTACTGGCGTTTGCGCTTAACTACATTCCCAACATCGGCTCCGTGCTGGCGGCGATCCCCCCTATCCTTCAGGTGCTGGTTTTCAGCGGGCTTTATGACGCGCTGATCCTGCTGGCCGGATACCTGGTCATCAATCTGGTGTTCGGTAACATACTGGAACCGCGCATGATGGGCCGGGGCCTGGGGCTGTCCACGCTGGTGGTCTTTTTGTCCCTGATATTCTGGGGCTGGCTGCTCGGGCCCGTCGGGATGCTGCTCTCCGTTCCACTCACCATCATCGTCAAGATTGGTCTGGAGCAGACGGCGGGCGGGCAAAGTATCGCCGTGCTGCTGAGCGATATGAGTCATAAATAGCCGTCATTCCGCCATCGACAGGAGGGGCTTGCGGGTCCTTCCACCTTCACGATAAGCGCTTAGCGCCCTTCGCCACTCCGCCAGCGGGTACACCGTAACGTCGCTGTACTCACTGCCGGGCAACCTCAGCCAGATGCGCTCGAACTCTGCGCGCCACGCCTCAACGCTGAGCGCATCCAGACCGTTTCGGATATGGAACCACGCCACGCGCGGCGCAGGCCGCCGCTGTGTGAAGGCTTGCCCGGACAGCAGCCCGTAGCAAACAAACATGCCCGGCTCGGGCATGACGCTGAGGATCGCTTCCGCAAGCGGCCCGCCGGTGGCATCGTAGACGATATCGCTGCGTGCGGCGACGGCGCCGATTCTGTGCGCGTCATGCTGCGCGACAGGCGTGATCCCCATCGCCTCCAGCCGTTCAGCATGCACGGCGGAACGGTGAATGCCGAACACCGCTTCCGCCCCCGCCTGACGCGCCCACTGCCCCAGCAGGATGGCGCAATCGGATCCTGCAGCCGTGAGCAAGACCCGCTTTCCGCGCGGCGGGTAGCGGGTCAGCATCATCTGCGCCGCCAGCGGGTTGATGTAGGCCCGCGCGGCCAGGCGCGAGTCGACAGCGTCCGGAACGGGTATCGCATACTCTGCCGGGCAGTCCACATAGCGCTGCCAGGTGCCCTGACCGCGCAGCGGCAGGACGCGCTTACCCACCAGATGCTTAAACGAGGCGGGCGCCCCGGTGACAACCCCGACACCTTCATACCCCGCGACCGCCGGTAAGGGTGTTCTGTGGCGATAGGCGCCGGTGATGGGGATAAGATCGGACGCGTTGACCGGAGAAAACAGCATCCGCACGCGGAGCTGTCCGGGCGCAAGCGCGCCCAGCGGCGCGTTTTCAGGTTGCAGAACAGAGTCTGGCTCGCCAAACCGGCGATACCAGAGGGCCAGGTTTTCCATTACGATCTCAAGGCTGATAGCGGAACTACTCGCGCCAGCCCATTGCCGGTGCGACATGTTTGAGAATAGACTCAATCACGTGCGCATTATAATCCACCCCCAGCTGGTTCGGTACGGTCAGTAAGAGCGTATCCGCCTCGGCAATCGCCTCGTCCTTTTTCAGCTGTTCAACCAGCTTGTCCGGCTCCGCGGCATAGCTGCGCCCGAAGATGGCGCGCGTTTTCTCATCAAGATAACCCACGCTATCGCTGTCGTTGCGGCTGGCACCGAAATACATCCGGTCGCGGTCGTCCATCAGCGCAAAAATACTGCGGCTGACCGACACCCGCGGCTCGCGCGTGTGCCCTGCCTCTTTCCAGGCCTGACGGTACGCGCGGATCTGTTTTGCCTGCTGAATATGGAACGGCTCACCGGTTTCATCGTCCTTCAGGGTTGAGCTTTGCAGGTTCATTCCCAGCTTTGCGGCCCATACGGCCGTCGCATTTGAACCGGCGCCCCACCAGATACGCTCGCGCAGCCCTTCAGAATACGGCTCCAGGCGCAGCAGCCCCGGAGGATTCGGGAACATTGGCTGTGGGTTCGGTTTGGCAAACCCTTCCCCGCGCAGCACATCAAGCAGCACCTCGGTATGACGACGCGCCATATCCGACTCGTTTTCCCCTTCCTGCGGGACATAGCCGAAATGCCGCCAGCCATCAATAACCTGCTCCGGTGAGCCCCGGCTGATGCCCAGCTGCAGGCGACCGCCGGAAATCAGATCCGCCGCGCCCGCATCTTCGGCCATGTACATCGGATTTTCATAGCGCATGTCGATTACGCCGGTACCAATTTCGATGGTTTTTGTTTTTGCCCCTATAGCGGCCAGCAGAGGGAACGGCGAGCTAAGCTGTCGGGCGAAGTGGTGCACGCGGAAATACGCGCCGTCTGCCCCCAGCTCTTCAGCCGCCACGGCTAAATCGATGGACTGCAGCAGCGTATCGGCCGCCGAGCGCGTGCCGGACTGCGGTGAAGGCGTCCAGTGACCAAAGGATAAAAATCCGATCTTTTTCATAACCCTGTGTCCTGATAATACGTTGCGTTCTGTCCACTTTACGCATTACCCGGTAAGAATAAATGCCGTTTATTTAACGGAATGGTTCAAATAAATTGACATAACTGACGGGTTCGTCACGACGCAACGTTATGGGATATACTCTTCCCCACTCTTTTCATGGCAGGTAAAACCGGCAATGGCTTTGATCCCCAAAAACTACGCGCGGCTGGAAAGCGGCTATCGCGAAAAAGCATTAAAAATTTATCCCTGGGTGTGTGGACGCTGCTCGCGCGAGTTTGTCTATTCCAATCTGCGTGAACTCACGGTTCACCATATCGATCACGACCATACCAACAACCCGGAAGATGGCAGCAACTGGGAGCTGTTGTGCCTGTTTTGCCACGATCATGAGCATTCGAAATACACCGAAGCGGATCAGTACGGCACCACCGTGGTGGCCGGGGAAGACGCGCAAAAAGACGTGGGCGTCGCCACGTTTAACCCGTTTGCCGATTTAAAGGCGATGATGGATAAGAAGAAGTAATCCTCTCGCCCCCTCGCTCACATCATGATCCGCGAATTTAGAATGTCCAGGTGATAGCGGCGGTTGCAGACCCCTCATTGCGCCGCATCACAATCGGGCTATCATTGGCATGGTCGCCAAGCCAGGTATAGTCCGCGCTGAGGACAGTTCCCCAGTGAGCATCGAACTGATGGCTCCAGGTCAGGCTGGTGTCGACGCCGTAAAATCCACCCGGCGCAGCATAGCGGCGATAGCCGGTGCGGCGGCTCTGCTGCTCACTGACCCCATACCAGGTATTCAGGTAACGGCTGTCGCCAAACAGGGCCGCAGACTGAAAGGCTATCGTGTCCTGGTTATTTTGTACCGGGATCAGCGTAACGGAGGCCTGATAGCTTGCCCCCTGACTGTCGGTTAACGGCAGTGTCGCTTTGCCTTCCATGCTCAGCCATGGCGCAGCCTGCCAGCCCACGGCAAGGCTGGTATTCAGGGTGGCATCAATATCCCCCATCCCTTTCAGGTTGTTTGCCCCCTCGCGCCAGCCAGAATTTTTATCAGCCCTTCCGGGGTCGTCGCCCAGCGTGTGTTCGAAATACCAGCCGCTGTCGTTTTGCAGGTCATATCCCACCCCTTTTTGTGCATCAACAAAGAAAGCACCTTTGCGTCCCTGCAGCACAGGAACCACCTGCCACACCTGCTTGTCTGAGCCTGAGTAACGCGGGGCATATTGCCCTCCCAGCCCGACGGTTAAGGAATCAGACGCGGTGTCATCATCCGCCTGCGCGGCGGATGCCACGACCATCAGAAGCGGGACGGACATATACAGGACTTTTTTTATCGCTATCATACTGCTCTCCTTACAGACGCTGGCGTCTCCTGAGACAGGAATAGCCACACAATGTTGGCGCAGTATGATTTGGCTGAATCAATGAATCGTCGGGATAGTGTTAAGAAATGGTCAAGGTGAACGGATGTTATCCAGAAGAGTGCTGATTATTGAAGATGACGCCGACGCGGCTGGCGTGCTCGAAGCCTATTTACGGCGTGAAAATTACGACGTGACCATTACCGGAGACGGTCTTTCCGGGCTGGATATGGCGCAGCGGTGGAAGCCCGACCTCATCCTGCTGGACGTGATGCTGCCGGGACTTAACGGCACCGAGGTGCTGGCGGGCCTGCGTCGTAAAAGCGATGTGCCGGTAATCATGGTCACGGCCATGGGGGATACTCCCGATCGTATTGGCGCCCTGCGCTACGGTGCCGATGATTACGTGGTGAAGCCTTATCATCCGGGCGAAGTGGTGGCGCGGGTGCAGGCGGTGCTGCGGCGCAGCAGTAAAAAAGAGACAGAGGAAAAGATCCTTCGCTGGCAAACGCTGGCGGTGGATGTCGCCGCCATTGTGGCGTGCGTGGACAACGGCGACGACGTGCCTGTGATGCTCGATCTTACGCCAACGGAATTCTCGCTTCTGGCAACGCTGCTGCGCTCGCCTGCGCACCCGTTCTCCCGCCAGTATTTACTGGAACACTGTTTGCCGGAAAGCGAGGCGCTGGAGCGCGTGGTGGACACCCATATTTATAACCTGCGTAAAAAACTCGAAGCGGTGGGTATTTCCGGCGTGCTGATCAACGTGCGCGGCGTGGGTTACAGGTTCAGACAGCCATGATAAAAAATCGGCACGCCTCTCTGTGGCGCTGGATTTGCGCGCGCATCTTAGCGCTGGCCATCGGCAGCGTGATCGTCATTGCCACCTGCATGTGGCTGCGCTATGCGGTCCAGAACTACTGGATCATGGGCAGGATGCCGCCAGCGGTCCGGCAGGAGTTTCTGACGCTCAGCCAGAACCCGCAGGCCAACCCGGCCCGCTTCCACTCGATTGTGGACACCTGGTGGGGCCTGAGCTATTCCACGCCGTCCATCGCCTCAGCGGACTGGGTCACGGTGGCCCTGCTGGTGCTGGTGATGATCCCGTTTATTGTGGTGATGGGGCTCAAACACGCCCGCCCGCTGGCACTGCAGTTCAGCCGACTTCGCGATGCGGCAAAGGATGTCGCCGAAGGTCAGTTTGGCCGTCAGGCTGAGCTGATCAAAGATGCACCGGCAGAAATGGTCAGCTTTGCGACCGACTTTAACTCTATGACGGGGCAACTGGCCCGCTATGAGAAAGAGCTCCGCGCCTCGCACGTCGCGATGGCGCACGAGCTGCGCTCGCCCCTGACGGCCGCCATCGGGCGTCTGCAGGGTATGCTAGATGGCGTGTTTGATGCCAGCCCGGCGCAGCTGGGCATGGTGATGAAACAGCTCCAGCACCTCAACCGCCTCACCGACGAGCTCCACCTTCTCTCTTTGGCAGACGCGGGTAACCTTGTGCTGGAGGACCAGCCGTTCTGTCTGGATGAGCTGATTCAGGAGCGGGCTGCCTGGATCATGCCCCAGGCGGATGCGCATCATTTCAGGATAACGCTGCGTAACCCGCACACCAGCCCCTTCTGGGGCGATGCGTTCCGTATGGGGCAGGTCGTTACCATCCTCATGGAAAATGCGCTACGTTACGGACGCGAAGGCGGCCACCTTGAGGTGGCGCTGCATTACGCCAGCGGGCATTACATCCTCGAATTCACCGATGACGGGCCGGGCGTGTCGCCCCAGTTCTTACCGGAAATGTTTAAACGCTTTAGCCGCGAGGAGCAGTCCCGCGCGCGGCATTCCGGCGGCAGCGGCCTCGGTTTGTCCATCGCCCGGGCGATTTGCGAGGCGCATGGGGGTGAGATTAGCGCGTCATTACCGGAAACCGGCGGCCTTGCGGTGCGCATTTTGTTGCCCTGGCAGCCGTCCGATAATGAAAATCTCCCCTCTTGATAAAGCCTTGACAGAACATCGAATCTTTCTCGACGTAGCGCGTATTTAATAACGCCATTCCCTTTATGGAGCGGCGTTATGTCAGACGAATTTTTTCTCTCCCTCCGCCACTGCCTGCATCATTTGTACGGCGTGGCGCGCACCCTTTCCTGGCTGCATTTTCTTCCCCTGGCCCTGCTCGCGCTGGCGATTTTTCCGCTGGCCGGCTGCGGTGATAAACACGAAAACAAACCTGACCCAGTGCGTAAGGTACGCTACGTCGTCGTTGGCTCCGCCCAATCCCTTCCCGCGCTGGAAAGAACCGGTGAGATCCATGCCCACGATGAAACGACCCTGAGCTTTCGCACCGGAGGCCGGATACTGACGCGTAGCGTTGATATTGGCGACCGGGTCACTGCCGGACAGCTGCTGGCCACGCTTGATAATACGACCGGGCAAAACCAGCTCGACAGCGCCGCGGCCGACTATGAAGGCGCCAAAGCCTCTGCCCAGGTCGCCGCGCTTAACGTCAGTCGCATGCAAAAGCTTATGCCAACGGGCGCGATAGCCCGCACGCAGCTCGACAGCGCCCGGGCTGACTGGCTTGTCGCCCGCGCGCGCTTAAAAAGCAGCGAGGCCGCATGGCGAAATGCCCGCGAAAGTCTCGGCTGGACGCGCCTGATCGCGCCGCAAGCGGGCGTCATCACGGCCGTGAGCGCCTCTGCGGGACAGGTTGTCAGCGACGGCCAGTCCGTGCTGACGCTGGCGACCGGGGAAGCCCGCGACGTGGCGTTTGATATTGCCGCGCCCGATGCGATCTCGCCTCTGGATAAGGCGGTTTTGCAGGTTTCCCTGCTCGGCGCCCCGTCGGTGCAGGCGTCTGCCCTGCTGCGGGATATCACCCCGCAGGCCGATCCTCAGACCCGCACGTGGCGCGTCAGAGCCACCCTGCAAAACCCGCCGGAGGCCATGGCGCTCGGCGCCAGCGTCACCGTGACGTTGCCCTCCGCCGCCCCGCACGGGTACGCGCTTCCCGCGTCGGCGCTGACCCGAGCCAGCGACAAACCGGCGGTTTTTGTGATTACCCCGCAGTCGCGGGCACAGCTGCGCGTGGTGGTGCCCGTCGGCTATACAGCCACCTCCGTCATGATTGCCTCCGGCCTTGAGCCCGGCGACAGGGTGATTACGGCGGGCGTGAGCACATTACGACCCGGCGAGCCGGTGATGGCCGGAGAGGTTCAGCCATGAACACAGGATCGGAAGCCCAATTTAACCTCTCCGCCTGGGCGCTGAAGAACCAGCAGATGGTCAGCTTTTTCATGCTGCTGGTGATTGCGATGGGCGTGTTCTGCTATGAAAAGCTGCCGCGTAACGAAGATCCGGCATTCACCATTAAAACGGCCGTCGTCTCCGCACAGTGGCCGGGAGCCTCCGTGACGGATACCACCCGCCTGCTGACCGATACGCTTGAAAAAAAGCTGCAGGAAACGCCCTGGCTGGACTATCTCGAAAGTGAAACCCGTGCCGGACGCACCGTTATCCACGTTAACCTCCGTGACGATACGCCCCCGCAACGCGTGCCCGATATCTGGTATCAGGTTCGCAAAAAAATGCAGGACATCGCGCCGTCCCTGCCCGAAGGGGTGCAGGGTCCTGCCGTGGATGACGAGTTTGACGACACGTTCGGCACAATTTACGCCTTTATTCCCGAAGGCTTCACGTTGCGGGAGGTGCGGGATCGCGCAGAGACAATACGGCGCGAGCTCATGTCCCTGCCGGATATGGGCAAAACCACCCTGCTGGGCGAACAGCAGGAGCAGTGGGTTCTCGCCTTTTCTCCGGCGCGCCTGGCCGGTATGGGGCTGGATATTCAGGACGTTGCCGACGCCCTCCGGGCGCAAAACGCCGTTGTCCCGGCAGGAACGATGCGTACCGGGCAGGAGAACATGGCGATAAAGGTCAGCGGGGCGCTCACTACCGAAGAGAGTTTGTGCGCCGTCACGCTGCACGTTAACAATCGCTATATTCCGCTGACCGACATTGCCACCGTCACCCGGGAAATCGCCGAGCCACCGGCCCCGGCCTACCGGGTGAACGGCAAACCGGCTATCGGGCTGGCGGTGTCGATGGCGCCGACAGGCAACATGCTGCGTTTCGGTGCTGCGCTGAACGCAAAAATGGCGGCCCTCAGCGCCGGGCTGCCGCAAGGTATCGAGATGGTGAAAGTCGCCGATCAGTCAGCGGTGGTGAGTGAAGCGGTAAGCGGGTTTATCCGGGTACTTATCGAAGCCGTTGTTATCGTGCTGGCGGTTTCATTTGTCTCGCTGGGTTTGCGGGCCGGACTGGTGGTGGCGACGGCCATTCCGCTGGTGCTTGCCATGACGTTTGTCGGCATGATGCTCGCCGGTATTGGCCTTCAGCGTATCTCGCTCGGGGCGCTGATCATTGCCCTGGGCCTGCTGGTGGATGACGCCATGATCGCCGTCGAAACGATGGTCTCCCGACTGGAAGCGGGGGATTCCCGCCGACACGCGGCCACCTATGCATTCAAAACGACGGCCTTCCCGATGCTCACCGGTACTCTGGTCATGATTGCCGGTTTTATACCCGTTGGTTTTGCGGCCTCCAGCGCCGGTGAATACTGCTTCTCCCTGTTTGCGGTGGTGCTCATCGCCCTGCTCTGCTCCTGGGCCGTCGCGATCCTGTTTTCGCCGCTAACGGGCACGTGGCTGCTGCCGGAAAAAGTCAGACATCACGCGGCAGGACCGGGAGGGATCGCGCGCGGGTATGGACGGCTTTTACGCCTGGCGCTCCGCCACCGGCTCGCTACCGTACTGATTGCGCTTGCCGCGCTGGGGCTGTCAGCGTACGGCACGACGTTTATGCAGGGCGAGTTTTTCCCCGCCTCCGACCGGCCCGAGTTGCTGGTCAGCCTGACGCTTCCGGCCAACGCGTCGCAGCCGGAAACGCTCAGAGAGGTGGAAAAGCTGGAAAAAGCGCTGGCCGACAACAGCAATATCGATCGCTTTTCGACGTACGTTGGCTCAGGTGCCATCCGTTTTTACCTGCCGATGGACGTGCTGCTGGAAAATGAAAATATCGCCCAGATGGTTGTGGTCGCGAAGGATCTTGCGGCGCGGGATCGTCTGCACGCACAGCTCAACACGATCCTGGCGACGCAATTTAGCGACATCGTCACCCGCGTGTCGCCCCTTGAGCTGGGGCCTCCCGTCGGCTGGCCCATCAAATACCGGGTGAGCGGGCCGGATTATCTGCAGGTCCGGGCGCTTGCGAACCGTCTCACGGACGCGATTGGCCGCTCCCCGTTCTCACGCGACGTTAACCAGACAGCCGGAGAGCCGGAGAGGGTCATCACCCTTAAGGTGAATCAGACGGCGGCCAGAGCGGCGGGAATATCGTCAGAAAGCCTTGCCCGTACGCTCAATACCGTCTGGTCCGGCAGCGTTGTCACGTCCATCAGAGATAATGACCGCCTTGTCGACGTGGTGCTCAGGGCCGAGGACAGCGCGCGCCAGAGCACCGCCACTTTCTCCTCACTCACGATTCAGGGGAATGACGGTAAAAAAATTCCGCTCAGCGCCGTCGCAACGCCGGTCTGGGGCGTGGACGATCCGGTCATCTGGCGCCGCCAGCGCGTGCCCTTTATCACGGTGCAAACCGACCTCGCCCCGGGGCTGAGGGCTGAAGCGGTATCCGCCGCGCTGCGTCCGGCGGTCGATAAACTGCGCGCGAGCCTGCCCGCAGGTTACAGCATTGAAGAAGGCGGCGCGGTTGCCGAATCGGATAAGGGGAACAGCTCCGTCTTTACCGTTCTTCCGGTGACGCTGGTCATCATGCTGATGCTGCTGATGCTTCAGCTGCGGCGATATTCCCGGATGCTGCTGGCGCTCCTGATGGCCCCGTTTGGTTTACCGGGGATCGTGCTGGCTATGCTGCCTGGCGGCACGCCGATGGGGTTTGTCGCGCTGCTGGGCGTCATCGCCCTGGCGGGGATGATCGTGCGTAACGCGGTGATATTGATTAGCGAGGTTGACAGCAATCTTGCTCAGGGGATGGCAAACGATGCCGCGATTATGGCAGCGGCGGAGCACCGGGCCAGACCCATCTGCCTGACCGCCTGTGCCGCCATTCTTGGGATGATCCCCATCTCTCACCAGGTTTTCTGGGGTCCAATGGCCTATGCCATTATCGGCGGGCTGCTGGCTGCGACGCTGGTGACGCTGACCGTGTTACCCGCGTCGTTTAGCCTGCTGTTACAGTGGAGGGCTCAGCGCAAAGCCGCAGCCGACGGGCCGGGCTGAGTCCCCATCTTTCTCCGATTACGCGGCGGTGAGCGCAAAACGGTCTGTCAGGACATGGCGGATGTCCTCCTCCGCCAGCTGCCGCGTTTCAGTGCCGTTCGCCGTGATGGTTTTCAGCATATCGCCCAGTAAAATCTGGCGTCCTTCCGGGCTGTGCTGCACCACCACCCGCTTCTGCACAAAAATAGCATCAGGATGCGTCGAGTTCAGGTAGTTTGCCGGAACGAAATCAATCCACTCCTGGGGCGTGAGATCGAAGCCGTACTGCCGGGCCCATTCGCCTTCCACCTTCGCCTCGAGCAGATACTCGCCCTCCGCGCTGCGGCTCAGGCGAAACGTGTCGAAATCCTGGGTGATTTCCACGTCAAGCGTGTCCAGCGCCATTGGCGCGCGGATGCCGTAGCTGCCGAACCCGAGATCGCAAAGCCACTGGCGGCTCTCCACCTCGGCGATGAGCGCCATATGGGTTTTCGGACGCCGCGCGGGGTAGAACATCGGGCGCGCCGCCACAAAACGGTAAGGTATCCCTAACGCTTCCAGCGCCATGGCAAAAAGCCCGTTCACCTCATAGCAGTAGCCACCGCGCCCTTTCTTTAACACCTTCTCGGCAATGTCTTCTGGTGCCAGCGAGACAATTTTCCCCGCCTGCACGTCCAGATTTTCAAAGGGAACGGAAAAGAGCTGATGACGCATCAGCGCATGCAGGGTGGACGTATCGGCCGCCGCCGGTCCGGTGTAGTTTATGCGTTTGAAATACGAGGAAATGTCGAAATTATCGCTGTGCATAATGCCTCCTTGTCCTGAACATGCCGGACACTATAGATGGCGCACATCATTGGCTGTATAGTCAGTTTTATCGAAAATTAGCCTGAACAGATACCCATGTCTGCCCCCTCCCCACACTATCGCCGGATTGCTGAGCGTCTGCGCCTCACGCTCTCTTCAGGCGCATTGCGAGTCGGTGACCGGATGATCTCCGCACGTAAACTGGCCGAACGCGAGCACGTGAGCCTTCCGACGGCGCTGGAGGCCCTTCGCTGCCTTGAGGCTGAAGGGCTGATCGTTGCGCGACCGCGTTCAGGTTATTACATCCGCCAGATCAGCCTCCCTCCGCGCGCGGAGCCCGCGCGTTCCACGCCGGGCCCGGTGCCCGTGACTATGTCCGCCGTGGCCCGGTCGCTGTTCAGCAGTGCAGAAGCCCGGCTGATCCCGCTGGGCGCCGCCCTGCCCGATCCCGCGTGGCTGCCCGGGGAGGCGCTACAGCGGGCGTTACACTCCGTGGGCCGTCGTCTGGACGCGCATGGGCAGAGCTACAGCCTGCCGCCGGGAAGGCGTGATTTACGAAGCAAGATTGCGGCGCGTGCTGCGCAGTGGGGAGCCCGCTTCGGCGCGGACGATCTGATTATTACCGCAGGCGCGACGCAGGCGCTGCGCCTGGCCCTGCGGGCCGTGTGTCAGCCAGGTGATGTGGTGGCGGTGGAGCAGCCCGCCTACTTTGGCACGCTCCTGCTGCTGGAGGATTTAGGCCTGAAGGCGTTAGAAATTCCCACCGATCCTGCTGAAGGTCTGTTACTGGAACCGCTGGCTGACGCCATCCGCTGCCACCGTCCCGCGGCCGTCCTGGCCTCGCCCACCGTGCAAAACCCATTGGGTGCCAGCATGCCCGTCGCGCGCAAGCAGGAACTGGTTGCTCTGCTTGAAGAAGCCGGTATTCCTCTGATTGAGGACGACGTTTACGGTGACCTGGTCGGTGACGGACAACGTCCTCCGGCCTGCAAAGCCTTCGACCAGAACGGGAATGTGATTTACTGCAGCTCCCTGTCTAAAACGCTTGCGCCGGGGTGGCGAATCGGCTGGATTGCCGCCGGACGCTATTACCCGCAGGTCTTGCAGGCCCGCATGGCCGGAGACTGGGCCGGCGCGCCGCTGCTGGAAGCCGCGACGAGCGAGATGCTGGCAAACGGCGACTACGACCGTCACCTGCGGCGGCTAAAGCGGCGGATCGCAGAGGGAATCGCCGCCGTCGTGGCGCGGGTCAAGGCCAGTTTTCCCCCCGGTACCCGCGTAAACGTCCCCGCAGCTGGCTTTCTGCTGTGGGTCGAACTTCCTCCGCAGGTCAACGCGCTGGAGGTGCATCGCCGCGCGCTGGCGCGGGGTATTGGCGTCAGCCCCGGCCCCCTGTTTTCCCCTGGCGCAGAACTCACGCACTTTCTGCGGCTAAACTGTGCAAACGAACCGACGCCCCGCCTGCTCAATGCCGTGGAGCAGATTGGTGCGCTATGCCATGAGCTGGCCGCTTTCACACCAGACTCTCCAGCCACTCGGTAAATACCCGCACCTTGCGGGAGAGATGACGGTGTGGGTAGAGCAGTGACAGTTTGCGGTCCGGCGAGCGATATTCAGGCAGGACCTCAACCAGCAGGCCGCGGTCAATGTAAGGCTGGAGAAAGAGATTCATTCCCTGCATTATCCCCAGCCCGGCCAGGCCTGCCGCGATGTAGGCCTCGGAGTTATCCACCACGAGCTTACCGGGTAGCGCGATCTCCGCAACGCCCTCTGGCGTGGTAAACGTCCACGGCTGAACGTGCCTGCTGCTGTTGTTAATCCAGTTAATCGCCTGATGCTTGCGTAAATCCTCCAGCGTTTCTGGCGTACCGTGTTCAGCCAGCCAGGCCGGGCTGGCGCAGGTCGTGATTTTAATGTTCCCGATTTTACGCGCGATATAGTCGCCGTCGTCCAGCTCGCCCACCCGCAGCACGCAGTCCAGACCGTCCCGCAGCATATCCCGACGGCGGTCAGAGCTGCTCAGGATGATGTCGATATCAGGATGCTGACGATAAAAATCAGGCAGGTTGGGTATCACCCGCAGCGCCGCAAAAGAGATGGGCATATCCACACGCAGCTGGCCGTGTATCGGTCGATCGGCACCAAACGACTCCAGTAATTCGTCCGCCTGCGCCAGCAGGGGTTTACTGCGGCGATAAAAGGCTTCCCCATCCGGCGTCAGGCTAATCCGACGCGTGGTGCGCTGCAGGAGCCGAGTGCCGCTGTGTTGTTCCAGAAGCTGCAGCGCTTTGGTCACTGCCGGGCGATGGACCTGCAGATTTTCCGCCGCCTGGGTAAGGCTCCCCGAGTCGACAATTTCAATAAAAATCCGAATAGATTCAAAGAGGTTTATTTGCATAAGGGATGTCTCGCCGCGAGCGGGAGAAAATGATTGTTATTAATTTTATAACAGTGATGAATGTTTTTGGCTATTTTTCCTAACAATCTTCCTCTCTACACTCTCCCTCATTCAAACGTAAGGGAGAGTCTGCTATGAAAAATAACCGTATCTGTCAGATCCTGGGTATCGAAAAGCCCGTTATTCAGGGGCCGTTATCCTGGCTTACTGATGCCCGTTTAGTGGCCGCGGTCAGCAATGCCGGAGGACTCGGTGTGCTGGGTCCCAACGCAGGGTTAACCGCCGATACTGCGGTCTCCACGCCGGAAGCAACCGCCGAAAAAATGCGGGAAGAAATTCGTAAAACCAAACGGCTGACCGAAAAACCCTTCGGCGTCAACCTGATCCCCACCGCCGTTAATGACGTCTGGACCGGGCCAATTCTTAAGGTGGTAAAAGAGGAAGGCGTCAGGGCCGTGGTGTACACGGGCTATGGGGAAGGCAGCATTATTCCCGCGCTGTTTAGTGAGTTAAAAGAGGCGGGTATCGCCATTATCTACCGCGACATCAATCCCACGCCGGAAAACACCCTTCTTGCTGAAGAGATGGGGGCAGACATCATCGTCGCCACCGGTTTTGACGAGGGTGGGACGTTACCCGCGACGGCGCTGGGGACCTTTTCCATCGTGCCGCTGATTGCCGATGCCGTGAAGCACGTCCCGGTGATGGCCGCGGGCGGTATTACCGATAATCGCACCGCCAGAGCGGCGCATGCATTGGGGGCGGAAGGCGTGTTTGCCGGTTCGGTCTTTATCAGTACCGAAGAAAGCCGCGTGCCGCAGGGGGTCAAAGAGAAAATTGTTGCCGCCAACGGTCTGGACCTGCTGCTTTTCCGCACAGTCCCCCACTACTATCGTTCTCTCCCCGGCAAGCTGGCGGAAAAACTGGCGGCGATGGATAAAGCGGGCGCAAGCAACGAAGCGCTGGGCAAGGCGATGGGCGGATTACGGGGCCTGCGCCTGGGCATGCTGGAAAATAACACCGATGAAGGGTATATCGCGCTCGGCACGGGGATTGGGAATATCCGCAGCGTGAGAAGCGTGGCCGAGGTTGTCGATGCGTTAACGGTTGAGTAAGCCCTTAACCCTGATGCTATGGACGCTGCACAGGAGCGGCGTCCGCAAACCGTCTGCGGTTCTTTTTCACACATTGAGGATTGCGCGTTCTTTAACCACAGCGTCAGGATTGGCACGTTTTACCGCTGCCAGAAAAGCCGTGAAGTTATGATTCCAAAGGGTAAGATTGTTATAAAACTGCACCTGCTTTTCATTTGCACCATCACGGTAAATAACAATCCAGACCCGTCTGCTGTTTATCTCGGTATTCCCCGGCCCGATTTTAATGATATTAGCCAGCGCAATTTTACGGGTGGCGTTGTTTTTAACTTCATATAAAAACTGGTCATCATAAAACCAGGTTTTACCTCCATTCCCGCCAAATATTGAGGGACTGGCAGAGATCTTTTTCATCCCGTTACGGTCTGAAATGATGCGTTTTGCCTGGCGAATGCGTCTGACCAAAAAGCTTAACAGAATGAGAAGCGCAATGAGGGGCAGAGCGACTGATATCATTTTTAGACTTTCGTGCATATCCCTGCCCCACAATACATTTATTTTAACGCGTGAGTATAACGCGCCGATCGTTGATGACAACAACCCTTACGGTCAGGGAATAATCCGCGCGGCTCTCAACTGCGCGAACAGGTGGAAAAACATCTCATCCGTCGCCTGCATTTGCGTAAAGCCCGCCCTGCGCAGCTTGCTCCCGTCACCAAACATGTCGTAGTCCCAGCTAAAGACAAAATCGGCAAACCGCCCGTCGCTCAGCTGCAGAATATCCGCTTCCACCAGCCGCTCTCCGGCAAGCTCGCGCCATACGCCGCGATAGTCCGTAAACAGCTGTTGAAATGACAGCCTCACCGGCGGTGCAGAGTCCAGGTCAAACCAGCGTGCGATGCGCGGCCAGAGCTCGCTCCAGCGCCAGATATCGCCATTATTCACGTTGAACGCCTGATTCTGTGCCGCAGGTGACGCGGCGGCCCACAGCGTTGCCTCGGCCAGCAGCCCGGCGTCGGTATGGTCAACGATACTGTGCCAGGTCTGTTCCGAACCGGGAAAACGCAACGGTAAACCCAGCGCCTTGCACAGGGAGGCGTACAGGGCAATGCTCAGCGCAAGGTTCATGGCATTGCCCGGTACCGCACTCCCTACCACGCCCGGCCTGATGGCATTCCAGTGCCAGCGCTTTCCCCGCTGAAACTGGCTGAGCCACGCAAGCTGCGCGGCGTTAAATTCGGCACCCGGTACGACGGGATCGCTTTCGCGCGCCGGGGTTTTAAACGGCCCCAGATGCGCGCCGTAGACCTTGTACCCCTGCATCAGGCTTACCGTCTGCAAAGGTGCCGTTTTTTCGAGGATGCTGACCAGATTACGCAGCATGGTGACGTTCGGCTCAACCATGTCTTCCCAGTTCGCCGCGTTCGCCCAGGCGCTGTAAAAGAGATGGGTGGCACCGTCCAGGGAGCGCAGCGCCCGGGCGCTGTCCTTTTCATCCAGTAAATCGATCTTGACCATCGGAATGCCGTCAGGATGCGACCCGGCATGGCGGCTAAGGCCGATCACCTGCCACTGATGGTGCAGGAGCGTGTTGACCATCTGTCTGCCGACAATGCCGCTGGCGCCCGCGACCAGGGCGACGTTGTGTTGCTGCCTATTATTCATGGTATTTCTCCGGAAAGGGTGACAGACGCAGTGTGATATATTATTTTTTCTGGAGATATCCCATGAAACCGATGGCACTTATAAGCAAAATCATTAAATGAATAATAAGCTCAATGCCATTTCTACCTTTCTGCGCGTCGCTGAAGCGGGCTCGTTTTCAGCGGCTGCCCGTCAGACCGGTATTAAGCAGTCCGCCGTCAGTCAACAGATCGCGGCGCTTGAGGAAGAGCTTGGCGTGGTACTGCTGCACCGTACGACGCGTACGATGAAGCTGACCGAACAAGGGGAGCGCTACCGGCATGATATGCAGCTCGTGCTGGACGCCATGGGGGAAGCGGAGAGGCGTTTACATCCTGTCGATCATAGCGTTCAGGGACGCGTCCATGTCCAGTTGCCGAGCGGCCTGGGGCAGATCTTTTTACCGCACCTGCTGGCGCTACAGCGCCTGCATCCCGAACTGCATCTGATGCTTTCCCTTGATGATCGCCTTGCCGATCTGGTGACGGAGGGCGTGGATGTCGCGATACGGCTGAGCAGTGAGCCCCCGCAGGCGCATGCGGCGCGCGTACTGGGGCGTATTGAAGCTGCACTGTTTGCCGCCCCCGGCTTTCAGGCGGTACGCGCCGTCAGCGAGCTGGTGACGCTGCCACACGTGCGGTTCAGCGGCATTCCGCTGGATGCTCCCCTGCGCCTGATGTCTGACGCGGAGACGGTCGAGGTCAACGTGAATACCGTTTTCCGTGCCAACACCAGTGAGGCGCTGCTGCAGGCGCTGGAATCCGGCATGGGTATCGGCGGCATGCAGCGACCGCTCGTGGCCAGGGCTCTGCAGGCGGGCACGCTGGTACCGGTGCTGCCCGACTGGCGGTTACCCGATCGCTTCCTCTATGCCGTTTATCCTGATGCCCGCTTTATTCCGCAGCGCGTCAGAAAGGTCGTCAGCGTGATTGAGCAATTACTGCCTGAGATCGCGACCCACAACGCCACAAAATAACCGCCTTTTACCTCGCCACCGGTAAATCCGCGTACCGCGTCGTATAGGCCGGTGACAACATTTCCCGCTTCATCGCCCACGGTTTCTCAATCCCCTGCCCGGCGAACCATATCTTCCCTTTGCCGGAGTGATTGACGCTGTCGATCATCTCCATCAGCGCCGCGCTGTTGGCGCGCAGGCGATTGTCGTCAAACAGATTAAGCTGAGCGACGCCGCTGCTGAAAAAGTCCGCCAGCATGACCCCGGCCTTCATATAGCGATACCCGTCGAGCCATATCCGCCCCAGCGCCTCCGTGGCGGCACGGATGATATCCCGCGAGTCATTGGTGGGCGTCATCAGGGTGACCGAAGCCTGATTACCGTAATAAATTTCGTTGTCCGCATGCGGGCTGGTGCGCACAAACACGCTGATAAAGCGACAGTATTGATGCTCGCCGCGCAGTTTCTCTGCGGCGCGTTCCGCGTAGGCGCAAATCGCCTGGTGCATCTCTTCATATTGCGTAATGCGATGACCAAACGAACGGCTACAGATGATTTGCTGCTTCGTGGGGGTGTACTCTTCCAGGTCAAGACAGGGCTCGCCGCGAAGCTCGCGCGCCGTACGCTCCAGCACCACGTTAAAATGTTTGCGAATGACCCACGAGGAGGCCTCCGCCAGCTCCAGCGCCGTGGTAATCCCCATCGCGTTCAGTTTTTTCGTGATGCGCCGCCCTACGCCCCATACCTCCTCTACCGGAACCTTTGCCAGCAGTTTACGCTGCCGCTCCCGGCCCGACAGATCGACCACGCCGCCGGTACTGGCCCAGCGTTTCGCCGCATAGTTGGCCAGCTTTGCCAGCGTTTTTGTCGGGGCAATGCCGACGCCAACGGTTAAACCCGTGTTTTTAAAGACCTGCGTGCGCATCTGGTGTCCGAACGCGTCCAGCGACATGCAGTTACCGATCCCTGAAACGTTCACGAACGCCTCGTCAATCGAGTAAATTTCTATGGCCGGAGCCAGATCCGTCAGCGTCTGCATCACCCGACTGCTGAGGTCGGCATACAGCGCATAGTTCGAACTGAAGACGTAAACCCTCGCCGGAAAAAGCTTCTCTTTGAATTTAAAATAGGGCTCACCCATTTTTATGCCGAACTGCTTTGCCTCCCGCGAGAGTGAAATTATGCAGCCGTCGTTGTTGGACACCACCACGATGGGCTTCCCCTCCAGATCGGGGCGGAATACCTTCTCGCAGGAGGCATAGAAGCTGTTCACATCAACCAGCGCGAACATGTTTATGCGTTTTAAGCGTGTGGGTGACGACGCCGAAGATCTGCAGTTCCTCTTCGGAATGAAAGGTAATCGGCTGATAGCGGGCATTATGCGGCAGAAGTCTCAGAGCCGGGCGCGTCTGTAGCTCTTTCACCGTAAACTCACCGGCGACCGACGCCACAACGATATCCCCATGTTCGGCATTTAACGAACGATCGACCACCAGCAGATCGCCGTCGCCGATCCCCGCGCCAATCATGGAGTCTCCACTCACCTTGATAAAATAGGTCGCACTGGGATGTCTTACTGCCAGCCGGTTAAGATCGAGACGATCCTCCACATAATCCTGCGCCGGGCTGGGAAACCCACAGGCAACACGTTCTAAAAACAAAGGTAGTTCAATGATTTGTTTTGGTTGATAAGAAAAGAGAGTGTCCATAATGTCTTTCTCGCCAGATACTGTATATAAATACAGTATTACGGATTATGGCCAGGGATCAAGGTCATTTCCGGAAGCGAACCCAAACGCGTTGAAGTGTCAGAAGATTTAAAACGCGCAAAGCCCGGAAGCGCATGTCGGGCTTTGCGCCTGTGACGATCAGTCCATCAGCGTATTCAATGTTTCCAGCGCGTCAGGCGGCAGTTGCAGTTCCCCCGCCGCGAGGTTTTGCCGCAGATGTGCCACGGAAGAGGTGCCCGGGATCAGCAGGATATTCGGGGAACGCTGCAGCAGCCATGCCAGCGCAACCTGCATTGCCGTGACGCCCAGTGAATCCGCGACAGCCTTCAGCCCGGACGATTGCAGCGGCGTAAAGCCGCCCAGTGGGAAGAACGGCACATACGCGATCCCCTGCTGCGCGAGCAGATCCACCAGCGCATCATCACTCCGGTTCACAATGTTGTACATGTTCTGCACGCACACCACCGGCACCATCTTCTGCGCTTCCGCGACCTGGGTGGCCGTGACGTTGCTCAGGCCAATATGCCGCACCAGCCCCTGCTGCTGTAATTCTGCCAGGGTGGAGAGCGGTTCAGCAATCGACCCTTCCGCTGGCCCGTGCGCGCTAAACATGATCCGCAGGTTCACCACGTCCAGCACGTCCAGCTGCAGATTACGCAGGTTGTCATGCACCGCCTGCGTCAGCTCCTGCGCGGAAAAGGCCGGCAGCCAGGCGCCTTTGTCGTTGCGACGGGCACCAATCTTGGTGACGATCGTCAGATCGTCCCGATAAGGATGAAGCGCCTCGCGGATCAGCTGGTTGGTGACATGAGGGCCATAAAAATCACTGGTATCAATGTGGTTCACCCCCGCCGCCACGGCCTCGCGTAACACCTCCAGCGCGGCCTGCTTATCCTTCGGCGGCCCAAAGACGCCCGGTCCGGCGAGCTGCATCGCGCCGTAGCCCAGTCGTTTCACCGTCCGCGTCCCAAGCGCGTACGTCCCGCTTTTATCAATGCTGCTCATGTTGGCCTTCCTCATAAAAATGATCCGGATTTACAACAGGTTCCCTCTGGGAGCCTTTAGTTAAGCGCGAGTTAATTAAAGTTTACATTCTCTACGACGATAGTAATGAAGTAACCCTGCATCTTCTCTAACGGACGACCGCTATGCTGAAAAATCTGCACGTGATTACCGGTATTATCTTTGCCCTCACCATATTCTGCCTGCTGCAAGTTGTCACGGGAGGGTTGTTCTACTCTGCCGTCAGTAACGATCGCCATAACTTCCAGAACTCCGGCGTGCTCAATGCCCAGCAGGAAAGCCTGAGCGACAGCGTGAACACGCTGGTGAAAACGCGCGTCACCGTCACCCGCGTGGCGATCCGCTACCTGAAAAACCAGCGTGACCCGGCTTCCCTGGCGGCGATCAATAAACTGCTGGGCACCGCAGGCGACTCGCTGGCAAAAGCCGAGGCCTATAACAAAGAGTGGCAGAAACTGCCGCAGGTTAAGGGCCAGGAGGCGGCATTGACCGACGAGATGCAGAAATCCTGGAACCAGATGCACGAAGTCATGCGTTTATCGATTGAGTATCTGCGCGCCGACAACTATCAGGCCTATGGCGATCTGGATGCGCAGCAGGCGCAGGACGATATGGAAGCGGTCTATAACCGCTGGCGCGCCGAAAACAACACCCTGCTGAAGGCCGCAACCGAAGAGAATCAGAGCAGCTTCACGCAGATGCAGTGGACGCTGGCGGCAATTCTGCTGGCCGTTATCGCGGTTCTGGTGGTCATCTGGCAGGGTTTACAGCACCTGCTGTTAAAACCACTCCACTCCATTATGGACCATATTCGCGCCATTGCAGGGGGCGACCTGACGCAGGAGATCGCTATCTCGGGCCGCAATGAGATGGGTCAGCTGGCCGCCGGCCTGCATGAGATGCAGCAGTCGCTGGTGACCACCGTCAGCGCCGTACGCGGAAGTACCGATTCCATCTACACCGGCGCAGGCGAAATTGCCGCAGGAAGCAACGATCTTTCCGCCCGCACCGAGCAGCAGGCCGCCTCGCTCGAAGAGACCGCCGCCAGCATGGAAGAGCTGACCGCGACGGTTAAACAGAACTCCGATAACGCCCGTCAGGCCACGCTGCTGGCGAAAAACGCCTCTGAAACGGCCGCGCGCGGCGGCCACGTCGTGGATAACGTGGTTCGCACCATGAACGAGATCGCCGACAGTTCGCAACAAATTGCGCATATTACCAGCGTGATTGACAGCATCGCGTTCCAGACGAACATTCTGGCGCTTAACGCCGCGGTGGAAGCGGCACGCGCCGGGGAACAGGGACGTGGTTTTGCGGTTGTCGCAGGCGAGGTCCGGACCCTGGCGAGCCGCAGCGCGCAGGCGGCGAAAGAGATCAAAGGGCTTATCGAGAACTCCGTCAGCCGGGTGAATACCGGTTCTGAGCAGGTTAGCGAGGCAGGCACCACCATGAAGGAAATCGTCGCCGCCGTGACCCGCGTGACCGATATCATGGGCGAGATTTCCTCTGCCTCTGACGAGCAGAGCCGCGGCATTGAACAGGTGAGCCTGGCCGTTTCGCAGATGGACAGCGTGACGCAGCAAAACGCCGCGCTGGTGCAGGAGTCCGCCACGGCGGCAGCGGCGCTGGAAGATCAGTCCGAACAGCTGCGCCAGGCGGTGGCCGCGTTTCGTCTGAACGGCAAAGAAAAAGCGGTAGCTCCACGTCCGGCCAGCGTGAAAACGCCTCAGCTGTTGCGCCCGGCAACCGCAAACGCCGCCACCGACAGCAACTGGGAAACCTTCTGAATCACCGGCGGGCGAGGAGATCGCCCGCTAGCGGCTGCGCTTGGCGTGCCGCTCCCAGTTCTCCTGTTTTGCTTCATCGGATTTACGCAGTGAAACGTAGCATGCCCCGCTGCCGCCGTGATGCGGCAGCGCCACGCAGAAGGCCTGCACTTCCTCGAACTCGGTTAACCAGCGCGCCAGATAGCTGCGCACCACATTAGGATGCGAGTTCTGCTCGCGCCCTTTTCCGTGAATGATAATCAGATTGCGTAACCCGTCACGTCCGGCCTGGCGAATAAAAGAATAGAGCATCTGACGGCAGCGTTCGGCGGGCTGACGCAGGAGGTTTAAGCTGGCCTGGCGGGCATATTTACCCGAGCGCAGCTTCTCGATAACGCCCTGCTGCACCCCTTCGCGCTGGAACGCCAGCGGTTCTTCCAGAGGAAGAAGGTCAAGAAAATCCAGCGTCAGGAAGTTATCCAGCTGTTCACTATCCACCTCCTGGCGCGTCCGCGTATTGCGGCTGGGCTGCCAGTGAATATCCGGGCCACGCTTCAGCGGCTGGACATCTTCCATGGCGTCAAGAAAAAAGGATTTGTCGTCAGGGTTCATGGATATCCTCCGGCTACAACTGAGGACGGTACTATACCTGCGCCCGAGACAGGCCTCAATCACCGTTACAGGCCGTCGTGCGCAACAAATATTAACCTGATGAATATATATAGTATTTATAAAATAAAGTTAAATATGACTTAACTAAAATTTCAGCAAAGATGAAATAAGTGATTTGTGTTAAATTTTCGTAAAATCAAACACTCAATATCCTTTCATTTTGCGGGAAAGGTGTTATACCTAAATATACCTGCTTCATGGATATAATACTCAGGATTGGCGAAAGGACGCACTGCTGTGTGTACTGGAGGATCTGTCTGATGTCGGGCAGATCCTGTTTTTTTTATTATCTCACTTTCACGCCACGATTATTTTCCTCGCTTCCCGCCTGAACTGCGTAATTAATGATTCAGCCAGGGGCGTCTGACGTGAATCGCGGCGCTGAATTAAATAATATGCTGCTTTCGGAAGCGATTCGACAACCGGCAGCATGACCAGGCGGTGCGCCAGCAGCGGGTCACACCCTAGCTCCTGCGGCAATATGCTTAGAAAATCACTTTGCGCGACCAGGCTAATACAGGAGGAAAAGGTTTCACAGACCACACCAATTCGCGGTATTTGCGAGCGATGGCTAAATACCTCTTCTAACTGCTTATAATAACTTCCCCGCGGCGTCGGCATTGTCCAGTTATAATGCAGGAGTTCGTTAATCGACGTTGCCCCCGTTGCCGGATGCCCTTCGCGACAAAATACCGCAAATGGCTTCTCAAAGAGTTTTTCAAACGTAAATTCCTGGTCGTAAGGTCCCTGATAATAAGTATTGATGGTGAAATCCAGCTCTCCCTGCCGTAATTCGTTGATCATCGACACCAGCTGCCCTTCCATTATCCGCACTTTGACCTGCGGATGTTGGGCATGAAAGCGGGTAATAACGGCGGGCATCAGGCTGCGCGAAACGCTGGCCCCCATCCCGATGTTGATCTGCCCGGCCTGTTCCCCCTGCCGCTGACGAATGTCATCCTGCGCCGCGCGCAGCTCTTCCAGAATTAACCGGGCGCGCTGGTAAAAGCCCTCACCGCATTCGGTCAACGCCACGCCCTTACTCCTGCGCACGAAAAGCTGCGCCGCCATGCCCTCCTCCAGCTCTTTGATGGATTTGGTCAGCGCCGGCTGCGAAAGATTCAGCGTCCTGCTGGCACCGCGAATGCTGCCCTGACGTGCGACTTCAACAAACGCCCGGAGATGATGGAATTTAACCTGAAATGACATAGCCCGACCGATAACCGTTGTTTATCAGAGTAAAGAAACTGTCATCTACTTTACTGGAAAGGGATGTGCGAGGGTAATTCCTGAACGGTTAAAACTGTGAAAAATCGGTTAGTGATAAGTAAAAACTATCACAGCGTGAAGCAGTTCACATATTTTCATGATGACAGGAACAGATATGGACACACTGGCGCAGTACATCCAGACGTTAACCCCGCAGCTGAGCGCGTGGCGTCGCGATTTTCACCATTTTGCGGAATCCGGCTGGGTAGAGTTTCGTACCGCCGCGAAAGTTGCGGAGACCCTGGACTCGCTGGGTTACGAACTGGCGATGGGGCGTGACGTGGTCGATGCCGAAAGCCGGATGGGGCTGCCCGATGAGGCAACCCTGGCGCGAGAGTTTGCCCGCGCGCGGGCGCAAGGCGCGCCTGAAAAATGGCTGGCGCCGTTTGAAGGCGGCTTTACCGGCATTGTCGCCACCCTGAATACCGGCCGCCCTGGCCCAACCCTGGCGTTTCGCGTGGACATGGACGCCCTTGATTTAAGCGAAGCGCTCGACGACAGCCATCGCCCGTTCCGCGACGGGTTTGCCTCCTGCAATCCGGGTATGATGCACGCCTGCGCGCACGACGGCCACACCACCATTGGTCTGGGACTGGCACAGGTGCTTAAGCAGAATGCAGCCCGGCTCAACGGCACCATTAAGCTGATCTTCCAGCCTGCTGAAGAAGGCACGCGCGGCGCGCGCGCCATGGTTGCCGCCGGGGCGCTGGATGACGTGGACTATTTCACGGCCATTCATATTGGTACCGGCGTTCCTGCCGGTACGGTGATCTGCGGCAGCGAAAACTTTATGGCCACCACCAAGTTCGACGTGAGCTTCACCGGCGTGGCCGCACACGCGGGCGGTAAGCCGGAGGACGGGCGTAACGCCCTGCTCGCCGCCGCGCAGGCCGCCCTCGCCCTGCACAGCATCGCTCCGCACAGCGACGGCGCATCCCGGGTGAACGTCGGCGTGATGCAGGCGGGCAGCGGGCGCAACGTGGTGCCCGCCAATGCCCTGATCAAAGTTGAAACCCGCGGCGAAAGCGAAGCGATTAATCAGTATGTCTTTGAACGCGCGCAGGCCGTCATTACCGGCGCGGCGGCGCTCTATGGCGTGAGCGCGGAGATGCGCCTGATGGGGGCTGCCACCTCCAGCGCGCCGACACCGGCGTGGGTGGATTATCTGCGCGAACAGGCGAGCCAGGTTTCCGGGGTTGTTCATGCCATCGATAAGGTGAAAGCGCCAGCGGGTTCCGAAGACGCCACGCTGATGATGGCCCGCGTGCAGCAGAACGGCGGCATGGCGTCCTATATGGTGTTTGGCACGGATTTGAGCGCCGGACATCACAACGAAAAATTCGACTTCGATGAGCAGGTCATGACTATCGCCATCGAAACGCTGGCGCGAACAGCGCTCAATTTCCCGTGGACGCGAGGTGTGTGATGCAGGAGAACTACGCTTTTATTGCCGATGCGATCGACACGCGATGTCGGACGTTAACCGATATTGCCGACGCGATCTGGGATCGTCCCGAAACCCGCTTTGAAGAGTTCTGGTCCGCCGAACGGCTGGCCAGCGAGCTGGAAGCAGAAGGCTTCACGCTGACCCGCGAGGCAGGCGGTATTCCCAATGCCTTTATCGCCAGCTTCGGCAGCGGAAAACCGGTTATCGCCCTGCTGGGCGAGTACGACGCGCTGGCCGGGTTAAGCCAGCAGGCACACTGCGCGACGGCGCAAACCGCCACGCCGGGGGCTAACGGCCACGGCTGCGGACATAATCTCTTAGGCACCGCAGCGCTTGCGGGCGCGGTGGCGGTGAAAAGCTGGCTGGAGCAGCACGGCGGCAGCGGAACGGTGCGTTTTTACGGCTGTCCCGGTGAAGAAGGCGGCTCCGGGAAAACCTTTATGGTGCGCGAAGGGCTGTTTGATGACGTCGATGCCGCCGTCACCTGGCACCCGGAAGCCTTTGCCGGGATGTTTAACGTCAGCACGCTGGCGAATATTCAGGCCGCCTGGCGTTTTCACGGTGTGGCGGCGCACGCGGCCAACTCTCCCCATCTGGGACGCAGCGCCCTGGACGCCGTGACGCTGATGACCACCGGCACCAACTTCCTTAACGAACACATCATCGAGAAAGCGCGCGTCCATTACGCCATTACCGACACCGGCGGGATTTCGCCCAACGTGGTGCAGGCGCAGGCCGAGGTGCTGTACCTGATCCGCGCCCCGGAGATGGCGGATGCGCAGCAGATCTACGAGCGCATTGAGAAAATCGCCCAGGGCGCGGCGATGATGACCGAGACCACCGTCGAGTGTCGCTTTGATAAAGCCTGCTCCAGCTACCTGCCGAACCGCACGCTTGAGGCGGCGATGTATCGCGCCCTGCAGCACTACGGCACGCCGGAGTGGACCGACGAAGAGCGAGAGTTTGCCCGCGAGATCCGCGCCACGCTGACGCCCAACGATCTGCAAAACAGCCTGAAAAATATTGCCGCCACGGGTGGTGAAGCGGGTAAAGCCTTTGCCCGCCGTCATCAGGCGACGCTACTGGTGGATGAAGTCGCGCCTTATGCCGTCACCGACAACGTGCTGGCAGGTTCAACCGACGTGGGTGACGTCAGCTGGAAAATGCCGGTCGCCCAGTGCTTCAGCCCCTGCTTTACCATCGGCACGCCGCTGCATACCTGGCAACTGGTATCTCAGGGGCGAACCTCTATTGCCCACAAGGGCATGCTGCTGGCCGGGAAAGTGATGGGCGCGACCGCGCTCAATCTGCTGCAGGACGCGGCGCTGCTGAAAAAATGCCGTGAAGAGTTCGAACAACAAATACAAGAAAAACCGTACGCGTGTCCGATCCCACCGGGCGTGACACCGTCTCCTTTAAAATAAAAAAACACAACACAACAACACAACACTCCCGAGGAACGCCCATGAGTATGTCATCCATACCTTCGCATTCCCCATCCGGTAAGCTCTATGGCTGGGTTGAAAGGATCGGCAATAAAGTGCCGCACCCTTTCCTGCTTTTTATCTATCTGATTGTGATTTTGATGGTCGCCACCGCCGTGCTCTCCGCCTTTGATGTCAGCGTGCGCAGCCCGGCCGACGGCAGCCTGGTGGCGGTGAAAAACCTGCTGAGCATTGAAGGGCTGCACTGGTTTTTACCCAACGTGATTAAAAACTTCAGCGGATTCGCCCCGCTCGGCGCCATTCTGGCGCTGGTGCTGGGCGCCGGGCTGGCTGAGCGCGTCGGCCTGTTGCCCGCATTGATGGTGAAGATGGCTTCTCACGTCAGCGCGCGCTACGCGAGCTACATGGTGCTGTTTATCGCCTTCTTCAGCCATATCTCCTCCGACGCCGCGCTGGTGATCATGCCGCCGATGGGGGCGCTGATCTTCCTCGCCGTCGGGCGCCACCCCGTGGCGGGCCTGCTGTCCGCGATTGCGGGGGTGGGCTGCGGTTTTACCGCTAACCTGCTGATCGTGACCACCGACGTGCTGCTCTCGGGCATCAGTACGGAGGCGGCGAAAACCATTGATGCGGCCATGCACGTCAGCGTGATCGACAACTGGTACTTTATGGCAAGCTCGGTCATTCTCCTGACGATTGTCGGCGGGCTGATTACCGATAAGATCGTCGAGCCGCGCCTGGGCAAATGGGAAGGCCGTAGCGATGAAAAGCTGGAGACGCTGAGCGAAGCGCAGCGCTTCGGCCTGCGCGTGGCGGGGATTGTCTCGCTGGCGTTTATCGCCGCGGTGGCGCTGATGGTGGTGCCGGAAAACGGCATATTGCGCGATCCGGTTAAACATACGGTCCTGCCCTCGCCGTTTATTCAGGGCATCGTGCCGCTGATTATCCTCTTCTTCTTTATTGTTTCGCTCGCCTACGGTATCGCCACCGGCAAAATCCGCCGCCAGGGTGACCTACCGCAGCTGATGATCGAGCCGATGAAAGAGATGGCGGGCTTTATCGTGATGGTGTTCCCGCTGGCGCAGTTTGTGGCGATGTTTAACTGGAGCAACATGGGCAAGTTTATGGCCGTGGGCCTCACCGACGCGCTGGAGGCTGCCGGGCTAAGCGGCGTACCGGCGTTTGTCGGTCTGGCGCTGCTGTCATCCCTGCTGTGCATGTTTATCGCGAGCGGCTCCGCCATCTGGTCGATTCTGGCCCCGATCTTCGTGCCGATGTTTATGATGCTGGGGTTCCACCCGGCTTTCGCGCAGATCCTGTTCCGCATCGCGGACTCTTCGGTTATCCCGCTGGCGCCGGTTTCGCCGTTTGTTCCGCTGTTTTTAGGCTTCCTGCAGCGCTATAAACCCGAGGCCAAACTGGGTACCTACTATTCTCTGGTTTTACCCTACCCGCTTATCTTTTTAGGGGTATGGCTGGTGATGCTGGTGGCGTGGTATCTTGTCGGCCTGCCGATTGGGCCAGGGATCTACCCGAGGCTGAACTAAAGGAATGAGGATGCTGAGATTACTCGAAGATAAGATTGCGACGCCGCTGGGGCCGCTGTGGGTGATCGCGGACGAGCAGTTTTGCCTGCGCGCCGTTGAGTGGGAAGAGCACAGCGACCGCATGGAAGAACTGCTTGCGATTCACTACCGCGCCCAGGGGTATGAACGTATCCGCGCCACCAATCCGGGTGGACTGAGCGACAAGCTTGCGGCGTACTTCGAAGGCGATCTCAGCATCATCGACACGCTGCCCACCGCCACGGCGGGCACCCCTTTTCAGCGCGAAGTGTGGCAGGCGTTGCGGGCCATTCCCTGCGGACAGGTGATGCATTACGGCCAGCTCGCGGAGCAGTTAGGTCGCGCTGGGGCCGCACGCGCCGTAGGTGCCGCGAACGGCTCTAACCCGGTCAGCATCGTGGTGCCCTGCCATCGCGTTATTGGCCGCAACGGCACCCTGACCGGCTATGCCGGTGGCGTGCAGCGAAAAGAGTGGTTGCTGCGTCACGAAGGGTATCTCTTACTCTAGTTCCCAGGCTTTTTGTGCTTAATTTTCTTCCGGTTAGGCTAAAAATCCATAATCAAGCTGTGGAATTTCAAGAAGATGGCGACACATTGCCGTCTCTTGTCCTTATTGAGGGTTTGTCAGGCTTACGTACTTACCAAAAAGATGTTAAAATTGACCAATATCAATTAAGGCTTGAGCAAACCTATGATCCCAGAAAAGCGAATTATACGACGCATTCAGTCTGGCGGTTGTGCTATCCATTGCCAGGATTGCAGCATCAGCCAGCTCTGTATCCCGTTTACCCTGAATGAGCATGAACTCGATCAGCTTGATAATATTATCGAGCGTAAAAAGCCTATTCAGAAAGGGCAGACGCTGTTTAAAGCGGGAGACGAACTGAAATCGCTCTATGCTATCCGTTCTGGCACCATCAAGAGCTACACCATCACCGAACAGGGCGATGAGCAGATCACCGGCTTCCATCTGGCGGGTGACCTGGTAGGCTTTGATGCCATCGGTACGGGCCACCACCCGAGCTTTGCTCAGGCACTCGAAACCTCGATGGTTTGCGAAATTCCGTTTGAAACCCTGGACGATCTGTCCGGCAAGATGCCTAACCTGCGTCAGCAGATGATGCGTCTGATGAGCGGTGAGATCAAAGGCGATCAGGACATGATTCTGCTGCTTTCTAAAAAGAACGCAGAAGAGCGCCTGGCCGCGTTTATCTACAACCTCTCCCGCCGCTTCGCCGAGCGTGGCTTCTCGCCGCGTGAATTCCGTCTGACGATGACGCGTGGCGATATCGGTAACTACCTGGGTCTGACCGTGGAAACCATCAGTCGTCTGCTGGGTCGTTTCCAGAAAAGCGGGATGCTGGCCGTTAAGGGTAAATACATCACTATCGAAAACGGTGAAGCGCTGGCCGTTCTTGCCGGGCACGCCCGCAACGTGGCGTAAACGCCATACGTATACTGCCAGACCGATAAATTTTCCTGATTTATGGGTCTGGCCTGTCACCCCGTCTTTTATCTGCCCTTTTCACCGTAGCACGTCCCCACACAGCACCCAAAAGGGTCTCGTTGAGGTTATGAATTGAGAGAAAGTTTGTTTTTCGTTTCAGTCGTGATTGCCTCAGTGACCTTTATCTTCATTTGGATCATGCTTGTCGGCCCAATGAAGGGGGAGGAAAAAACCTACGTTCAGGACTCCACGACCTTTGCGATAGCGGTGATGGTGCTGCTGTTTATTGCGTTTATCGCGGTAACGACCACGGTGCTTTTCCTCTGATAAATTTTCATGAATTATTGATCTGGCAAAAGCTCTCCTCTGTTTCATTCAGGATATATAGGTTACTCTTTTAATTACAGACTGTGGTGACAGTAGTAAGGAGACCTGTATGGCCAAGTATCAAAACATGCTGGTAGCAATCGATCCGAATCAGGACGATCAGCCGGCATTACGACGTGCTGTGTATTTACATCAACGGATTGGTGGCAAAATCAAAGCGTTTTTGCCGATCTATGACTTCTCGTATGAGATGACCACCCTTCTGTCGCCTGACGAGCGCACCGCTATGCGTCAGGGCGTCATCAGCCAGCGTACCGCGTGGATCCGCGAACAGGCGAAGTATTACCTGGAAGCGGGCGTGCCCATTGATATCAAAGTGGTCTGGCACAACCGACCTTTCGAAGCCATCATTCAGGAAGTCGTTGCCGGTGGGCACGATCTGCTGCTGAAGATGGCGCACCAGCACGACAAGCTGGAATCCGTGATCTTCACCCCGACCGACTGGCACTTGCTGCGTAAATGCCCTTGCCCGGTCTGGATGGTGAAAGACCAGCCGTGGCCTGAAGGCGGGAAAGCCGTTGTGGCGGTAAACCTCGCCAGCGAAGAGGATTACCATAACTCGCTGAACGAGAAGCTGGTGAAGGAGACCCTCCAGCTTGCCGACCAGGTCAACCACACCGAAGTGCATCTGGTAGGTGCCTATCCGGTTACCCCGATTAACATCGCCATTGAGCTGCCGGAATTTGACCCGAGCGTGTATAACGACGCCATCCGCGGTCAGCACCTGCTGGCCATGAAAGCGCTGCGCCAGAAATTCAGCATCGATGAGAAAATGACCCACGTGGAAAAAGGGCTGCCTGAAGAGGTGATCCCGGACCTGGCTGAACACCTGCAGGCGGGGATTGTCGTGCTGGGTACCATTGGCCGTACCGGTATTTCTGCCGCCTTCCTCGGCAACACCGCCGAGCAGGTGATTGATCATCTGCGCTGCGACCTGCTGGTTATCAAGCCGGATGAGTACCAGACGCCGGTTGAGCTTGACGATCCGGAAGACGATTGACCCGCAAGATGAAAAAAAACCGTCGGCGAACCGGCGGTTTTTTTTTGCCGGGTGGCGGCTACGCCTTACCCGGCCTACGGGTTTGGTAGGCCCGGTAAGCTTGCGCCACCGGGCTTTACCCTGTCAGAGCGCTTTCAGAATCGCATCCACGCTGGCTTTGGCATCGCCAAACAGCATGTGGGTGTTCTCTTTGAAGAACAGCGGGTTCTGCACCCCGGCATAGCCGGTATTCATTGAGCGCTTAAACACGATCACGTTCTGCGCCTTCCACACTTCCAGAACCGGCATCCCGGCGATTGGGCTACGCGGATCGTCCTGCGCCGCCGGGTTAACGGTGTCGTTAGCCCCAATGACCAGCACCGTATCGGTGTCGGCGAAATCATCGTTGATCTCGTCCATCTCCAGCACAATGTCGTAAGGCACTTTCGCTTCCGCCAGCAGCACGTTCATGTGGCCTGGCAGACGCCCCGCCACCGGGTGAATACCAAAACGCACCTTGATGCCGCGCGCGCGCAGCTTCTCGGTGATTTCCGCGACCGGATACTGCGCCTGTGCCACCGCCATGCCGTAGCCCGGGGTGATAATGACCGAGTGCGAGTTTTTCAGCATCTCGGCGGTATCTTCCGCGCTGATCTCACGGTGCTCACCCACTTCCTCATCGGAACCGGTAGACGAGCCGTCAGAACCAAAGCCACCGGCGATGACGCTGATGAACGAGCGGTTCATCGCCTTACACATGATGTAAGACAGGATCGCACCGGAAGAACCCACCAGCGCACCGGTGACGATCAGCAGGTCGTTGCTCAGCATAAAGCCCGCCGCCGCCGCCGCCCAACCGGAGTAGGAGTTCAGCATGGAGACCACCACCGGCATATCCGCGCCACCGATGGACGCCACCAGATGCCAGCCGAAGGCCAGCGCGATAATGGTCATCACCAGCAACGCCAGCACCTGCAGACCGACGCTTTCGGTACGCACGAAGACCACCAGCAGCACAAACGACACCACCAGCGCCGCCAGGTTCAGCTTATGACGGTTTGGCAGCATCAGCGGCTTAGAGGAGATCTTCCCGCGCAGCTTACCGAACGCGACAATGGAGCCGGTGAAGGTGACCGCACCGATGAAGATACCGAGGAACACTTCCGTCAGGTGAATATTCACCAGAATCGGTTCCAGACCTGGCGTGTGGTACAGGTAGCTGTTGAAGCCCACCAGCACCGCGGCCAGACCCACAAAGCTGTGCAGAATCGCCACCAGCTCCGGCATCTCGGTCATTTCAACGCGTTTCGCCAGGCGAATACCAATCGCACCGCCGATGATCATCGCCACCAGGATCCACGCCACGTTGCCGGTGTCCGGCCCGAAGATGGTGGCAATCAGCGCAATCGCCATCCCGGCGATACCAAAGTTATTCCCCTGCTGAGACGTTTCGTGTTTGGAAAGCCCCGCCAGACTGAAAATAAACAGGATTGCAGCAACAATGTATGCGGCTGTCACTAATCCTCCAGACATATGCTACCCCTTAGCCTTTACGAAACATTTTCAGCATGCGCTGAGTCACGGTGAAACCACCGAAAATATTGATACTGGCGATCAGCACCGCGATAAAGCTCAGGAAGCTGATCCAGCCGCCGTGGCCAATCTGCAGTAACGCCCCCACCACGATGATCCCGGAGATGGCGTTGGTTACCGACATCAGCGGCGTATGCAGCGCATGGGAGACGTTCCACACCACGTAGTAGCCCACGACGCAGGAGAGCGCGAAGACGGTAAAGTGGCCGAGGAACTCTTTCGGCGCGACGTCAGCCAGCCAGCCGAACAGAATAATCACCAGCGCCATGATCGCGTATTTGCGCCACGGGGAAGCCGGTTTGGCAGGTTCTTTTGGTTCAGGCGCCGCTTTAGGCGCTGCCTGAGGCTGGGCCGAAACCTGAATCGGTGGCGCAGGCCAGGTAATTTCACCTTCACGCACCACGGTCACACCGCGCACCACCACGTCGTCAAAATCGACGGTGATGTTGCCGTCTTTCTCTTTGCAAAGCAGCTTCAGCAGGTTGACGAGGTTGGTGCCGTACAGCTGAGACGATTGCGTCGGCAGGCGACCCGGCAGATCGGTATAGCCGATCACCTTCACGCCGTTTGCGGTCGTGGTCACCTGATTCGCTACGGTATATTCGCAGTTGCCGCCGTTTTGCGCGGCCAGGTCGACAATCACGCTGCCCGGCTTCATGGAGTCCACCATCTCACGGGTAATCAGCTTCGGCGCCGGTTTACCCGGGATAAGCGCGGTGGTCACAATGATGTCGACATCTTTCGCCTGCGCGGCGAAGAGTTCCATTTCGGCTTTGATAAAGGCTTCGGACATCACCTTCGCATAACCATCACCGCTGCCCGCTTCTTCCTTGAAGTCCAGTTCAAGGAATTCGGCCCCCATACTCTGGACCTGTTCTTTCACCTCAGGACGGGTATCAAACGCGCGAACGATAGCGCCCAGGCTGTTTGCCGCACCGATGGCAGCAAGTCCCGCCACGCCCGCGCCAATCACCATCACCTTCGCCGGAGGGACTTTACCCGCCGCGGTGATCTGACCGGTAAAGAAGCGACCAAATTCGTGGGCCGCTTCAACGATGGCGCGGTAGCCCGCAATGTTTGCCATCGAACTTAAGGCGTCCAGCGACTGGGCGCGCGAAATACGCGGCACGGAGTCCATCGCCATCACGGTGACGCCGCGCGCGGCCAGTTTTTCCATCAGCTCAGGATTTTGCGCAGGCCAGATAAAGCTCACCAGCGTGGTGCCCGGATTCAGCAGCGCAATCTCACTCTCTTCCGGTGCGTTGACCTTCAGAATAACCGGCGACTGCCACACGTCGGCACCGTCCACCACTTCCGCGCCAGCCTGAATAAAGGCCTCGTCATCGAAACTCGCCAGTTTGCCCGCGCCGCTTTCAACTGCGACGGTAAAACCCAGCTTAAGCAGTTGCTCCACCGTTTTCGGTGTTGCCGCTACGCGGGTTTCATTGGCTAACCGTTCTTTTGGTACCCCAATACGCATAGTTTTCCCTTCCATCGGTTTTTGATGATGGTTTAACGATAAGTGCCCGCGGTTTGTATCATTTTTCGCCATAACGCAAGCAATAAGACACAATTCACCCCGGAAAATAAAACAGTAACAAACTGTCTATAACCTACTGAAAATAGCGGCCGTGATCTACCGCCAGAAAACACTATTTCTTACTTTATCTGTGAAAAATAAGCGATCGGCGTCACTGACAGTGATATTTACCTTAAATTCATCGCCAGAACCGATAATTCGCGCAAGCGAAGCGGTAAAAACATGATATAGCGCCATAAGAGAACAACTTATTAACATTAAATTAACTTGTAAAAGTCATAAGCTTTATCAGTTTTACTTGTCAAACGCGTGTTTTTTCAACATATCACTAAATGTTATCGAATAAGGTGATTCAGTGAGCACAGGCAGTGAAAAATGGCGCAGACAGCGACGGGTTTTAAATGCCATAATCGGGACCGTCTCAAATTAACAACAATACCAGTACATGGTTTGCGCAAGGCGAAGGATCATTTTTATGAAGCTTAAGAACACACTCCTGGCGTCCGCACTTCTCTCCGCGACCGCCCTGTCTGCGAATGCCGCAACAGAGTTAACGCCGGAGCAAGCGGCAGCGTTAAAACCTTTTGACCATAAGGTCATTGTGGGTCGTTATAATTCTATTGGCGACGCCGTCGCCGCTGCATCAAAGGCCGCTGATAAAAACGGGGCAGCCTCGTTTTATGTTGTTGACCAGTCTGATAACGGCAACAGCGGTAACCAGCGCGTGACCATTGCGCTGTATAAGGACAACGCGCCAAAAGCTGACGCACCGAAAAACCGCGTGATTAACGGTGTTGTTGAACTGCCGAAAGATCAGGCAATTGCGCTGGAACCGTACGACACCGTCACCGTTCAGGGCTTTTACCGCAGCCAGCCTGAAGTGAACGATGCCATCACCAAAGCCGCGAAAGAGAAAGGGGCCTACTCTTTCTACATCGTGCGTCAGGTCGATGCTAACCAGGGCGGCAACCAGCGTATTACCGCGTTCATCTATAAAGAAGATGCGAAGAAACGTGTTCTGCAGAGCCCGGATGCGATTCCGGCAAACTCAGAAGCCGGTCGCGCGGCGATAGCGAAAGGCGGCGAAGAAGCGAAGAAAGTGGAAATCCCAGGCGTCGCAACGACGGCTACGCCAAGCGCTGAAGTGGGCCGTTTCTTTGAAACGCAGTCCACGAAAGGTGGCCGTTATTCGGTTACGCTGCCAGACGGTACCAAAGTTGAAGAGCTGAACAACGCCACTGCCGCGCAGATGGTGCCGTTCGACAGCATCAAATTTACCGGCAACTACGGCAACATGACGGAAGTCTCTTACCAGGTCGCGAAGCGTGCGGCGAAGAAAGGGGCGAAGTTCTACCACATCACCCGCCAGTGGCAGGAACGTGGTAACAACGTGACCATCAGCGCCGATCTGTACAAGTAACAAAATCGTTTAAGAAAGGCGGCGCAATGCCGCCTTTTTTGTTACTTTTTTTGAATTTCTGCCACACGTCATTGCATGCTTTCGTTACACTCCGTAAAATCCCGCGCCTTAGTGTGATCCACCATTTTTATGCGCCTGAGCGAAATAATTATTCTGGATTTTGACCTTTCATAACAGGAAGCCAATGGAAAAGAAACTTGGCCTGAGTGCTCTGACTGCACTCGTTTTAAGCTCAATGCTGGGTGCAGGCGTATTCAGTTTGCCGCAAAATATGGCGGCCGTCGCCAGCCCGTCTGCCCTCATCATTGGCTGGGGCATTACGGGTGTCGGAATATTGCTGCTGGCCTTCGCCATGCTGCTGCTGACGCGCATTCGCCCGGATCTGGACGGCGGCATTTTCACCTATGCCCGGGAAGGTTTCGGCGAGCTGATTGGCTTCTGTTCGGCCTGGGGATACTGGCTGTGTGCGGTGATCGCCAACGTCTCCTATCTGGTGATCGTTTTCTCGGCCCTCAGTTTCTTTACCGATACGCCTGAGCTGCGCCTGTTTGGCGACGGGAATACCTGGCAGTCTATTGTGGGCGCCTCGGTGTTACTGTGGTTCGTCCACTGGCTGGTGCTGCGTGGCGTACAAACGGCCGCCAGCATTAACCTGGTGGCGACGCTCGCGAAACTGGTTCCGCTCGGCCTGTTTATCGTTCTGGCCTTCATTGCGTTCCGTATGGACGTGTTCACGCTCGATTTCAGCGGCGTTGCGCTGGGCGTCCCCGTCTGGGAGCAGGTGAAAAACACGATGCTGATTACCCTGTGGGTGTTCATCGGTGTTGAAGGCGCGGTTGTGGTTTCCGCCCGGGCCCGAAATAAACGCGATGTGGGCCGCGCCACGCTGCTGGCGGTACTGGCTGCGCTCGGGGTCTATCTGCTGGTGACGCTGCTGTCGCTGGGCGTGGTGGCGCGTCCTGAGCTGGCTGAAATGCGTAACCCGTCAATGGCGGGCCTGATGGTGAAAATGCTCGGCCCCTGGGGCGATGTGGTGATTGCGGCGGGTCTTATCATCTCCGTCTGCGGAGCCTACCTGAGCTGGACCATCATGGCGGCTGAAGTGCCTTTCCTGGCCGCGACGCACAAGGCGTTTCCACGCCTGTTTGCGCGTCAAAACCAAAACAGCGCGCCGTCTGCCTCACTCTGGCTGACCAACATCAGCGTTCAGATCTGTCTGGTGCTGATCTGGCTCACAGGTTCAGACTATAACACGCTGCTGACCATCGCCTCGGAGATGATTCTGGTACCCTATTTCTTAGTGGGTGCGTATCTGTTAAAAATTGCCACACGCCCGGCGCATTATGTCGTGGGTGTCGGAGCCTGTATTTACGGCCTGTGGTTGTTGTATGCTTCCGGACCTATGCATCTGCTGCTGTCGGTGGTGCTGTACGCACCGGGTCTGCTGGTGTTCATCTACGCCCGCCGCACGCATCAGCTGGAGAACGCGCTGAAACGCCGTGAGATGGCCTTAATTGGACTGTTACTGGTTGCTGCCGTGCCGGCAACCTGGATGTTAGTGGGATAGCATCGCCTTTCCCATTGTTGAACTGTAAAGGAGAATACGATGGGAAATGCACCGCTTCGCCCCATACTGATCACCGGCGGAGGCCGCCGTATCGGCCTCGCCCTCGCCCATCATTTTCTCAACCTTCGCCATCCGGTCATTGTCAGCTACCGCACGGAATACCCGTCGATTGAAGGGCTGCGCAAAGCCGGGGCGGTTTGCATTCAGGCTGATTTTTCAACCGATGAAGGCATTCTGGCCTTTGCGGAAAAGGTGAAATCCACCACAACGGGTCTGCGCGCCGTGCTCCATAACGCCAGCGCATGGCAGGCCGAAAAGCCGGGTACGTCACTCAGCGAAACGCTCTCCGCCATGCTGCAGATCCACGTCAATGCCCCTTATCTGCTTAACCACGCTCTGCAGGATCTGCTCCGCGGCCACGGGCATGCTGCGGGCGACATCATTCACTTCACGGATTATGTGGTGGAGCGCGGCAGCGACAAGCACATTGCCTATGCGGCCAGTAAAGCCGCGCTGGATAACATGACCCGCTCATTTGCCCGCAAGCTCGCCCCCGAGGTGAAGGTGAACGCCATCGCCCCGGCAATGATCTTATTCAACGAAAACGATGATGCGGAGTATCGCCAGCAGGCGCTGAATAAATCGCTGATGAAAATTGCCCCAGGCGAGAAAGAGGTCATCGACCTCGTGGATTACCTGCTCACCAGTTGCTACGTCACCGGCAGAACCTTTGCCGTGGACGGCGGCCGACCGCTGCGCTAGTGAAAGCGGCTCCAGAAGAAAATTAACACCCAAGCGCTGAGCCCCCAGCAGACCACCGCCCCGCCCAGCGCCAGGGGAAGACGCAGAAAACCGGTGAAATACCACAGCGAAAGCAGGTAGAGAAAATATGGGATGATTGACCACATGCCAAACACGATGGTCGTGCGTAACGCTTCCGTGCCGCGTTCAGACGCCACAATATAGTGGGCAATGAGTGCAAAGGTCGGGAAGAGAGGGATCAGCCCGGCAATATAGTAGTTTTTCGTTTTTGCCAGAATGCCAATCAGCAACACCACCAGCGCACCCAGCGCGGCTTTGATCACCAGAGCCATCGTTTCCCTTATAATAATCAACTCACTCTATGGGCCAGAATAACGGAACCGGCGTTAATTTTGAAAGATTAATGGAAGGTTAAGGTTTCGCGGTGTATGTTGGCTTTTTTCACGAAAACAGACGCTGTATGAATAAGATTGTTTATGTTGAAGACGAACCCGAAGTCGGGCAGCTGATCGCCGCCTATCTGGGTAAACATGATATGGACGTCATTGTTGAACCTCGTGGCGATCGTGCCGAAGAGGTGGTCGTCCGTGAAAACCCGGATCTGGTGCTGCTGGATATCATGTTGCCGGGCAAAGACGGCATGACGCTCTGCCGCGACCTGCGCGCCCGGTGGGAGGGCCCTATCGTCCTGCTCACCTCACTGGACAGCGATATGAACCATATTTTGTCGCTGGAGATGGGTGCCAATGATTACATTCTGAAAACCACACCGCCTGCCGTCCTGCTCGCTCGCCTGCGCCTCCATTTACGCCAGCACGCCAGCATCGAACGCGAAGCACCGGCGCCGTCTCTGACGCCGCACAAAGCGATGCGCTTCGGTACGCTGTCTATTGATCCGATTAACCGTCAGGTGCTGCTCTCTGGCGAGCTTATCGCCCTTTCCACCGCAGATTTTGACCTGCTGTGGGAGCTGGCAACGCATGCCGGGCAGATCATGGATCGTGACGCGCTGCTGAAAAACCTGCGTGGCGTAAGCTATGACGGAATGGACCGCAGCGTGGACGTGGCGATTTCGCGTCTGCGCAAAAAACTGCAGGATAACGCCACCGAGCCCTACCGCATTAAAACCGTGCGTAACAAGGGCTATCTGTTTGCCCCACATGCGTGGGAAACCTGATCGCCGGACAGGATAACCTGCGCGAAATAAAGGCATTACGCGAGAATGCCCTTCTTTCGCGCGTTTATTTTTACGTTTGCGCAACAATTAACTTGCTAAGCACGCAAACTATTCCATAATTACCTTCTCGACTCTCCTTTCTTCAGCTCGCCCCGCTCTTGCGATTGTTTTACTCATTTTCGCCGTGAAGCTTTCACGACATCTCTCCAATAAATCTTGAAATGAGGATTTAAGCTCATGAATTATGTATAGCTACGGTCAGGTAGAAGCGATAAAAACCAATCTTGAGTGGATTGTTAATCAGGCAACCCTGAACCACGCCTCCCCCTCACGCACCGATCAAAAAGCGCTCTTTGACCTGCTGGAACTCATCCAGTCTTACGAAATACTGCTGGATCTCATCAGCGAATACGGAACGGATGTGATTGATACGCACATTGCAGAAGGCCTGGCCGTGACGGAAAAATTCATCGCCAAGGTAAAAAACAGCGCGAAAGCCGTCTAACACGCTCGACAGACGTGAAAAACTCGAAGGGTTTTCATGTATATTCTGCACATAGCGTTTTTGCGGTGAGATCCAATGAAAAAGCTGTTTGTGCAGTTTTATCTTTTGCTGTTTGTCTGCTTCCTGGTGATGACCATGCTGGTCGGCCTGGTCTATAAATTTACCGCCGAACGCGCGGGCAGGCAGTCTCTGGACGACCTGATGAAAAGCTCGCTCTATCTGATGCGCAGCGAGCTGAGAGAGATCCCGCCACACGACTGGGCGAAAACCCTGAAAGAGCTGGATCTCAATCTGTCATTCGATTTACGCATCGAGCCGTTGAAAGATTTCGATCTGGACCCGCCCGCCATGCAGCGTCTGCGCGACGGGGATATCGTCGCGCTGGATGAGAAATACACCTTTATCCAGCGAATTCCGCGCAGCCATTACGTGCTGGCCGTCGGGCCGGTGCCCTATCTCTATTATCTGCATCAGATGCGCCTGCTGGACATGGCGCTGATGGCCTTTATCGCCATTTCACTCGCGTTTCCGGTTTTTATCTGGATGCGCCCGCACTGGCAGGACATGCTGAAACTCGAATCCGCCGCGCAGCGTTTTGGCGAGGGGCATTTTACAGAGCGTATTCACTTCGACAGCGGTTCCAGCTTTGAACGTCTGGGGGTGGCCTTTAACCAGATGGCCGATAACATCAATGCCCTTATCGCCAGCAAGAAACAGCTGATCGACGGAATTGCGCACGAGCTGCGCACGCCGCTGGTACGCCTGCGCTATCGTCTGGAGATGAGCGAGAATCTCACGGAAGCAGAGTCTCAGGCGCTTAACCGCGACATTGGCCAGCTTGAGGCGCTGATTGAGGAGCTGCTGACCTACGCGCGCCTCGATCGCCCGCAAAACGAGCTGAACCTCAGCACGCCGGATCTGCCCGCCTGGCTGCAAACCCACATTGACGACGTTCAGAGCGTGAACCCGCAGCGCACGCTGTTGACGCGCGTCACGCCGGGTGACTACGGCGCGCTCGATATGCGCCTGATGGAGCGCGTGCTGGACAACCTGATGAACAACGCCATGCGCTACAGCGAAAGTACGCTGCAGATTGGGCTTGATCTGCAGGGCAATCAGGCCCGCCTGACGGTAGAGGATGACGGACCGGGGATTGCGCCGGAAGCACGCGAAACCGTGTTTGAACCGTTTGTCCGCCTCGATCCCAGCCGCGATCGCGCCACAGGCGGATGCGGTCTGGGGCTGGCGATTGTCTACTCAATCGCGCAGGCGATGGGCGGCACGGTGCATTGCGAAGAGAGCGAGCTCGGCGGCGCGCGCTTCTGCTTTAGCTGGCCGGTGTACCATAACATCGCCCTTCCCGTCCCTGCCTGACTTCAACCGCACGCTGGCCTGACCCGGCGTGCTGTGCTATATGATAAGTATGTTGTAACTAATGAGAGTGCTTATGGCGACCTACGATCTTATCGAACGGCTGAACAGCACGTTTCGGGAAATAGAACACGAGCTGCTGACCCTGACAGAACGTTTGCAGACCTGCCGCCTGCTGGCTGCGCGCGTCTTTACCCTGCCCGAGGTGGCCAAAGGGGCCGAGCACGACCCGCTGGACACCATCGACGTGAAGCAGCACATCGGCAAGGCCGCACTGGAGCTGGCGATGAAACACTATCGCCATCTTTTTATCCAGCAGCAGTCTGAACAGCGCAGCAGCAAGGCGGCAGTACGGCTGCCGGGCGTGATCTGTCTGCAAACCGATGCAGTAGCGCGCGAGGCGCTGGAAAGCCAGATTGCCCATATCAACAGTCTGAAAGCGGCATTTGAGAAAATCGTTACCGAAGAGTCGGGCCTGGCCCCCGCCGCCCGGTTTGAGTGGGTGCACCGTCAGCTTCCGGGGTTAATTACCCTGAATGCCTATCGCACGCTGACGGTTCTGCGCCATCCCGCCACGCTGCGCTTCGGCTGGGCGAATAAGCACATCATTAAAAACTTCACCCGGGATGAAATTCTGGCGCAGCTGGAAAAGAGCCTGAAGACGCCGCGCACCGTCGCGCCGTGGTCGCGTGAGCAGTGGATCGAGCGCCTGGAACAGGAGTACCACAGCATCGCCTCGCTGCCTGCGGATACCCGCCTCAAAATTAAGCGCCCGGTGAAGGTGCAGCCTATCGCTCGCGTCTGGTACTCCGGTCAGCAAAAACAGGTGCAGTACGCCTGCCCGACGCCGCTGATTGCGCTTTATGATGCCGATCAGGGGGCTATCGTGCCGGATATTGGTGAGTTACTGAATTACGATGCTGAAAATGTCCAGCACCGTTACCGACCTCAGGCGCAGCCGCTTCAGCTCATTATTCCGCGACTGCACCTGTACGTGGCGGGTTGATTATTTCAGACTGCCAACCATCGCCTCAGGGCGCACCCAGGCATCAAACTCCGCCTCCGTCAGATAGCCCAGCGCCAGGGCGGAGGCTTTCAGCGTCAGCCCCTCCTTATGCGCTTTTTTGGCGGTTTCGGCGGCTTTGTCGTAGCCGATATGGGTATTGAGCGCGGTGACCAGCATCAGCGACTCGTTCAGCAGCTGGCTGATGCGCTCGCGGTTTGGCTCGATCCCCACCGCGCAGTGCTCGTTAAAGCTCTCCATCCCATCCGCCAGCAGACGAATTGATTGCAGAACGTTGTGGATCACCATCGGGCGATAGACGTTCAGCTCGAAGTTGCCGGATGCACCGCCCAGGTTGACGGCCACGTCGTTGCCCAGTACCTGACAGCAGAGCATGGTCATGGCTTCGCACTGGGTCGGGTTGACTTTACCCGGCATGATGGAGCTGCCCGGCTCGTTTTCCGGAATGCTGATTTCACCGATGCCGCAGCGCGGGCCCGAGGCCAGCCAGCGCACGTCGTTGGCGATTTTCATTAGCGACGCCGCCAGCCCTTTCAGCGCGCCGTGGGTGTGGACCAGCGCATCGCAGGTCGCCAGCGCTTCGAATTTGTTGGGCGCCGTGATGAACGGCTGTCCGGTTATGGCCGCAAGCTCCTCCGCCACGCGCACCGCATACTCCGGATGGGTGTTTAACCCGGTGCCGACCGCCGTGCCGCCGAGCGCCAGCTCCGCCAGGTGCGGCAGGCTGTTTTCAATATGCTTCAGGTTGTGTTCCAGCATCGCCACCCAGCCGGAAATCTCCTGGCCGAGCGTCAGCGGCGTGGCGTCCTGCAGGTGCGTACGGCCAATTTTGACGATGTCGCGGAAGGCCTGCGCTTTCTCGTTGAGCGTGGATTTGAGGACGTTGAGCTGGGGGATAAGCTGCTCGCGGATAGCAATCACCGCCGCCACGTGCATAGCCGTGGGGAAGACGTCGTTAGAACTCTGGCTCTTGTTGACGTCATCGTTCGGGTGAACCTTGCGCTCCATGCCGCGCACGCCGCCCAGCAGTTCGCTGGCCCGGTTCGCCAGCACTTCGTTCATGTTCATGTTGCTCTGGGTGCCGGAACCGGTCTGCCAGATGGCGAGCGGAAATTCGTCGGGATGCTTGCCCGCCAGCACTTCGTCGGCGGCATTTATGATGGCGGTGGCCTTGTCTGCCGCCAGCAGGCCTAAATCCTGGTTTACCTTCGCGGCTGCGCGTTTGGTGAGCGCCAGCGCCTGAATCAGCGAAACGGGCATTTTTTCAGTCGAGATACGGAAATGCTCCAGCGAACGCTGGGTTTGCGCGCCCCATAGCTTGTCGGCCGGGACGTCGATGGCGCCCATCGAGTCTTTCTCATGGCGTACCGTGGTCATTACTTTCTCCTTGATAACACTGTCGGGATTGCTCACATGCTTAAGGGGTAAGTATTGATGACTTCTGAGAAACGGTATGGCGCTTTGTGCGCTCTTTTTGGTGTCGGGTGGCGGCTTCGCCTTACCCGACCTACAAGAATGTAGGCCGGGTAAGCGTCAGCGCCACCCGGCATTTTCTTCAGACTACTTCACACACGCCGAACACTGAGAAGACTGGATCTGCTTGAAGAAGTCGTTACCTTTGTCATCCACCAGGATAAACGCCGGGAAATCTTCCACCTCAATTTTCCAGATCGCTTCCATGCCCAGTTCCGGGTATTCCACGCACTCCAGGCTCTTGATGCTGCCCTGCGCCAGCACCGCAGCCGGGCCGCCGATGCTGCCGAGGTAGAAGCCGCCGTGCTTGTGGCAGGCGTCCGTTACCTGCTGGCTGCGGTTGCCTTTCGCCAGCATGATCATGCTGCCGCCGTTAGCCTGCAGCTGGTCGACATACGAGTCCATACGGCCCGCCGTGGTTGGGCCTAATGAGCCAGAGGCATAGCCTTCAGGCGTTTTCGCCGGGCCCGCGTAGTAGATCGGGTGATCTTTAATGTACTGCGGCAGCCCTTCGCCGTTGTCCAGACGCTCTTTCAGCTTCGCGTGCGCGATATCGCGGCCCACGATAATCGTGCCGTTGAGGGAGAGACGGGTCGAAACCGGATACTGAGACAGCTGCGCCAGGATCTCTTTCATCGGACGGTTCAGATCCACGCGAACCGCTTCCCCCTCGCCCGCTTTACGCAGTTCTTCCGGGATGTATTTGCCCGGGTTGTTCTCCAGCTTCTCGATCCAGATGCCGTCGCGGTTGATCTTCGCCTTGATGTTGCGATCCGCAGAGCAGGAGACGCCCATCCCGACCGGACAGGATGCACCGTGACGCGGCAGACGGATCACGCGCACGTCGTGGGCGAAGTATTTACCGCCAAACTGCGCGCCGAGGCCCAGATTGCGCGCTTCTTCCAGCAGCTCCTGCTCAAGCTGCACGTCGCGGAACGCCTGGCCGTGCTCGTTACCTTCGGTTGGCAGGCCGTCGTAGTATTTGGTTGAGGCCAGCTTCACGGTCTTCAGCGTGCTTTCCGCCGAGGTACCGCCAATCACAAACGCGATATGGTACGGCGGGCACGCCGCGGTGCCGAGGGTGCGCATCTTCTCAACCAGGTAGTTCTTCAGCTTGCCCGGGGTGAGCAGCGCTTTGGTCTCCTGATAGAGATAGGTTTTGTTGGCCGAACCGCCGCCTTTGGCGATGCAGAGGAATTTGTACTCATCCCCGTCGACGCTGTAGAGGTCAATCTGTGCAGGCAGGTTAGTGCCGGTGTTGACCTCTTTGTACATGTCCAGCGCCGCGTTTTGCGAATAGCGCAGGTTGTCTTCGGTGTAGGTGTTGTAGACGCCGTGCGCCAGCGCCGCTTCATCGCCGCCGCCGGTCCAGACGCGCTGGCCTTTTTTACCGACGATGATCGCCGTGCCGGTATCCTGGCAGGTAGGCAGAATGCCTTTCGCCGCGATATCGGAGTTACGCAGGAACTGCAGGGCAACGTACTTGTCGTTTTCGCTGGCTTCCGGGTCGCTCAGGATATCGGCCACCTGCTGCTGGTGCGCAGGACGGAGCATAAACGAGGCGTCGTGGAAAGCATGCTGCGCCAGCAGCGTCAGCGCCTGCGGATCCACCTTGAGGATCTCTTGTCCTTCAAACTCAGAGACGGAGACGTGATCGCGGGTTAACAGGTAATACTCGGTCTGATCCTTACTGAGGGGGAAAGGATCCTGATAATGGAAGGGTTTATTCGACATTGGTCTCTCACTTACTGCTTCGGTCTGTTTATTCAGGGCAGATGTTCCGCTGCCCGGCTTAAAAGCGAGTCAGCTTATCCTACACAATTTTTTAACAAAAACTGAGACTAGTACGACTTTTTACATCCACAGGTTACTTCCATGTGGTTTATTGCTTTAATACCCGGAGTTTATTCCACATTTGAATCAGGGCTTGATAATGCAAAAACTCATCAACTCAGTGCAAAACTACGCCTGGGGAAGTAAAACTGCGTTAACGGATCTCTACGGTATCGCGAACCCAAACAACCTGCCGATGGCAGAACTGTGGATGGGGGCGCACCCGAAGAGCAGCTCAAAAATTGAAGACGCCAGCGGCCAGGCACGCAGCCTGCGTGACGTAATTGACGCCGATAAAGCCGCGCTGCTGGGCGACAAGGTGGCTCAGCGCTTTGGCGAACTGCCGTTCCTGTTTAAAGTGCTGTGCGCAGACCAGCCGCTCTCCATCCAGGTTCACCCGAACAAGCAAGCGTCTGAAATCGGCTTTGCGAAAGAGAATGCGGCGGGTATTCCGTTAGACGCCGCCGAGCGTAACTACAAAGATCCTAACCACAAGCCGGAGCTGGTGTTCGCGCTGACGCCGTTCCTGGCGATGAACGCGTTCCGCGAATTTTCAGAGATTATCTCCCTGCTGCAGCCGGTCGCGGGTGCCAATAACGCTATCGCGCATTTCCTTGAAAACCCGAATGCCGAGGCGCTAAGCCAGCTGTTTGCCAGCCTGCTGAACATGCAGGGTGAAGAGAAATCCCACGCCCTGGCGGTACTGAAAGCCGCCCTGGACAGCCAGCAAGGTGAACCGTGGGAGACCATCCGTCTTATTGCGCAGTTCTATCCGGACGACAGCGGCCTGTTCTCCCCTCTGCTGCTGAACGTGGTGAAGCTGAATCCGGGTGAAGCAATGTTCCTGTTCGCGGAAACCCCGCATGCCTATCTGCAGGGCGTGGCGCTGGAGGTGATGGCCAACTCTGACAACGTGCTGCGCGCGGGCCTGACGCCGAAATACATCGACATCCCCGAGCTGGTTGCCAACGTCAAGTTCGTGGCGAAACCTGCCGCGGAGCTGCTGACTCAGCCGGTGAAAAACGGCGCAGAGCTGGACTTCCCGATTCCGGTTGAGGATTTTGCTTTCTCCCTGCACGACCTGAGCCAGACAGAAACGACCATCGCACAGGAAAGTGCGGCGATCCTGTTCTGCGTGGAAGGCGAAGCGACGCTGCACAAAGGCGAACAGCATCTGGTGCTTAAGCCCGGTGAATCAGCATTCGTTGCAGCCAATGAGTCTCCGGTTAGCGTAAGCGGCACCGGTCGACTGGCGCGCGTTTTCAATAAGCTTTAAGCACTTACTGAATTTTTTAACAACTCTTGCTAAGCTAGTTGCAGGCTTAATATCTCCAGGCGGTTTTTACCGCCTGGTTTCATTTTAGGGATAGTCGCAATGAAAAAATCGGTCGTAGCGGTAGGAGTGATTGTAGCGTTAGGCGTGGTCTGGACGGGTGCCTCCTGGTTTACCGGGAAACAGCTGGAAGGACGCCTGGCTGAAATGGTGGCGCAGGCTAACGGAGAGATTAAGCGCAGCGCGCCGGAAGCGGGCCTTGAGCTGAGCTACCAGAATTATGAGCGCGGCGTGTTTACCAGCCGTATGCAGGTAGTGGTGAAGCCGGTTGCCGGTACGGAAAACGGCTGGCTGAAACCGGGGCAGAGCGTGGTGCTGGATGAAGTGGTCAGCCACGGTCCATTCCCGCTGGCGCAGCTAAAGTCGTTTAACCTGATCCCGTCAATGGCGTCCGTTCACACGGTCCTGGTGAATAACGACGTCACCAAACCGCTGTTCGACCTGGCAAAAAATACCTCACCTTTCGAAATCGACACCCGCATCAGCTATGCCGGGGACACCAGTTCCGATATCGCGCTGAAAGCGCTGAACTACGAGAAAGAGAATGAGAAAGTCGCCTTTAGCGGTGGTCACTTCAAACTTGACGCGGACCGCGACGGGAACGTGTTCTCCCTGACGGGTGAAGCGGAAAGTGGCCTGGTCAACGCCGTGAACGAATACAATCAAAAAGTTCAGCTCACCTTCAACAACCTGAAGGCCGACGGCAACAGCCGCATGACCGATTTTAAAGAGCGTATCGGCGATCAGAAACTGTCTCTCGATAAAGTCGCCATTGCGGTTGAAGGCAAAGAGATGGCCGTGCTGGAAGGCATGGACGTCAACGGCAAATCCGACGTGTCCAAAGACGGTAAGAGCATCAATACCCAGCTGGATTACACGCTGAAGAGCCTGAAAGTGCAGAATCAGGATCTGGGCACCGGCAAACTGTCGCTGAAGATCGGCAATATCGACGGCCAGGCGTGGCACGAATTTAGCCAGAAATACAGCAAAGAGAGCCAGGCGCTGCTGACCGATGCCGCGCTGCAGCAGAACCCGGAAGTCTACCAGCAGCAGGCGATGGCAGTGCTGTTCAACAACCTGCCGATCCTGCTGAAAGGCGAGCCGGTGGTCACCGTTGCGCCGCTGAGCTGGAAAAACAGCAAAGGCGAAACCAGCTTTAACCTGTCGCTGTTCCTGAAAGATCCGGCCACCGCCACGGGTGAACCGCAGACGCTGGCGCAGGAAGTGGATCGCAGCGTGAAGTCGCTCGACAGCAAGCTGACCATCCCGATGGATATGGCGACCGAGTTTATGACCCAGATTGCGAAGCTGGAAGGCTACGGCGATGAAGATGCCGGCAAGCTGGCGAACCAGCAGGTGAAAGGCCTGGCGGCCATGGGCCAGATGTTCCGCATCACGAAGGTGGACAACAACACGATTTCCACCAGCCTGCAGTACGCCAACGGCCAGGTCACGCTCAACGGCGACAAAATGCCGCTGGAGGATTTTGTCGGCATGTTTGGCATGCCTGCTCTGGGGATGCCGGAACCGGCTGAACCGGCAGCGCCAGCCGAACCGGCGGCACCGCAGCAGTAAACGTCAAAACCCCTCGCATGAGGGGTTTTTTATTGCCGGGTGGCGCTGACGCTTACCCGGCCTACGATTCCGGGCCGCTGCAGGCCCGCGCAAGCGCAGCGCCGCCGGGCGATATTATTTCACCGGCACCAGGCGCGCCGCCACAATCTGGTGCCCGGCCTGAACGTCCGTATTGTCGATGCGCTGCATGATCCTGTCCGCCAGGGTGTAGCCCATCTCCCGCGCTGGGGTCGTGGCCCAGACGATCGGCAGATCGTCGAGCGCGTTTTCACCGACGTCGGCGAACGCCCCCAGCGCCACCTGGTGGCCGAAGAAGGTTTCCACCCCGCCCTCGCAGCTCTGACGCCCGGCGCGGATCAGGCCAAACCAGGCGCCCATGGCGATCACATCGTTATAGCAAATGACGGCGCTGATGGTCGGACTGCTGCGCAGCAGCGCGCCTATCGCTTCCGCCGCCATCTTCTGGCTGGACTCACACTCAACAACCCACTCGCTGTGGAACGGCAGGCCGTATTTAATCAGCGTCGCGCAGTAGCCGCCGACCCGTTCGGCGCGGGTCAGGGACGAGCTTTTGCCGCCCAGCCAGGCAATGCGCTGATGGCCGCGACGAATAAGATGCTCGGTCAGCATTTGCGCAGCCTGCATGTTATCCGGGCGCAGCGTATCGGCTTCATCGAGGTAGCTGGCGCGTGAAGCAAACACCAGCGGCACGGCTTTTTCAGCGGCACGCTCGCACAGCTCGCTGCCCACGCCCGACGCCCCGGCGACGATCACCCCGTCCACACCCTGATTCAGCAGCATATCGAGCCGGGAAAGCAGCTGATCGGCCTCGCGACCGCCGTGAAGCAGAAAGACCATCCGCCCCTGCGCTTCAAGCGCTTCGGTTAAGCCGGCGGTCAGCTCCGCATAAAAAGGTGACGTCAGGTCACGGACAATCAGGCCAATCACCCCGCTTTGCCCGCCGCGCAGCGCCGACGCCTGGCGGTTTCGCACAAAGCCCAACTGCTCTACCGCCTCGTTCACCCGCTGACCGGTCGCGGGAGAGATGCGCCCTTTTCCGCTCAGTACCAGAGAAACGGTGCTGACGGAAACCCCCGCCGCCAGCGCGACGTCGTTGATGGTGACTTTTTTCGCTACAGCCATGTGTTGGCGTGACTCCCTGAAAAATGAGATCGGTAAAACGTTTTATCAATACGTTATCTTTATACTACCAGTCAAAGCCTGAGAATGTGATTTAGCGCGCACTAAACTTTGATAAAACGTTTTATCTTCTCGCAGCATTGAAGCAGACAAACTGATTTTAACAATAAAGGAGTCGTTTTATGACGGCGAAAGCAGCACAAAAAATATCGCTGTGGGAATTTTTCCAGCAACTGGGTAAAACCTTTATGCTGCCCGTGGCGCTTCTCTCGTTCTGCGGGATCATGCTCGGGATCGGCAGTTCGCTCAGCAGTAAAGACGTCATCACGCTGATCCCCTTCCTCGGCGCGCCCGTGCTGCAGGCGATCTTTATCTGGATGAGTAAAGTCGGCTCCTTTGCCTTCAGTTTCCTGCCCGTGATGTTCTGTATTGCAATCCCGCTGGGCCTGGCCCGCGAGAACAAAGGCGTCGCGGCGTTTGCCGGTTTTGTGGGCTACGCGGTGATGAACCTGGCGGTTAACTTCTGGCTGACCGCAAAAGGCATACTGCCGACCACCGACGCTGCCGTGCTGAAGGCCAACAACATTCAGAGCGTGATTGGCATCCAGTCTATTGATACCGGGATCCTCGGGGCGGTGATCGCCGGGGTAATTATCTGGATGCTGCACGAGCGCTTCCACAATATCCGCCTGCCGGATGCCCTGGCCTTCTTCGGCGGCACCCGCTTTGTCCCAATTGTGACCCTGGTGGTAATGGGACTGTTTGGTCTGATTATTCCGCTGATTTGGCCAGTTTTCGCTATGGGCATCAACGGCATTGGCCGCATCATTAACGGCGCAGGAGATTTTGGTCCGATGATCTTCGGCACCGGCGAGCGTCTTCTGCTGCCGTTTGGCCTGCAGCATATCCTGGTGGCCCTGATTCGCTTCACCGAAGCGGGCGGCACCATGGAGGTGTGCGGTCACGACGTGAGCGGCGCGCTGACTATCTTCCAGGCGCAGCTGAGCTGCCCGACGACACACGGCTTCTCCGAAAGCGCAACCCGCTTCCTGTCTCAGGGTAAAATGCCTGCCTTCCTCGGCGGCCTGCCGGGTGCTGCGCTGGCAATGTACCACTGCGCGCGCCCGGAAAACCGTCATAAAATTAAAGGCCTGCTGATTTCCGGCGTGATCGCCTGCGTCGTGGGCGGTACCACCGAGCCTATCGAGTTCCTGTTCCTGTTCGTCGCGCCGGTGCTGTATCTGATTCACGCGGTGCTGACCGGTCTGGGCTTCACCGTGATGGCGGTGCTGGGCGTCACCATCGGCAACACTGACGGTAACGTGATCGACTTCGTGGTGTTCGGGATCCTGCACGGCCTGTCGACTAAGTGGTATCAGGTCCCGGTCGTGGCGGCAATCTGGTTTGCGGTGTACTACGGGATCTTCCGCTTCGCCATCACCCGCTTTAACCTGAAAACGCCAGGACGCGATATTGATACGGCCACCAGCGTTGAACAGGCGGTTGCCGGTACCGTGGGCAAATCCGGCTATAACACCCCTGCCATTCTGGCGGCGCTGGGCGGTGCGGATAACATCACCTCGCTGGATAACTGCATTACCCGCCTGCGTTTGTCGGTGGCGGATATGTCGAAAGTGGATACCAACGCCCTCAAGGCCAACCGGGCCATCGGCGTGGTACAGTTAAACCAGCACAATTTGCAGGTGGTTATCGGCCCGCAGGTACAGTCAGTGAAAGATGAGCTGGCGACCCTGATGCGAACAGTAGAAGCCTGATGCCTCAGCCCCCTCACCATGAGGGGGTTTTACGTTAAGGATTAAAGCATGTTTGATTTCTCAACCGTCGTGGATCGACACGGCACCTGGTGTACGCAGTGGGACTATGTCGCCGACCGCTTTGGCGCGGCGGATCTGCTGCCCTTCACCATCTCGGATATGGATTTCGCCACCGCCCCCTGCATAACCGACGCGCTGCAACAGCGCATTCATCACGGCGTGTTTGGCTATAGCCGCTGGAAAAACGACGCGTTTCTCGCCGCCGTCGCACACTGGTTCCAGCAGCGCTTTAACATCCGAATTGATACCGAAAGCGTGGTTTATGGCCCCTCCGTCATCTACATGGTTTCTGAACTGATTCGCCTCTGGTCAAAACCCGACGACGGCGTGGTGGTTCACACCCCGGCATACGATGCTTTTTACAAAGCCATAGAGGGTAACGGGCGTCGTGTTGTGGCGGTTGAAATGGAAAAACAGGCCGCTGGCTGGCAGGGCAATATGGCAGCCCTGGAAGCGGCGCTGGCGAAACCGGAAAACAAAATTATGCTGCTGTGCAGCCCGCAGAATCCGACCGGCAAGGTCTGGACGCGGGATGAATTGACGCAGATGGCGGAACTCTGCGAGCGCTATGACGTGGCGGTTATCAGCGATGAAATCCATATGGACATGGTGTGGGGAGAACATCGTCACACGCCGTGGACCGCAGTGGCGCGGAGCAAATGGGCGCTTCTGACCTCCGGCTCGAAAAGCTTTAACATTCCGGCGCTGACGGGGGCTTATGGCCTGATCGGCGATGAAGAGAGCCGTAACGGCTATCTCAGCGCGTTAAAAGGTCGGGACGGGCTCTCTTCCCCTTCCGTGCTGGCGCTAACGGCGCATATCGCCGCCTATCAGCAAGGGGGGCCGTGGCTGGATGCCCTGCGGGGTTATCTGGAAGACAATCTGTTGTATATCGCTCAGGAAGTAAACCGCGCTTTTCCGAAACTCAACTGGCAGCCGCCGGAAGCGACCTATCTCGCCTGGATCGATCTGCGTCCGCTGAATATTGACGATCGGGCGCTGCAAAAAGTGCTGATTGAGCAGCAAAAGGTCGCCATCATGCCGGGATATACCTATGGAAAAGAGGGAAATGGCTTCGTACGCCTGAATGCGGGCTGCCCGCGCAGCAAGCTGGAGCAAGGGGTTCAACGCCTGATTGCTGGCATTAATACGCTTCTGTAATCAATTTGCGCAACGGAATATTCCCTTGCGCAAATAGCTTTTTACCCCGTTTTGTTTTTATAATATGGCGCACTTTAACCAGAAAAGAGTGCGACCATGATTGATACACGCCTGCCTTTAACTGATATTCATCGTCACCTTGACGGTAACATTCGTGCCCAAACCATCCTCGATCTTGGCCGCCAGTTCAATTTAACGCTTCCTGCTCAGACCCTTGAGTCCCTGATCCCTCACGTGCAGGTGACCTCTAATGAACCGGACCTGGTCAGCTTCCTGAGCAAACTCGACTGGGGCGTGAAGATGCTGGCGTCGCTGGATTCCTGCCGCCGCGTGGCGTTTGAGAACATCGAAGATGCCGCACGCAACGGCCTGCACTACGTCGAGCTGCGCTTCTCGCCGGGCTACATGGCGATGACCCACAACCTGCCCGTTGCAGGCGTCGTGGAAGCCGTCATTGAAGGCGTCCGCGAAGGGTGTAAAACCTTCGACGTTCAGGCTCGCCTGATCGGCATCATGAGCCGTACCTTCGGTGAAGCCGCCTGCCTGCAGGAGCTGGAAGCGCTGCTGGCCCATCGCGATGCCATCACCGCCGTCGATCTCGCCGGTGACGAGCTGGGCTTCCCGGGCAGCCTGTTCCTCTCCCACTTCAACCGCGCGCGCGATGCCGGCTGGCACATTACCGTGCACGCGGGTGAAGCGGCTGGCCCGGAAAGCATCTGGCAGGCCATCCGCGAGCTGGGCGCCGAACGTATTGGTCACGGCGTGAAGGCGGTAGAAGACCGCGCCCTGATGGATTTCCTGGCGGAGCAGCGTATCGGGATTGAGTCGTGCCTGACGTCTAACATTCAGACCAGCACCGTAGCATCGCTGTCGCAGCACCCGCTGAAAACGTTCCTTGAACACGGCGTGCTGGCCTCGCTGAATACGGACGATCCGGCGGTTCAGGGCGTGGATATCATTCACGAGTACAACATCGCCGCACCGCAGGCGGGTCTGAGCCGCGAGCAGATCCGTCAGGCGCAGATCAACGGGCTGGAGATCGCCTTCCTGACGCCTGCAGAGAAGCAGGCGCTGCGGGATAAGGTGGCAACCGCTTAACCCCCTTTGCCGGGTGGCGGCTACGCCTTACCCGGCCTACAACAACGTCAAAAACTTATGCCAGACAGAGCGTCGCGCGATGTTTGGCAGATTCGATCCCCAGCTCAATCAGCTCCATAATCTGTATCGCCTGGCTTGCCGGAACCGGATTCTCTCCCGTGCCGTTCAGCGCATCGCGGATAGCGGCATAATACGCCGGATAGTTACCCGGTATCGTCAGCAAGGTCTCCTCGACCAGCTCCTCGCCTTCCACCCGCGTGACGACGCCGTTGCGCATATCATAGCCCCAATCTTCCTGCGGCAGACGCTCACCGTTTTTCAGCCTGTCTTCCTGCGGATCGAGACCAAACTTCACGTAGCTGCCGCGCGTGCCGTGAATAATGTAACGGGCAGATTCTGCCGCCGCGACCATCGTCCCGTGCAGCACAATTCGCCGCTGCGGGTAACTGAGCACCGCGTGGAAGTAATCGGTCGTCTGTGCCCCGGGCCTGAGCTGGGCCAGATCGACCGTCATGCTCACCGGCAGACCAAACAGATTAACGGCCTGGTCCAGCAGATGCGGGGCTAAATCGTACCAGATACCGCTGCCAGGACCGGCCTGCTCGCGCCAGCGGTTTCGTACCTGCGGGCGAAAGCGGTCAAAGTGCGACTCAAAAAAGAGGATCTCCCCTAACGTACCTTCACTGAGAAGCCGTTTTACCGTCAGAAAATCACTGTCCCAGCGGCGGTTATGGAACACCGACAGCAGCCTGCCCAGACTCTTTGCCAGCGCATCCAGCTCGCGGGCCTGTGACAGTGTCACGGTAAAGGGCTTATCGATAACCACATGCTTTCCGGCTTCCAGCGCGGCCTTTGCCAGCGGAAAGTGGGTATCGTTCGGCGTGGGAATGACGATTAAATCAATGTTTGGATCGTTGAAAAGATGTTTTGGCTCGGAGACAACCGGCACAGAAGGCCAGTCTGCATGGACTTTAGCAGCGTCGCTGCTGGATACCGCCGCCAGCGCCATCCCCGGCGTCCCGGCTATCAGAGGCGCATGAAACGTTTTGCTCGCGTACCCGTAACCAATAAGCCCAACGCGGATATTATCACTCATAGTGTCATCCTCTTTTAAGTCGTTCTTATTTCACACTGGCTAGTCTGGCATTAGCACGGATTAATAATGTGCCGTATGACGTAAAATAGCAGGTTATACGGATTGTTTTTGTTACATAGTATTAACCTACTGATTTTGTTTAAGGGAACCGTTCCCAAAGCCCTTGCCGTTAGGGAAACGTCGCTGTAACATTTGCGCCCTGTCTTTATGGATAAAGTACAATTACACATCATGACGTCAATTATTAATCGAATCATTGAATTAGCGGGATGGATTGTCCTTGGGGTGTCGGTCATTTTGCTGGGCGTTGCCAGCCATATCGATAACTACCAGCCGCCGGAGCCTGTCACCGTCGCTCAACCTAAGTAACCGGTTACTGCAATAAAGAGTGACATAATATGTCAGTTACTTATTGCCAGCCCTGGTGAACACGGTTAACCTTCTCTTACAGGCATCGTCTGATGCCTGAATTTCAGCAAAGAAAACTCCTAATTTCGTCGCGTTACCTGAGTGGGCTGTTTACGTCTTTATTAATCCGTTTATTATTCGAACGAATTACCTTAACTGGTATTACTCACTTTTATATGGAAACTTATTAATATGACAGTTCAGGACTATTTATTAAAATTTCGCAAGATCAATTCGCTTGAGAGCCTGGAAAAACTGTTTGACCATCTGAACTACACCCTGTCGGATAATCAGGAAATCATTAATATGTATCGCGCCGCTGACCATCGCCGTGCGGAGCTGGTCTCCGGTGGCCGTTTGTTCAACGTCGGTGAAGTGCCAAAGTCCGTGTGGCGTTACGTTTTATAAGAAAGTAGCCATCCGCGCGAAATGTTATATACTCTCCGCCCTGCCAACTGGCTGTACAACATTTCGCGCAGATTATGGGAGAGTTCATGACCGCAACGCCTGGAGAACGCATTGGAGGCTGGTTAATCGCCCCACTGGCATGGCTGCTGGTTGCCTTATTAAGCGCATCACTTGCGCTGCTGCTTTATACCACCGCACTGATTACCCCTCACGCCATTGAGACCCTGTTGTCGCAAAGCGTGCTTAATATTGCTTTGTGGTTTGTGTCGTTCGTTTTCGCGATCGGGATGTGGTACTACACGCTGTGGCTGACCATCGCCTTCTTTAAGCGCCGTAAGAATGTGCCTAAGCACTACATTATCTGGCTGCTGGTTTCGGTCCTGCTGGCGGTGAAGGCGTTTGCTTTTTCGCCCGTTTCGGACGCGCTGGCCGTTCGTCAGCTGCTTTTCCCGTTGCTGGCCGCGGCGCTGCTGGTGCCCTACTTCAAGCGTTCGACGCGGGTGAAAAACACCTTCGTGAACCCGTAATAACCCTACAGATAACCTGTTGTCGCCTGCCTGGGTTTGTCCGATAATAGGCGGCTTTTTTATTTCAGGCTAAATAATGACCGATTACTTACTGCTCTTTGTCGGCACCGTGCTGGTTAACAACTTCGTTCTGGTGAAGTTCCTTGGCCTGTGCCCGTTTATGGGCGTTTCCAAAAAGCTGGAAACGGCAATGGGTATGGGGCTGGCGACGACCTTCGTCATGACGCTGGCGTCCATCTGCGCGTGGTGGATTGATACCTGGATCCTCATCCCGCTGGGGTTAACCTATCTCCGTACGCTGGCCTTTATTCTGGTTATCGCGGTGGTGGTGCAGTTTACCGAAATGGTGGTGCGCAAAACCAGCCCGGCGCTCTATCGCCTGCTGGGCATCTTCCTGCCGCTGATCACCACTAACTGCGCCGTTCTCGGCGTGGCGCTGCTGAACATCAACCTGGGTCATAACTTTATGCAATCGGCGCTGTATGGTTTTTCTGCGGCCGTCGGTTTCTCTTTGGTCATGGTGCTTTTTGCCTCTATTCGCGAGCGCCTGGCAGCAGCGGATATTCCTGCGCCCTTCCGCGGTAACGCGATTGCGCTGGTCACCGCCGGTTTAATGTCTCTGGCCTTTATGGGCTTTAGTGGTCTGGTGAAGTTGTAATGAATGCTATCTGGATTGCCATCGCCTCTATCAGCGTCCTGGGGTTGGTGTTTGGCCTTATCCTGGGTTACGCCTCCCGCCGTTTCGCGGTAGAGGACGATCCCGTTGTTGAGAAAATTGATGAGCTTCTGCCGCAAAGCCAGTGCGGGCAGTGTGGCTACCCGGGCTGCCGCCCTTACGCTGAAGCGGTAGGCATCCAGGGCGAAAAAATTAACCGCTGCGCCCCCGGCGGCGAAGCAGTCATGCTGAAAATTGCCGCCCTGCTTAACGTTGATCCGCAGCCGGTTGATGGCGACGCGGACGTGCAGGAGCCGGTCCGCGCGCTGGCCGTGATCGACGAAGCGAACTGCATCGGCTGTACCAAATGTATTCAGGCCTGCCCGGTCGACGCCATTGTTGGCGCCACGCGCGCCATGCACACCGTGGTGGCGGACCTGTGCACCGGCTGTAACCTCTGCGTAGCCCCCTGCCCGACGCAATGTATCGAGCTGCGCCCGGTTGAAACGACTACCGAAAGCTGGAAATGGGATCTTCAAACCATTCCGGTTCGCAATATTCCTGTGGAACAACATGCTTAAGTTATTTTCTGCTTTCAGAAAAGAGAAGATTTGGGACTTTGACGGCGGTATTCACCCACCGGAGATGAAAACCCAGTCTAACGGCACGCCGCTGCGTCAAATACCGCTGGCGACCCGTTTCGTCATGCCGCTCAAGCAGCACATTGGCGCTGAGGGTGAGCTGTGCGTGAAAGAAGGCGATACGGTTCTTCGCGGCCAGCCGCTGACCTTTGGTCGCGGACGTATGCTGCCGGTGCACGCCCCCACCTCCGGTAAGGTGGTCGCCATCGCGCCTCATACGGTGCCGCATCCGTCAGCGCTCGCAGAGCTGAGCGTGATTATTGAAGCCGACGGCGAAGACCGCTGGATCGACCGCGATGGCTGGAGCGACTACCGCTCCCGCAGCCGCGAGGCGCTTATCGAGCGCATTCATCAGTTCGGCGTTGCTGGCCTCGGCGGCGCAGGCTTCCCGACCGGCGTCAAGCTGCGCGGCGGTGGCGATAACATTCAGACGCTGATTATCAACGCCGCCGAATGCGAACCGTACATCACCGCCGACGATCGTCTGATGCAGGACTGCGCCGCCCAGGTGGTGGAAGGCATCCGCATCCTCGCGCACATTCTGCAGCCGCGAGAAGTGCTGATCGGTATCGAAGACAATAAACCGCAGGCTATCTCAATGCTGCGCGCCGTGCTGGCGGGCAGTCACGATATTAGCCTGCGCGTTATCCCGACCAAATACCCCTCTGGCGGTGCTAAACAGCTGACGCAAATTCTCACCGGCAAGCAGGTTCCGCACGGCGGACGCTCTTCAGATATCGGCGTGCTGATGCAGAACGTCGGGACCGCGTACGCCGTGAAGCGCGCGGTGATCGACGGCGAGCCGCTGACCGAACGCGTGGTAACGCTGACCGGGGAAGCGGTCTCTCGTCCGGGCAACGTCTGGGCGCGTCTGGGTACGCCGGTGCGTCACCTGCTGGAGCAGGCTGAGTTTTGCCCGGCCAGCGACCAGATGGTGATCATGGGCGGCCCGCTGATGGGCTTTACCCTGCCGTGGCTCGATGTGCCGGTAGTGAAAATCACCAACTGCCTGCTCGCCCCTTCCCCGACCGAGATGGGTGAAGAGCAGGAAGAAAAAGGCTGTATTCGCTGCAGCGCCTGTGCCGACGCCTGCCCGGCGGATCTACTTCCGCAGCAGCTGTACTGGTACAGCAAAGGCCAGCTGCACGACAAGGCGACAGCCCATAACCTGGCCGACTGCATCGAATGCGGCGCCTGCGCCTGGGTCTGCCCTAGCAACATTCCTCTGGTGCAGTATTTCCGCCAGGAGAAGGCGGAAATTTATGCCATCTCCATGGAAGAAAAACGCGCGGCGGAAGCCAAGGCACGCTTTGAAGCGCGCCAGGCGCGACTGGAGCGTGAAAAAATCGCCCGTCAGGAGCGCCATAAGCAGGCCGCCGTTCAGCCCGGGGAGAAAGATCAGGATGCGATTAATGCCGCACTGGCCCGCGTTCGCGAGAAAAAAGCGACCGCGGCGCAGCCTGTGGTGATCCCGGCTGGCGAGAAGCCGGACAACAGCGAAGCCATTGCGGCGCGTGAAGCGCGTAAAGCTCAGGCTCGCGCCCGTCAGGCTGAAAAAGCGCAAACGGTCCAGGCAGAGACGGAGATCGACCCGCGTAAAGCGGCCGTTGAAGCGGCAATAGCCCGTGCCAAAGCGCGCAAAGCCGGCGAGCAGAACGTGGTGGTTGAGCAGGAAGCGGTCGACCCTCGCAAAGCGGCCGTTGAGGCAGCGATTGCCCGTGCCAAAGCCCGCAAAGCGGCGCAGCAGACGCCAACCGCAGAACCCGACGCGCCGGTCGATCCGCGTAAAGCCGCCGTCGAAGCGGCGATTGCCCGCGCTAAAGCACGCAAAGCGGCGCAGCAGGATGAGCAACCGCAGGCCGCCAACGATGACCCGCGCAAAGCCGCCGTCGCCGCCGCCATTGCGCGCGTTCAGGCAAAGAAAGCCGCACAGCAAGCAGTTAACGAGGATTAAATGGTTTTCAGAATCGCAAGCTCCCCTTACACCCACAATCAGCGCCAGACATCGCGCATTATGATGCTGGTCTGCCTGGCGGCGCTGCCGGGCATTGCCGTTCAGTGCTGGTTTTTCGGCTGGGGAACCCTGTTCCAGATAATCCTGGGCTGTGCCAGCGCCTTAGCGGCGGAAGCCCTTGTCCTTAAGCTGCGCAAGGCGGCGGTCTCCCGCATTCTGGCCGATAACTCCGCGCTGCTGACCGGGCTGCTGCTGGCGATCAGTATCCCGCCGTTTGCTCCATGGTGGATGGTGGTCCTCGGCACCGTGTTTGCGGTGATCATTGCCAAACAGCTGTATGGTGGACTGGGCCATAACCCGTTTAACCCGGCGATGATTGGCTACGTGGTGCTGCTGATCTCCTTCCCGGTACAGATGACCAGCTGGCTGCCACCGCACGAGATTGCGGCCACAGTTCCGGGCTTCATGGATGCTCTGCACGTGATCTTTACCGGCCATACGGCACTCGGTGCCGATATGAACGCGCTGCGCATGGGCGTGGACGGGATCAGCCAGGCGACGCCGCTTGATACCTTTAAAACGTCCCTGCATGCCGGGCACAGCGTTGAGCAGATCATGAAATCCGCCATCTACAGCGGCGTGCTGGCGGGTGCCGGCTGGCAGTGGGTCAACCTGGCGTATCTGCTGGGCGGCCTGTTCCTGCTGCAGCAGAAAGCCATCCGCTGGCATATTCCGGTCAGCTTCCTCGTGACGCTGGCGGTCTGCGCCACGCTGGGCTGGGTATTCTCTCCTGAATCACTGGCCAGCCCGCAGCTGCACCTGCTCTCCGGGGCGACCATGCTGGGTGCCTTCTTTATCCTGACGGATCCGGTGACGGCCTCAACGACTAACCGCGGGCGCCTGATCTTCGGCGCGCTGGCAGGCCTGCTGGTCTGGCTCATCCGCAGCTTTGGCGGGTACCCGGACGGCGTGGCTTTTGCCGTCCTGCTTGCCAACATTACCGTTCCGCTCATCGACTATTACACGCGTCCGCGCGTGTACGGCCATCGCTAAGGGTCTCGCCATGTTCAAAACGATGCAAAAACACGGCGTCACGCTGGCTGTCTTCGCCGCGGTCCTGACAGGGCTGACGGCGCTGGTAAATGCGCTGACCAAAACGACCATCGAAGAGCAGGCCTCGAAGCAGCAAAAGGCGCTGTTCGATCAGGTGATCCCGGCGGAATTCTACGATAACGACCTGCAAAAAAGCTGCTTTGTGGTAGACGCGCCGCAGCTTGGGAAAGGCCCGCACCGCCTCTTTATTGCCCGCAAAGGGGATAAACCGGTTGGCGCGGTGATGGAAGCGACGGCGCCTGACGGCTATTCCGGTGCCATTCAGCTCCTCGTGGGCAGTGATTTCTCCGGCACCATACTGGGCACCCGCGTGACGGAACACCATGAAACGCCGGGTCTTGGCGATAAAATTGAAACCCGTCTGAGCGACTGGATTTTGCACTTTGCCGGTAAAGTGATCCATGGTGAAGATGACACCGCGTTTGCGGTGAAGAAAGATGGCGGCGAGTTCGACCAGTTCACCGGGGCGACCATCACCCCACGTGCGGTGGTGAATGCCGTAAAACGAGCCGGGCTGTACGCTGAAACGCTGCCCGCGCAAATCAACAATCTTCCGGCCTGTGAGGAGTAATCATGAGCCAGGTTAAAGAGGTTATTGTCCAGGGGTTGTGGAAAAACAACTCCGCGCTGGTACAGCTTCTGGGGATGTGCCCACTGCTGGCGGTGACATCCACCGCCACCAACGCGCTCGGTCTGGGTCTGGCAACCACGCTCGTATTGACCCTGACCAACCTCTCCATCTCTGCCCTGCGCCGCTGGACGCCGTCGGAAATTCGTATTCCTATTTACGTCATGATCATTGCGTCGGTGGTCAGTATTGTTCAGATGCTGATTAACGCCTACGCGTTTGGTCTGTACCAGTCGCTCGGGATCTTCATTCCCCTTATCGTCACCAACTGTATCGTGGTCGGGCGTGCGGAAGCCTTTGCGGTGAAAAACAGTCCGGCCATGTCGGCGCTGGATGGTTTTTCCATTGGCATGGGCGCCACGTGCGCCATGTTCGTGCTGGGATCCCTGCGTGAAATCCTCGGCAACGGTACGCTGTTTGACGGCGCAGATGCGCTGCTGGGCGGCTGGGCCAAAGCGCTGCGCATTGAAGTGTTCCACACCGATACGCCATTCCTGCTGGCGATGCTGCCGCCTGGCGCGTTTATTGGTCTTGGCATGATGCTGGCGATAAAATACCTGATTGACGAGAAACGTAAGCGCCGCGCGGCTGAGCGCAGCGTTCTGGAAGGGACACCCGAGAAGGCCTCATGAATAAAGAAAAGCGCATTGCGATCCTGACCCGTCTGCGGGACGAGAACCCGCACCCGACGACGGAGCTGAATTTTACCTCCCCGTTTGAGCTGCTGATCGCCGTGTTGCTCTCTGCGCAGGCTACCGACGTGAGCGTCAATAAAGCCACCGCCCTGCTCTATCCGGTCGCCAATACGCCGAAGGCCATGCTGGAGCTGGGCGTGGAAGGCGTGAAGTCCTATATCAAAACCATCGGCCTGTTTAACAGCAAAGCCGAGAACGTCATCAAGACCTGCCGGATCCTGCTGGAGCAGCACGGAGGCGAAGTGCCGGAAGACCGTGCCGCGCTGGAAGCCTTACCGGGCGTGGGGCGTAAAACGGCGAACGTGGTGCTCAATACCGCGTTTGGCTGGCCCACTATCGCCGTCGATACGCATATCTTTCGCGTGTCTAACCGGACCAACTTCGCGCCGGGGAAAAATGTCGAGCAGGTCGAAGAGAAGCTGCTGAAAGTGGTTCCGGCGGAATTTAAGGTTGACTGCCATCACTGGCTGATTCTGCACGGTCGTTACACGTGTATTGCCCGTAAGCCTCGCTGCGGCTCCTGCATTATTGAAGATCTCTGCGAATACAAAGAAAAAGTATATCCCTGAGGCATCTCAATCCCCTGATTAAAGAAGGGCTTTCAAACGCTCTTCTTTTGACCGTTATTTGTTCGCCTTTCGTTTCGCCTCACCTGTCACTTATTCGGCTCTTTAACGCTGAAACAGGTTAATAGTTTTTTCATAGCCGAAAATTTCTATACATCTGTGATCGCGATCACCCTGATAACTTCATGTTGTATTTTTGTTGTCAAAATCGACCTAAACCTTTTATCTGACAAGACACTCCTCTTTTTTTGCCGACGATAAGACCAGCTATTTTTCAGAATATGGGCTATATCACTACCACAAGCGGCAAATAGCAGAACATATCGCCAACAGTCCGTACTGACCGGTTATTACCAGTCGAAAAAACTACCTTTACTCAGCGTATGAAATTTAACGCTGAATAACATTTGCATGAACCGACGATTATACCACTCAGGATATATGTAACAGATTATTACAAACGTATTGCCAGATGGGGCAGGATAGTGAACATTACCCGCCGTTTCTCCTCCCAATATAACTATAAGGCGTATGGACTACGGCCATCACGCTATGAACACCCCCGTTAATATGGGATGTAAAAAAAGAGGTATATGTGTCGACTGCAAACAATAAACCAACAGATGAAAGCGTGAGTCTGAACGCTTTTAAACAACCTAAAGCGTTCTATCTCATCTTCTCTATCGAGTTATGGGAGCGTTTTGGTTACTACGGCCTGCAAGGGATCATGGCGGTTTACCTGGTGAAACAGCTGGGTATGTCCGAAGCCGATTCCATCACGCTGTTCTCCTCCTTCAGTGCCCTGGTGTACGGTCTGGTTGCTATCGGCGGCTGGCTGGGTGATAAAGTTCTGGGTACTAAGCGCGTCATTATGCTGGGCGCCATTGTTCTGGCGATTGGCTATGGACTGGTAGCATGGTCAGGGCATGATGCCGCTGTCGTGTATATGGGCATGGCCACGATCGCCGTGGGTAACGGTCTGTTCAAAGCGAACCCGTCTTCCCTGCTCTCTACCTGCTACAGCAAAGATGACCCGCGTCTGGACGGTGCATTTACCATGTACTACATGTCCATCAACATCGGTTCGTTCTTCTCGATGCTGGCAACCCCATGGCTCGCAGCGAAATTCGGCTGGAGCGTGGCGTTTGCACTGAGCTTCGTCGGTATGCTGATCACCGTGGTGAACTTCCTGTTCTGCCGCAGCTGGGTTAAAAACTACGGTTCAAAACCAGACTTCGAGCCTGTGCATATGGGCAAACTGCTGGCGACCATCGTAGGCGTTGTGGTCCTGGCGGCCATCGCTACCTGGCTGCTGCACAACCAGGGTATCGCACGTGCCGTTCTGGGCGTTGTGGCGCTGGGTATCGTGGTTATCTTCGCGAAAGAAGCATTCGCTATGCAGGGTGCTGCCCGTCGTAAGATGATCGTGGCCTTCATTCTGATGCTGGAAGCGATTATCTTCTTCGTGCTGTACAGCCAGATGCCAACCTCTCTGAACTTCTTCGCCATTCGTAACGTTGAGCACTCTATTCTGGGCATCGCGTTCGAACCGGAGCAGTATCAGGCACTGAACCCGTTCTGGATCATGATTGGTAGCCCGATTCTGGCCGCGATCTATAACAAGATGGGCGACCGTCTGCCAATGCCGCACAAGTTTGCTATCGGTATGGTGCTGTGCTCCGGCGCGTTCCTGGTGCTGCCGCTGGGTACCAAATTTGCTACCGACGCCGGTATCGTATCCGTTAACTGGCTGATCCTGAGCTACGCGCTGCAGTCTATCGGCGAACTGATGATCTCTGGTCTGGGTCTGGCAATGGTTGCACAGCTGGTTCCGCAGCGTCTGATGGGCTTCATTATGGGTAGCTGGTTCCTGACCACTGCCGGTGCAGCAATTATCGCCGGTAAGATTGCGAACCTGATGGCCGTGCCGGAAAACGTCACTGACCCACTGGTTTCCCTGAACGTCTACGGTACCGTGTTCATGCAGATTGGTATCGCGACTGCCGTTATTGCCGCTCTGATGCTGCTGACCGCACCGAAACTGAATCGCATGACTCAGGACGACGACAAGACCGCTAAGGCGACCAAAACCGCTACTGCGTGAAATCCGTGAGAAACGACTGACCAGAAGCCGCTAATTGATTAGCGGCTTTTTTTTTATCCGTTTGCGCACTAACATAGCTGAAACCTCAGCGAAAAGGAGTTACCGATGAAACTGTTCTACAAACCGGGCGCGTGCTCTCTTGCTTCCCATATCACCCTGCGCGAGAGCGGCAAAGATTTCACGCTGGATGGCGTTGATCTGATGAAAAAACGTCTGGAAAACGGCGATGACTTTCTTGCCATTAACCCGAAAGGACAGGTTCCGGCGCTCCTGCTGGATGACGGTACCCTGCTGACCGAAGGCGTGGCGATTATGCAGTTCCTGGCCGATAGCGTGCCCGATCGCCAGCTGCTGGCCCCGGTCAGTACGATTTCTCGCTATAAAACGCTGGAATGGCTGAACTACATTGCCACCGAGCTGCACAAAGGCTTTACGCCGCTGTTCCGCCCGGATACGCCGGAAGAGTTTAAGCCGACCCTGCGCGCCCTGCTGGAGAAAAAGCTGCAGTACGTTAACGAATCGCTGAAAGACGAACAGTGGATTGGCGGCTCACGCTTCACGATCGCTGATGCGTACCTGTTCACCGTGCTGCGCTGGGCACGTGCGGTTAAGCTGAATCTGGAAGGGTTAGACCACATTGCATCGTATATGAAACGCGTGGCTGAACGTCCTGCGGTGGCTGCGGCGCTGAAAGCGGAAGGGTTGAATTAACCGAGCAGACTGTGTTGCCGGGTGGCGCTGACGCTTACCCGGCCTACGAATTCCGTAGACCCGTGCCAACGCAGCGCCACCTGGCATCGTTTAAAGCTGGGTTGCGCTGAAATAGTGCTCCGGCTTCGCGATACGATCCTGTGCCGCGACCACCTGCAGTTCATATTCCTGCATCTCTTTCGTCGCAATCATAATTTCGTACACCGCTGCCGTAACGTGCTCCAGCGCGTCCCTCACCGTTGCACCCTGAAGCAGTTTCACCAGCAGCAGTCCGCTGGTCACATCGCCCACGCCCACCGGCTGACGCGTGCCAAAATCCACCAGCGGGCGGCTGATATGCCAGGCATCCTCTTTCGTCACCAGCAGCATCTCAAAGCGATCCTGGCTTAGCCCTGCGCGCGCGAGGTGTTTTACCAGCACAACCTCAGGCCCCTGCGCGATCAGCTCGCGTGACGCGCTTACGGCCTCTTCTACGCTGTTAACCGGATGCTCGCAGAGAATTTCCAGTTCGACCAGGTTTGGCGCAATGATATCGCTGGCGGGCAGCGCGTGCCGGACGTGGAATTCTGCCACGCCTGGCGCCACGATACAGCCTTTTTCCGGATGGCCCATAACGGGGTCGCAGAAGTATTTTGCCGACGGGTTGGCAGCCTTTACCTGACGCACGATGCCGAGGATATGTTCCCCCTGCTCCGCTGAACCAAGATAACCGCTCAATACGGCGTCACAGCGCTTGAGCTGGTCGATATCGGCAATGCCCTGCACAACCTCGGTGAGGTGCGAAGGCGGCATCACGCAGCCGGTCCATTTTCCATACTGCGTGTGGTTAGAGAACTGAACGGTATTGAGGGGCCAGACGTTGACGCCGAGGCGGCGCATCGGGAATTCCGCAGCGCTGTTGCCAGCATGTCCAAAAACAACGTGGGACTGAATGGCGAGGATGTTCTTCATTTTATGCTTACCAAACCCTGAAAAAACAAAAGGGGCGTGGTTTCCCACGCCCCTCGAGACTGTTAATTATTTCCAGCAGACAAGGCAGTAGTTTTTCTTACCGCGACGCAGCAGGGTGTAGCGGCCATACAGACGGTCGCCATCAACAAAGGTGTATTCCGGGTCAGCCTGCTTTTCACCGTTGATGGTGATCGCGTTTGAGGCGATGGTTTTACGCGCCTGACCGCGGGAAGGCTGCAGCTCAGAATCCACCAGCGCCTGCATCAGGTCAGCCCCTTTCTCCATCTCAACCATTGGCACGCCGTCCTGCGCCAGCTGTTCGAAGTCCGCTTCGCTCAGATCGCTCAGGGTACCGTTGAACAGGCTTGCAGTAATGCGTTTTGCCGCGGCCAGACCTTCTTCACCGTGAACCAGTTTGGTCACTTCATCTGCCAGCACGTACTGCGCGCGTGGCGCTTTACCGCTGTTCTTGTCTTCTTCTTCCAGCGCGTTGATGTCTTCAATATCCATAAAGGTGAAGAACTTCAGGAAGCGATAAACATCGGCATCCGCCGTGTTGATCCAGAACTGGTAGAATTTGTACGGGCTGGTTTTCTTCGGATCGAGCCATACCGCGCCGCCTTCGGTTTTACCAAATTTGGTACCGTCAGCTTTGGTAATCAGCGGAACGGTCAGACCAAAGACCTGATTCTGGTGCAGGCGACGGGTCAGGTCGATACCGGAGGTGATATTACCCCACTGGTCAGAACCGCCAATCTGCAGGGAAACACCGTGCAGTTTGTTCAGGCAGGCAAAGTCATACCCCTGCAGCAGGTTGTAGGAGAACTCGGTAAAGGAGATACCCTGGTCGTCACGGTTCAGACGCTGCTTCACGGCCTCTTTGTTAATCATCTGGTTAACAGAGAAGTGCTTGCCGATGTCGCGCAGGAAGGTCAGCACGTTCATGCTGCCAAACCAGTCGTAGTTGTTCGCGGCAATCGCGGCGTTATCGCCACAGTTGAAGTCGAGGAACGGTGCAACCTGTTTGCGGATCTTATCGACCCACTCCTGCACGGTATCTTCGGTGTTCAGTTTACGCTCAGCGGCTTTGAAGCTTGGGTCACCAATCAGACCGGTCGCGCCGCCCACCAGGGCAACAGGCTTATGGCCCGCCATCTGGAAGCGTTTCAGGCATAACAATGGAACAAGATGCCCCAAATGCAAGCTGTCAGCGGTGGGATCGAAGCCGCAATAGAGCGCGATCGGGCCTTGCGCCAGTCGCTCTGCTAACGCTTCCTCGTCCGTCACCTGGGCCACGAGGCCCCGCTCTTGCAATTGTTTAATCAAGTTACTGCTTGCCATCAAATTCTCCATGTATAAACGACTGCACCTTTGCCGGTACACGACTTTTCGCCTGATGCGAAAGGACCATAGAATAAAGCGCAAGCGCGGTGTGCGCTAGCGCTTAAATCAACAAATTTCGGGGATTACGGCGCCAGTCTGTCGATTTTCCAGCCGCCATTCTCGCGCTGGTATAAAAAGCGGTCGTGCAGGCGATGTTCGCCCCCCTGCCAGAATTCGATTTGCTCAATCGGGATGCGGAAACCACCCCAGAAGCTCGGCAGCGGGATTTCACCCTGCTGGAACTTCTGCTTCAGCTCGAGAAATTTACTTTCCAGCACGCCGCGGGCGGAAATGCGGCTGGACTGTTTTGATACCCAGGCGCCAATCTGGCTGTCACGCGGACGACTGTGGAAATACTTCACCACTTCCAGCGTCGAGAGACGTTCCGCTTTGCCGGTCACCATGACCTGACGTTCCAGCATGTGCCACGGGAACAGCAGGCTGATACGCGGATTGTTTTCCAGATGATGCGCTTTGCGGCTGCCAAGGTTGGTATAGAACACCAGCCCTTTCTCGTCATAATGCTTGAGCAATACGATACGCTGATACGGTTGACCGTTTTCATCTACCGTTGCGACAACCATCGCCGTTGGGTCGGCAAGTTTCGCTTCGCAGGCCTGTTTCAGCCAGCGTTCAAAAAGCACGAGGGGTTCAGCGGGAAGATCCTGGCGACGCAGGCCGCCTTTGGTGTATTCACGGCGCAGATGCGCAATTTGCTGCAGTTCGTCGTTATCTGACATGGCGTTAGCTGACATTGAGAGTGGGTGGCGCTATTGTGCGCCGCCCCTGTAAAAATCTCAACGCTTCGGATTTTCGAGCTGGCAATTGTTCAGCACAATACGGTCGCGTTTGTAGACCGTGGCGCTGTCGCCTTTCGACCAGAAGACATAGATACCGTCGGTGTAGCGTGCGCCCGAGGCCGAAATGCCCTGCTTCAGCGTCAGCAATTTATTGTCGTAAACAAAACTGGCTTCCCGGCGCGGATTGTTCAGCTTCACGGTCAGCGGTTTTTCGTCGCAGCGATACTCCAGGGTATCGGTCTGCATGCGCTCAACGAGCTGGTTGTAGACGCTGCATCCTGACAGCAGCAAAGGGGCGGCAATAAGAAGAAGTTTTTTCATGGGCATATTCCGAAGACTATCCTGGTCCTGGAGGGCATGGCTGCCCCCCTGTTTCGTTCCATTCTAACGACGACGCGCCGCGCTGAATTTCAGTTAACTCTGATTATGACGCGGATTTGCCGGGAAAATCGCCCCTAGCACGCTCGCCTCGCGCGCGCCGGTTACCGACGGTAAATTGCCCGGCAGCCCGGCAACGGTGCGCCAGGCAAGCCAGGCGAAGGCCAGCGCCTCCATATCATCACCGCTGATGCCGGCCTCATCGGTCGTCGACACTTCGGTACCCGGCAGCAGCCCGGCAAGACGCGCCATCACCAGCGGGTTACGGCTTCCCCCGCCGCACACCAGCAGGCGTTCACATCCGCCGCTAAGCAGCACCTGTTCAGAAATCGACACGGCCGTAAGCTCGGCAAGCGTCGCCTGAACATCCTGCGGCGCGAGCGCCGGCAATGACGCCAGCTGGCGCTCAAGCCAGCCAAAGTTGAAGTATTCACGCCCCGTGCTTTTCGGTGCCGGTAAGGCAAAATAAGGATCGCTCAGCATGGACTGCAGCAGCGGGAGAATCACCTTACCCTCACTCGCCCACTCCGCGTTTTTATCATACGGTTGACCGCAATGACGCCAGATCCAGGCATCCATTAACATATTGCCCGGGCCGGTATCGTAGCCCCGGACCGGCTGCCCCGGAATAAGCATCGACAGATTGGCGATCCCACCAATGTTGAGCACCATGCGCCGTTCTGAAGGGTGTGCCAGCAGCGCCTGATGAAACGCGGGCACCAGCGGTGCGCCCTGTCCGCCAAGGGCAATATCGCGACGACGGAAATCGCCGACCACCGTGACGCCCGTTTTCACCACAATCTGGTTGTTATCGCCGATTTGCAGGGTGTGCGGGGCATCGCCGATGGGTTCATGCCAGACCGTTTGTCCGTGACACCCGATGGCCACCACATCCTGCGGACGAAGATGTTCTTTTTGCATCAAAGCCTGCACCGCATCCGCAAACAGCGCCCCCAGGCGGACATCCAGCTGTCCAAGCTGCGAAAGGGTCAGCTGCTGCCCCTGACAGATACTGAGAATATCCTCTTTCAGTGAAAGGGGGATTGGCCAGGTCAGGCTCGCCTGCTGCGCCACCATGTTCTCATCAATGGCAGCCAGAACGACATCTACCCCATCCAGACTGGTGCCTGACATCACACCAATGTAGCGACCCGATTTCATGCGCTTTCCTTACGTTGCGTGGGCTAAGGATATCCACTCAACCATAAACGGCGTCGCTTTGCCATCCGGCAATAATATTTTTTAACAATGTCAGACGGGTAGCGTGGGCGGATCCTGTTTATGTCTCGTTAAGTCAAATTCAAGTACAATTTTCCTATTGTTAGTGCAAAGATATGAACGATGGCCCCTTATGCCATATAATTTAGCCATAACGGATGCCCCCCATCGGGCGTTTTTGGTGAACAGGAGATTCAAATGATTTTACGTGTACTGGGCGTTTCGCTGATTGGTTTAACTCTGGCTGGCTGTGTGAATGACAGTTCACTTTCTGGCGACGTTTATAGCGCTTCTGAAGCGAAACAGGTTCAGAACGTGACTTACGGTACCGTTGTTAACGCACGCCCTGTACAGATTCAGGGTGGTGATGAAAACAACGTGATGGGCGCCATCGGCGGTGCCGTTCTGGGTGGTTTCCTGGGTAATACCGTCGGCGGCGGTACGGGCCGTTCTCTGGCAACAGCCGCAGGCGCAGTGGCCGGTGGTGTAGCAGGCCAGGGTGTTCAGGGTGCGATGAATAAAACCCAGGGCGTCGAGCTGGAAATTCGTAAAGACGACGGCAGCACCATTATGGTTGTTCAGAAACAAGGCAGCACCCGCTTCTCCGCAGGTCAGCGCGTTGTGCTGGCAAGCAACGGAAGCCAGGTGACCGTTTCTCCACGTTAATTAAAAATGGATGTGGCCATTGGGCCACATCCATTTACAATATACATCACTTATACGAATATTTTTACAAAATATATTCACCACACAAATATTTAATCTCATCGTATATTGTCTCCGCGCAAAGTATTTATTGCATTACTTGTTTAGACTCTTCGCAATTACCTCTTCATGATGTATTTCTCATTTTGTAAAAACTTATATGCTTGCGAATAGTCGTTGTCTAAAAGGTCGTTATATCTCGTTCTGTTTCGGTTGCCTTGTCGTCATCGGAATATTACAAGCTCTCTTTTCAAAAATGGTTGAATGGGTTCCCTCCTTCTCGCCTCTTTTGTTCCCTACGCTCACCATTTTTTTACTCGTGTTTCACCTGTTTATTGCCTGCTTTATGGCAATGAAATACTGGTGTGATAAGCGGCGGCTCTATCTGATTGCGATCGCCTTTGCCTTTGCCGGTTCGGCACTGTTGATGGTCGGAACGCTGTCCAGCTTTCCAGCGTGGCTGAACCTCTATCAGTTCAACGTCGTGAACTACAACGATGCGATGATCTACTTTATGTTCCGCCACTTTTTAATGGCGGTGTTGTTCATCGTTGCGGCAGTACTCTATCCTACGCGCGATTACCCCTTTTCACGGTTGGCGCATCTCTCAATTGTGAGCGGGGCGTTTCTCTTTACCGCCTGCGTTGTGGAACTGGCCTGGATATATTCCAGTCACTCGCCCTTGTTATCCATTGACCTGGTTGATAACGAAACCCGTCAGTTTATGGTGCTCTGGAGCCAATGCATAAATATTTCTTTAATTGTCTTCTGGGTGGTTTCATTAGTAACGCTGATGTTTGTCACGCGCGTGCGCAATTTATTCTGGGTAGGCGGAAATTTCCTGTGCGTTTGCTATATCGTCACGCTCGCCATGCTGTTAGTAGGCGGACATGCTGAAGATATATCGTGGTATCGCGCCCGGCTATTTGAAACCGTCGCTACGCTGATGATTATTTTTGTACTGCTCTACGACGTCTTCATGCTGTACCGTGATTCCCATTTAAAATATCAGCAGTCATATCAAAATTCGATTCGCGATCCGCTTACGCGCCTGTATAACCGTAGCTATTTTTATGAATCGTTAAACCAGGCGCTGGACATGGCGAAACCCAGCCGCCCAGTTTCGGTTATCGTCAGCGATCTCGACCGCTTCAAGCGTATCAATGATAACTATGGCCACCTTCAGGGAGACAAAGTCTTACAGTTTGTCGCCAATCTGCTGATGGATTCCGTACGCCCGCAGGACATCGCGGCTCGAATCGGCGGTGAGGAGTTTGTGCTGATGCTGGCCAACACCTCTTCAGATGCAGCCCACCAGGTGGCGGAACGTATTCGGTTGAAGCTAAGCAGCTTTGATAAAACCAGCAGCGGAGGGCAGCTACCTGAGCCGATTACCATCAGCATGGGAGTATTTACGGCGACGTCATCGTCCGTGACCGCAGAAGCGTGCGTGGAGAGTGCCGACAAGGCGATGTATGAAGCGAAGGAGACAGGCCGTAATCGAGTGGTGGTCTTTAAGTAAAAAAAGGCCTTGCTGCTGCAAGGCCTTAGTGTTTTATCAGTCGCGAGACTGTAGCTCATGGATGTTTTGCTCAAGGCGAGCAATGAGGCTAATGAGCATTTCCAGCTCCGCCGGTGAAACGCCTGAAAGGATTTCACCGCGCGTTTTGGTAATCACAGCTTCCATTTCAGTAATGATAGGCGCCGCTTTCTCAGTGAGTTTTATCCGCTTGGCGCGACGATCGCTGGCGCAGGTTTGTCGGGAGATCAGCCCCTTCTCTTCCAGCTGGTCAAGCGTGCGCACCAGTGACGGTTGCTCAATGCCTATCGCTTTTGCCAGTTGAATTTGCGACTGGTCGGGCGGCAGCTGATGAATGTTGTGCAGCGTGACCCAATGCGTCTGCGTCAATTCCAGAGGTTTCAGGCGATGGTCAATCAGAGCACGCCAGACGCGTACCAACCTTGCCAGATCAGAACCTAATGGCGATTCCAATTTCATCTCCTTATAATTAGCTTGCTAAGTTATTATACTGATTTTAGAATAGTGTGCAGCATTTGTAATGGCAAAACAAATGCAATACTGCATTCATCTAACTCAAAAGTATGACTTACACTGAATTGTGATGCTTCTTCATACTCAGACAAGCCAACACGGCATTCTGTTCACTGCAAAGGATCTCTGCTCGTGACCTTTTTTCATCGCTCAGAGGATTTACCCCTCCAGGACCTGATCTTCGGTGCGTCAGTCTACTTTCCCCCTCTGTTTAAGGCCGTGCTGGTGGGCTTTATTCTCTGGCTCATCGCGCATCGCCTGCTTCGCGACTGGATGTATTCCGGCGAAATCTGGCATCCCATGCTGATGGATCTTTCCCTGTTTGCCCTCTGTGTATGCCTGGGCCTTGCTGTTCTGATCGTGTGGTGACTATGCCCCTGAAAACGCTGAAGTACTTTTCCACCCTGTTTGTTCTGGTCCTTGCGCTGGTCGCCGGATGGTGGCTCTGGAATTATTACATGCAGTCTCCCTGGACGCGTGACGGTAAGATTCGCGCTGAGCAGGTCAGCATTACCCCGCAGGTATCGGGAAGCATTACGTCGCTGCTGGTTAAGGATAACCAGTACGTTAAAAAGGGAGAGGTTTTATTCCGAATCGACGACACGCCGTACCATATCGCGCTTCTGAATGCCCAGGCGCAGCTGGCAAAAGCCCAGTCTGATCTGGCAAAGGCCAACAACGAGGCCAACCGCCGCCGTCACCTGTCGCAAAACTACATCTCCGCGGAAGATTTAGACACCGCCAACCTCAACGTTAAGGCGATGCAGGCGAGCGTCAACGTGGCTGAGGCGACGCTGAAGCAGGCGCAGTGGGAGCTGACCCAAACCGTGATTACCGCCCCTGTCGATGGATGGGTGACCAACCTTTCCGCCCGCGTGGGTAACTATGCCACCACGGGACAGCCCGTTTTCGCCCTGGTCGACAGCCACTCCTTCTACGTAGTGGGCTACTTCGAAGAGACCAAGCTTCGACATATTCGCGAGGGATCGCCAGCAGCGATTACGCTGTACAGCGGCTCGCAAAGGTTACAGGGTCATGTCTCCAGCATTGGTCGCGCCATTTACGATCAAAGCGTTGAAACAGATTCCGGCCTGGTGCCGGATATCAAGCCGAACGTCCCCTGGGTGCGCCTCGCTCAACGCGTGCCTGTTCGCGTGGAGTTTGACCATTTACCGCAGGGCATCACGCTGGTATCCGGCACCACCTGCACTGTCTCCATCGGAACCCCTTAATGAAGCTGCAGGCGCTCTCCTGGCAAAACTCGCCGTGGATGAAAGCGACGCGTCCTCAGTGGCGCTACGCGCTGCGTAACGGCATTGCCATGTGTCTGGCGCTGACCGTCGCCTATTACCTGAACCTGGATGAGCCGTACTGGGCGATGACCTCTGCCGCAGTGGTGAGTTTTCCCACCGTTGGTGGGGTGATCAGTAAAAGCCTTGGACGTATCGCCGGCAGCCTGCTGGGTGCCACGGCGGCGTTAATTATCGCCGGCCACACTCTGAACGACCCATGGCTGTTCCTGCTGAGCATGGCGGCATGGCTGGGATGCTGTACCTGGGCCTGCGCCCATTTCACCAACAACGTCGCCTACGCTTTCCAGCTGGCGGGCTATACCGCCGCCATTATTGCCTTCCCGGTGGTGAATGTGCTCGATACCACCGAGCTGTGGGATATTGCACAGGCGCGCGTCTGCGAAGTGATTGTCGGGATCCTCTGCGGCGGATTTATGATGATGATCCTCCCCAGCACTTCCGACGGCAGCGCACTCATCACCGCCCTTAAAACCATGCACACCCGGTTGCTTGAACACGCGAGCCTGCTGTGGCAACCGGATACCAGCGATGAGATCCGTCTCGCCCATGAAAAGGTGATAGGACAGATCCTGACAATGAATCTGCTGCGTATTCAGGCGTTCTGGAGCCACTACCGCTTTCGCCGTCAGAACACCCTGCTTAATTATTTACTGCACCAGCAGCTGCGCATGACCAGCGCCATTTCCAGCCTGCGCCGGATGCTGCTCAACTGGCCGACGCCGCCGGAAAACACGCGCGCGGTGATTGAAACGCTGCTCGCGACCCTTGCGCGCCCGGATGCAGACATCTACACGGTCGCGCGAATAATCGCCCCGCTCGCCCCGGTGGATGAATATGATTATCGCCATCGCGCCTTCTGGCAGCGGTTGAATTACTTTTGCCGCCTCTACCTGCGCAGCAGCCGCTGGATTAACGCGGTAGAGAACGCCACCCCGGTTACGGAGTTCAACGTTCCCGGGAGCCCGGCTCTCGCCCGCCATACTGACTACCTGGAGGCGCTGTGGAGCGGTTTTCGCACCTTTTGCGCGCTGATGCTGGTAGGCGCGTGGAGTATCACCACGCAGTGGGAGTCCGGTACGGCGGCCCTGACGCTCGCCGCCATCAGCTGCGTGCTTTACTCCGTCGCGGCCTCGCCGTTTAACTCGCTGACGCTCCTGCTGCGCACCCTGGTGCTGCTGTCGCTGTTCAGTTTCGTGGTGAAGTTTGGCCTGATGGTGCAGATAAGCGATCTCTGGCAGTTCCTGCTGTTCCTCTTTCCGCTGTTGACCACCATGCAGCTACTCAAGCTGCAGATGCCGAAGCTGGCGGGCCTTTGGGGACAGCTGATTGTCTTTATGGGCTCGTTTATCTCCGTGACGAATCCACCGGTGTACGATTACGCCGATTTTCTCAATGACAACCTCGCAAAGATCCTTGGCGTGGGGCTGGCGTGGCTGGCCTTCGCGGTGCTGCGTCCCGGCTCCGATGCCCGCAAAAGCCGCAGGCATATCCGGGAGTTACGCCGGGGGTTTGTCGATCAGCTCAGCCGCAAACCGCATCTTCGTGAGAGTGAATATGAATCGCTGGTTTATCATCACGTCAGCCAGCTCAATAACAGCCAGGACGCGCTTTCCCGGCGCTGGCTGCTGCGCTGGGGCGTGGTGCTGCTGAACTGCTCGCACGTGGTCTGGCAGCTTCGCGGGTGGGAAACGCGTTCCGACCCGCTGTCGCAAGTGCGTGACGTTTGCATCTCCCTGCTGCGCGATGTCATGAGCGAACGCGGGGTCCAGCAGCGGCCGCTGGAAGCCACGCTGAATGAACTGCAGCGGATCTGCGATACGCTTGCACGACATCATCTCCCCGCCGCCCGCGATTTGGCCTCGATAATCTGGCGGCTGCACTGCTCGCTGTCGCAGCTGGAACAGGCACCACCGCCGGGTACGATTGGGGATCAGATCACGCCGCAGGCATAACGCGCCCCGCCGCCGCCAAGCGGTTTAGGCTGATCGGACATATTGTCGCCGCCGACGTGGATCATCAGCGCTTTGCCTTTCACCTCATCCAGCTTTTTCAGACGCGGCGCGACAACGGGATCGGTGGCTTTACCGTCGTTATTGACCACCAGCACGGGCAGATCGCCCAGATGTCCCATGCCTTCGGGGCCCTCATGCTTGCCGGAGTGCTGCGGGTCAAGGTGACCGCCTGCCGCTTCCGCAGCCGACGGTTTCCCCTCTTTTAACGCGGGCTGACAGCTTCCTTTGGCGTGAACATGAAAACCATGCTCACCGGGAGGGAGTGCTTTAAGATTCGGGGCGAACTCCAGTCCTTTATCGGTTTCCGTGATTTTCACCGTACCGATGGACTGACCCACACCCTGAGAGGTGACGAGATTCATTTCCACTTCGTCGCTGGCTGCCTGCGCCCCTGCGCAAACAACCAGCGCGACCATTGCCAGAGCAAAACGCTTCATATGACCTCCGCTGGTTATTTTTTGCCCCTTAAGTGTATACCAGGGGCAAAGATTTCACCGGAAAGTCATCTTCTGGCGGTTTATGGCACGTCGTAACCCAGCGCAGCCTTGCGGATGCGGAACCACTGCTGGCGGGTCATCTGCAGCTCTTCAGCGGCCAGTGCAGAACGCACGCGTTCAATTTTGCCAGAACCAATAATCGGCAGCGGTTTTGACGGCAGACGCAGGATCCAGGCGTAAACCACCTGTTCGATGCTCTCCGCGTTCAGCTCGCGGGCGATGGTGTCCAGCTCGTTACGCAGCGGCTGGAATTCATCATCATTGAGCAGGCGTCCGCCTCCCAGGCATGACCAGGCCATCGGGCGAATGCGCAGCTGCTGCAGCTGGTCAAGCGTACCGTCCAGCAGCAGCGGCTGGTGTACCGGGGAGATCTCCACCTGGTTGGTGGCCAGGGTAAACGGCAGACGAGACTGAAGCAGCGCAAACTGCGCCGGGGTAAAGTTGGAAACGCCAAAGTGACGCACTTTGCCGCTCTGATGCAGGTTCAGGAAGGCTTCTGCCACCTCATCGGCATCCATGAGCGGGTCCGGACGATGGATTAACAGCAGGTCGATACGGTCGGTCGCCAGATTGACCAGCGACTGCTCAGCGCTCTTGATGATATGCGCGCTGTCGGTGATGTAATGCCCAAGGGCGTGTTCCGGTTTTGCCGTGGTGGCAATCCCGCACTTCGTGACGATCTCCATGCGGTCGCGGAGTGCCGGAACCAGCTTGAGCGCCTCGCCGAATGCGGCTTCACACTGATAGCCACCGTAAATATCCGCATGGTCGACCGTGGTAACGCCCAGATCGATATGCTCTTCAATAAAGCTCGCCAGCTGGAGGGGGGACATATTCCAGTCCATCAGGCGCCAGTAGCCCATCACAAAACGGGAGAATTCTGGCCCCTGGGGGGCAAGGGTAATTCGCTGAACCATAACATTTTCCTCAAGGACGTGATGTCATGAGTATACGCAATTACCGTGTTAAAAAAGTGAAGGTTGCTGGGGTTCTTCGGTCTCACCGGCTTTGTTTGCGCGTATTTTGCGCAGAAGACGCTGACGGCAGAGGCGTAACACCTCCTGCTTTTGCGTGTCGCTAAAGTTTTGCCAGTTAAAACGCTCGTCGCGGGTACGCATGCACCCGCGGCAATATCCGCGTTCATCTACCTGACAAATCCCCCGGCACGGGCTCTGGATGGGGAAAAACTCCAGCTGCTCTGCCACACTCACCTCCGGATAACCACTCTCACCTACAGTGAAGACGCTAAACGCGCCACGTGCAAGGCCCATACCACAGATTTGTGGCATTAAGGTTTCACTAATCTTCCTTCTTTATACTCGGCCCATCATGACAATGACAGGTTTACCGATCGATGTGGTTAATCAAAAAGTTACAATGTAACGACATTAAATTTACTCTGGGCTGTGCACTCTTTTTTACGTTGATTAATGGGCTGTTTATCCAGCGCAGCTGGGCCATTATTGCCCCTGCGCACCTGCACGACATCCTCTTTGCCGCGTCCGTACCGCTGGTGCTGTTTTGCGGCTGGGTGATTGTCTTTAGCCTGCTGAATATCCCCTATATCCGTAAGCCGCTGCTGATCGTCTTAACGGTCGGATGCGCCGCGGCCACCTACTTTATGTACACCTACGGCGCGGTGATCGATCAGAATATGATTGTGAACGTGTTCGAAACCAACTCTCAGGAAGCGACAGCCCTGGTGACCCCGCAGATGATTCTGTGGATTGTTATCGCAGGCCTCGTTCCCTCCGTGGTGCTGGCGTTGACCCGCATTCGTACCGGGAAATGGTGGTATGCCCTGCTGACGCGCGTCGCCGCGATGCTCGGTGCCCTGCTGGTGATTATCCTGATTGCGGCGCTGTTTTATAAAGATTACGCGTCGCTGTTTCGCAACAACAAAAGCATCGTCAAAATGGTGACCCCGGCCAACTATGTCAGCGCCGTGGTGAAGTACAGCAAAATGCGCTGGTTTGCCGGCGATCAAACGCTGGTGCGGATTGGCGAAGATGCCCATAAAGGACCGTTGATTACCGGCCAGCAAAAGAAAACCGTTCTGGTGCTGGTCGTTGGGGAAGCCTCTCGCGCGGCGAACTACTCCCTGAATGGTTACGATCGTGAAACGAACCCGGAGCTGAAAAAGCAGGATGTGATTAACTTCCCGCAGGCCTCCTCTTGCGGCACCGAAACCGCCGTTTCCGTTCCGTGCATGTTCTCGGGCATGACGCGCAGCAAATACGATGCCGACCTGGCTCACCATCAGGAAGGTCTGCTCGATGTGCTGAAGCATGCGGGGATCAACCTGCTGTGGCGCGACAACGACGGCGGCTGTAAAGGCGCCTGCGATCGCGTACCGCATACCGATATGACGCAGTGGAATCTGGATCAGTTCTGCAAAGACAAATCCTGTATTGATGATGTGAATTTCTACCGTCTGGACAACGTGCTGGATGGTCTGAAGCAGGACACGGTGCTGGTTATCCACCTGATGGGGAGCCACGGTCCGGCATACTATCGCCGTTACCCGGACAATTTCCGGAAATTCACCCCAACCTGTGACACCAATGAAATTCAGGATTGCGACCATCAGGCGCTGATGAATACCTATGACAACACCATCCTGTATACCGACAGCATGGTCAGCAAAACCATTGATGCGCTGAAAGCGCGCCAGGCAAGCATGAACACCGCCCTGATTTATCTCTCGGATCACGGTGAGTCACTGGGTGAAAGCGGCATTTATCTGCACGGTACGCCGTACATGCTGGCACCGGAGCAGCAAACGCACATTCCGTTTATGTTCTGGCTGTCACCGGACTACGCGAAAAACTTTGGCATCAATGAACAGTGTTTACGCGACCACGCTGCAAAAAATGCGGTTTCCCAGGACAATTTGTTCTCGACCGTACTGGGTATGATGGACGTGAAATCAACGGTTTATCAACAGCAGCTGGATATTCTGAACGCATGTCGGCAATAAACTCGCTTGCATTAGACCGAACGGTCTATTAGAGTGCGGCCATGAGCAGAAATACTGAACACGATACCCGCGAACATCTCCTGGCAACCGGCGAGCGTCTTTGCATGCATCGCGGGTTTACCGGTATGGGGTTGAGCGAGTTATTAAAAACCGCTGAGGTACCGAAGGGGTCGTTTTATCACTACTTCCGGTCCAAAGAAGCCTTTGGCGTGGCAATGCTGGAGCGTCATTACGCGGGCTACCACCAGCGTCTGGCGACCCACTTTGCGTCGGGTGAAGGAAACTATCGGGATCGTGTTCTGAACTACTATCAGGAAACGCTGAACCAGTTCTGTCAGCAGGGCATTATCAGCGGATGCCTGACGGTCAAGCTGTCTGCCGAGGTGTGCGATCTTTCCGAAGATATGCGCTCGGCGATGGATAAGGGTGCCCGCGGCGTGATCGCCCTGCTGGCCCAGGCGCTGGAAAAAGGCCGCGACGAAAAAACGCTGGCCTTTACCGGCGACCCCTTAATGCAGTCTCAGGTGCTCTATTCCCTGTGGTTAGGGGCCAACCTGCAGGCAAAAATTTCGCGCAGTGCCTTGCCGCTGGAAAGCGCGCTGGCACATGTGAAAAACAGCATTACTGCGCCTGGCGTATAACGGGCGCTTTTTATTTATCTTATTACTAGTCGACTGGTCTACTCAGGAGTCTTTATGTCAGCTGAAAAACTGTTTACCCCATTGAAAGTGGGTGCCGTCACGGCGCCAAACCGCGTGTTCATGGCTCCGCTGACCCGTCTGCGCAGCATTGAGCCGGGTGACATCCCAACCCCGCTGATGGGCGAATACTACCGTCAACGCGCAAGCTCTGGCCTCATCATCACGGAAGCCACGCAGATCTCTGCTCAGGCGAAGGGTTACGCCGGTGCGCCGGGCCTTCACAGCCCGGAACAGATCGCGGCATGGCAGAAAATCACCGCGGGCGTTCACGCTGAAGAGGGTCGTATTGCAGTTCAGCTGTGGCACACCGGTCGTATCTCACACAGCAGCATCCAGCCTGGCGGTCAGGCACCGGTCTCCGCGTCGGCCCTGAGCGCCAATACCCGTACGTCCCTGCGCGATGAAAACGGCAATGCGATCCGCGTGGATACCTCTATGCCGCGCGCGCTGGAGCTGGACGAAATTCCGGGGATTGTTAACGACTTCCGTCAGGCCGTGGCCAACGCCCGTGAAGCCGGTTTTGACCTGATTGAGCTGCACTCCGCGCATGGCTATCTGCTGCACCAGTTCCTGTCACCGTCGTCAAACCATCGCACCGATCAGTACGGCGGCAGCGTCGAAAACCGCGCCCGTCTGGTGCTGGAAGTGGTGGATGCGGTATGCAAGGAGTGGAGCCCGGACCGTATCGGGATCCGCGTCTCCCCAATCGGGTCTTTCCAGAACGTAGACAACGGCCCGAACGAGGAAGCGGACGCGCTCTATCTGATTGAAGAGCTGGCCAAACGCGGTATTGCCTATCTGCACATGTCCGAGCCTGACTGGGCTGGCGGTAAGCCTTACACTGAAGCCTTCCGCCAGAAAGTGCGCGAGCGCTTCCACGGCGTGATCATCGGTGCAGGCGCCTATACCCCAGAGAAAGCCGAAGACCTGATCGGCAAAGGGCTGATTGATGCCGTCGCGTTTGGCCGCGACTACATCGCCAACCCGGATCTGGTTGCCCGTCTGCAGAAAAAAGCGGCGCTGAACCCGCAGCGTCCGGAAAGCTTTTACGGCGGCGGCGCGGAAGGCTACACCGACTACCCTTCTCTGTAATCTCGCCATTGTTCATTGATAGCGGCGACACTTCGCCGCTATACTAAAACATCGTTTCTGTTCAAAAAGCTTTTTTATTCCATTGGTTAATGAGGAAATTATGCGCCTACTTCACACCATGCTGCGCGTTGGCGACCTGCAACGTTCAATCGATTTCTACACTAACGTCCTGGGCATGAAGCTGCTGCGCACCAGCGAAAACCCGGAATACAAATACTCGCTGGCATTCGTGGGTTACGGCCCGGAAACGGATGAAGCGGTGATCGAGCTGACCTACAACTGGGGCGTTGACAGCTATGAGCTGGGCACGGCCTACGGCCATATCGCGCTGGAAGTGGACAACGCAGCCGACGCGTGCGAACGCATTCGCAAAAATGGCGGTAACGTTACGCGCGAAGCGGGCCCGGTAAAAGGCGGCACCACCGTGATTGCGTTTGTGGAAGATCCGGACGGTTACAAAATCGAGTTGATTGAAGCCAAAGACGCCGGTCGCGGTCTGGGCAATTGATCCCTCAGGGCGCAACGTGCGCCCGTAGTTTTACTGCATCACCCCGCAAAATTTGCCATAATGCGCTCTGCTTTTTCCCCATGTAAGAGACCCTGATGTCCGATAACGCTCAATTTAGCGGTCTGTGCGACCGTTTTCGTGGTTTTTATCCCGTTGTCATTGATGTAGAAACAGCCGGATTTAACGCTAAAACCGATGCGCTGCTCGAAATTGCCGCCATCACGCTGAAGATGGATGAACAGGGCTGGCTTACACCGGACACCACGCTGCATTTCCACGTTGAACCTTTCGAAGGGGCAAACTTACAGCCGGAAGCGCTGGCGTTTAACGGTATCGATCCGCATAACCCGTTGCGCGGTGCCGTCAGTGAATATGATGCGCTGCACGCCATTTTTAAAATGGTGCGCAAAGGCATGAAGGAGAGCAACTGCAGCCGCGCCATTATGGTGGCTCATAACGCCACCTTCGATCACAGCTTTACCATGGCCGCCGCCGAGCGGGCCACGCTCAAGCGCAACCCCTTCCACCCGTTTGTGACCTTCGATACCGCCGCGCTGAGCGGCCTGGCGCTGGGACAAACGGTGTTATCAAAGGCCTGTATTACGGCTGGCATTCCGTTCGATGGCACGCAGGCGCACTCCGCGCTGTATGACACGGAGCGTACCGCAGAGCTGTTCTGTGAGATCGTCAACCGCTGGAAGCGTCTGGGCGGCTGGCCGCTGCCGATGGATGATGAGGCCGAGCGCCAATCGTAGGTCGGGTAAGCGCAGCGCCACCCGACAAAAAAAAAGCGACCACATAGCAGGTCGCTTTTTTATTTCCGCAGAAAGTTACTCTGCGTCCGGCTCTTCCGTTTTGTACTTCGCCGCGGTTTCTTTGATCAGCTGCTGCAGTTCGCCGCGCTGATACATTTCAATCAGGATATCGCAGCCGCCAACCAGTTCACCGTCTACCCACAGCTGTGGGAAGGTCGGCCAGTTCGCGTACTTAGGCAGCTCAGCGCGGATGTCCGGGTTCTGCAGGATATCAACGTAAGCAAAACGCTCACCACAGGCAGACAGCGCCTGAACCGCTTGCGCGGAGAAGCCGCAGCTTGGCAGCTTTGGAGAACCTTTCATATACAGCAGAATCGGGTTTTCAGCGATCTGGCGCTGGATTTTTTCAATAGTGGTGCTCATGTCTTGCTTCCTTTAACTTCTGTTACGGCATTCGTCTGACATTGTAGCGGTTCAGACTGGCATCGGAAAATAACATTTTTGTCACGTATAGACATTCTACTCCGAGTGATGAAAAGTTGCATTGCAAATGGTGTTTACCCCTGCGTCAGTCAGGGTTTTGCTTAGGGAATGGGCAAATGTACGACAGAACGATGAATTTTTTTGCACTTGCTAACGAAACAGGATCGTAGATTGAAAAATGCTATTAACTTTCTGGCTTTTTATGGATTAGAATCGACGGGCTTTGTAAATCACACGCGGGTATTATTGATGACCTGCATTTATCAGGGGACTGCCCAGTGGCGCGGATAACTAAAATCTCGATCACGCTCTGTGCTTTACTGTTTACTTCACTCACCTTCACGCCAGTGGCAAACGCCTCTCAGCAGGCGCGGCATTCTGCTGTACAAAAAAACCATCTGGTGAAAGCCACAGAACGTAAGAAAAAAACCACCGCTAAGAACGACAAGAAAAAGACAACCACACAGACTAAAAAAACCGCTTCCAGCAAGACGAAAACCACCTCTTCCCGCACAGCCCACACCGCCAAAAGTAAAGCTTCGCAAACCGCCGCTAACCTCGTGACTGAAAAATGCATCGCGCGTAAAGGCCATAAGGCGAAATGCACCAAGGTCACCAAAATAGCGGAAGTGCATAAAGTGCGCGTCCAGAAAGCGCAAAAAACTGCAATGAACAAGCTGATGGGGCAGATTGGCAAACCTTATCACTGGGGCGGGACTTCGCCACGTACCGGTTTTGACTGCAGCGGCCTCGTCTATTACGCCTATAAAGATCTGGTCAAGTTCCGCATTCCGCGCACCGCCAACGAGATGTACCACCTGCGCGACGCGTCCCCGGTCAACCGTGGAGAGTTGGAGAACGGCGATCTGGTCTTCTTCCGCACGCAGGGCCGCGGGACGGCTGACCACGTTGGCGTCTATGTCGGCAACGGAAAATTCATCCAGTCACCGCGTAGCGGCCAGGATATTCAGATCACCTCGCTCAGTGAAGACTACTGGGTACGCCATTACGTCGGCGCGCGTCGCGTGATGACGCCGAAAACCATTCGCTAACCCCTACCCTGCCACACCCGTGGCAGGGTAAGTTCCTCTTTTGCATACCCTTTCAATTTGCTATCCTGTCCTTGTTGTCTGTGTGGTTATTGGCAACGCAAAATACAATAAGGAGAGAAGCAATGTCGTTCGAATTACCTGCACTACCGTATGCAAAAGACGCCCTGGCCCCGCACATTTCTGCGGAAACCCTGGAATATCACTACGGCAAGCATCACCAGACGTACGTCACCAACCTCAATAACCTGATCAAGGGCACCGATTTTGAAGGCAAAACGCTGGAAGAGATCGTCCGCAGTTCTGAGGGTGGCGTATTCAACAACGCCGCTCAGGTGTGGAACCACACCTTCTACTGGCACTGCCTGGCGCCAAACGCCGGTGGCGAACCTGTCGGTGAACTGGCTACCGCCATCAACGCCGCCTTTGGCAGCTTCGCGGAATTCAAAGCGAAATTCACCGATGCCGCCATCAAGAACTTCGGTTCAGGCTGGACGTGGCTGGTCAAAGAGGCGGATGGCAAACTGGCTATCGTGTCTACCTCTAACGCAGGCACCCCGCTGACCACCAGCGCGAAGCCGCTGATGACCGTGGACGTATGGGAACACGCTTACTACATCGATTACCGTAACGCGCGCCCTAACTACCTGGAGCACTTCTGGGCACTGGTTAACTGGGACTTTGTGGCGAAGAACTTCACCGCGTAAGAGACACGCAGAAGGGTTCGCCCTTCTGCGTTTTTGGTTTATTCCGCAGCGCAGGCTGCTTCTGGCTGTTTACGACCCGACATCATCACCAGCAGCAGACCGAGCGCGGCAACAATCGCCCCCATCACCGGCACAAAACTGTACCCCAGCCCACCGGAAATCACGGCCCCACCGGCCGCCGCACCGAGCGCATTGCCCAGGTTGAAAGCACCAATATTGACCGAGGATGAGAGGCCCGGCGCTTCATGCGCGACGCGCATCACGCGCATCTGCAGCGGTGGCACCACCGCGAACGTTGCAGCCCCCCAGACGACCATTGCGATCGCGGCACCAAACTCGTTGCGCGCCAGCCACGGAATGGCGATCATGATAACAATCAGCAGGGTTAAGAAGCCCTTCAGCGTTCCGCTCACGGAACGGTCGGCAAATTTCCCGCCGAGATAGTTGCCAATCGAGAAGCCCACGCCAATCAGCACCAGCATCGCGGTAACGAAGAGTGGCGTTGCGTGGGTGATGTCATGCAGCACCGGTGAAATATAGGTATAGAGGGTAAACATCGCCCCTGCCCCCAGCACGGTGGTCAGCAGCGCGGAGAGCACCTGCGGGCGCATCAGCACCGCCAGCTCCTTACGCACTTCCGGACGTTCTCCGGCGCTGCCCTTTGGCAGGGAGAAGAACAAGGCCACCATCGCGACCACGCCCAGTCCAGCCGTCGCCAGGAAGGACATCCGCCAGCCAATGACCTCGCCCAGCCAGGTTGCCGCAGGAACGCCGCCGATGTTAGCGATGGTCAGGCCCATAAACATGGTGGCTACGGCGCTGGCCTGCTTGTGTTTCGGCACCACGCTTGCCGCCACAACCGACCCCAGCCCAAAGAACGCGCCGTGGTTAAGGCTGGTCAGAATACGCGAAAGCATCAACGTGGTGTAGTCCGGCGAAATGGCCGAAAGCACGTTGCCGAGGGTGAAAATCGCCATCAGGAAAATCAGCGCATTGCGGCGCGCGCGGTGTGAAAGGAGAAGCGTCATCAGCGGCGCCCCCACCATCACGCCAATGGCGTAGGCGCTGATTAACATGCCGGCCGCAGGGATCGAGACGTCCACGCCGCGGGCGATAACGGGCAGTAACCCCATCGGGGAAAATTCAGTGGTGCCAATCCCAAAAGCGCCAATCGCCAGGGCCAGCAGGGGAAAATTTATTTTCATGCGTCAACTCCGGATGCCGTGTCATGTGGTGACACAGAACAAAGAAGCGGAAAGCATGACATCAATCACAAAAAATGAGAAGTTAACAAAATGGCAAAAGATTTTTGCCTTAGGAGTAACAATCGAGGTGAGCGGGAGGGAGAAGGCTCTCCCTCCGCGTAAATCAGTGCAGCGCGGCCGTCAGACCCGCAGCGACAATCAGAGCCAGCACAACCACGGTGGTGAACAGCGAAAACTTCAGATCGGAACTCATCAATTTTTCTCCTTTTAATCCCCCCACGAAAAGTGAGCCTGCTCATTTTTGCATAATTTACGTCAAAAATCTTCCTGGATTTAGGCTGATAAACACTTTACCTCTTCCCCTTTTCATCAAGATAGGACAAAATTCCACGCTAAATTTATTAGCGTACCGGCCATTGACCCCCTCCTGACGTCCCGTGTCGTTTTCCCGGCGTGCCGCAATTCAAGATTGCGTGATAAGGGTGAGAGAAGGCAAACGTTTACCTTCAAGTTTTTCAGGAGTTTAGGATATGGTCTGGAGTGACATTTAATGGCAACAATTAAAGACGTAGCAAAACGCGCAAACGTTTCCACTACAACCGTATCACATGTAATTAACAAAACCCGCTTTGTGGCGGAAGAGACGCGCAACGCCGTCTGGGCAGCGATCAAAGAGCTGCACTATTCGCCAAGTGCGGTTGCGCGCAGCCTCAAGGTTAATCACACCAAATCCATTGGATTGCTGGCGACCAGCAGTGAAGCGGCCTATTTTGCCGAGATCATTGAAGCGGTAGAGAAGAACTGCTTCCAGAAAGGCTATACCCTGATTCTGGGCAACGCGTGGAACAGCATAGAAAAACAGCGCGCCTACCTGTCGATGATGGCGCAAAAGCGCGTCGATGGCCTGCTGGTCATGTGTTCCGAGTACCCGGAATCCGTGCTGTCGATGCTGGAAGAGTATCGCCATATCCCCATGGTGGTCATGGACTGGGGTGAAGCGCGCGCGGACTTCACCGACTCCGTTATCGACAACGCCTTCGAAGGCGGTTACATGGCGGGTCGTTACCTGATCGAACGCGGTCACCGCGAGATTGGCGTGATCCCCGGTCCGCTGGAGCGTAACACCGGCGCGGGCCGTCTGGCCGGTTTTATGAAAGCGATGGAAGAAGCGCTCATCACCGTGCCGGAAAACTGGATCGTGCAGGGCGACTTTGAGCCGGAATCAGGCTACCGCGCGATGCAGCAGATCGTTTCCCAGCAGCACCGCCCGACCGCCGTTTTCTGTGGCGGTGACATCATGGCCATGGGCGCACTCTGCGCCGCCGATGAGCTGGGTCTGCGCGTACCGCAGGATATTTCCGTGATCGGGTATGACAACGTGCGTAACGCGCGCTTCTTTACCCCGGCGCTGACAACCATTCACCAGCCAAAAGATTCGCTGGGCGAAACGGCCTTCAATATGCTGCTGGACAGGATCGTCAACAAGCGCGAAGAGTCGCAGTCCATTGAAGTTCACCCGCGCCTGATTGAACGCCGTTCCGTTGCGGACGGTCCGTTCCGCGACTACCGTCGTTAATCCCTTGACGGGGCCAGCTACGCTGGCTCCCGTAACCATTCCCGGTTTAGGGTTTCGCTGTCCCCCAGATAATCCAGCAGCCAGGCCATGGCGGGCGAGACATCATTTTGTTGCCAGGTCAGGCAGCAGGCCGCGTCCGGGAACGGATTCTCCAGCGTCAGTTCAACCCATTCTCCGGTATCGATGCGCGGACGCGCAAAATGAGCGGGCACCATCGCGACGCACAGCCCGGCGCTGAGGCACGTCGCCGATGATTCCCAGTCAGGAGCCACCACCCGCCGCTGGTTGTCCAGAAGCCAGGTGATACGCTTGGGCAATGAACGGGACGTATCCTCCAGCACCAGCGACGGCCAGTTGCGCAGCGTATCGTCGCTCAGCGGACCTTCCATCGCTGCCAGAGGATGATCGCTGGCCACCACGCATTTCCAGCTCAGCATACCCATGTCGCGAAAGGCGTAACGTCCCCCGACCGGGATCGCCTGCGTCGCGCCAATCGCCATCTCCGCCCTGCCGTCCGCCAGCGCATCCCAGACGCCGTTGAACACCTCCTGCGAGACCCGTAGCTCGACGTCAGAGAAATGACGATAGAAATCCACGATCATTTGTCGCGTGCGTTCCGGCTTCACGATGTTATCTACCGCGATGGCGAGATGCCCCCGCCAGCCGTTGGCGATCTGCTGACACTGTTCGCGGGTGATCTGCATTTTTTTGATAACAGAACGCCCTTCTTTCAAAAACCATGCTCCGGCGGGCGTTAATTCCACGTCGCGATGCCGCCGTTCAAACAGCGGAACCGCCAGCCACTCCTCAAGCTGACGCACCGTGTAGCTGATGGCCGAAGGGACGCGGTGCAGCTCCTGCGCTGCACCGCTAAAGCTGCCGTTACGCGCAACAGCATCGACCACTTCAAGAGAATAATCTGACCACATTTTCTGCCTGCAAAAAATTTGAATGCACCCGCCAAATATTAGCGTTTCACAAGCCGCTTTGCACTCCCTACACTCTGCGCCAACGTACACCTGCCTCCTCAGGAGAATAAAAGAATGCAACCCAGGAAAGGATTTTTAGTCTGGCTCGGCGGCTTAAGCGTGCTGGGCTTTTTGGCCACCGACATGTACCTGCCCGCGTTTGCCGCGATGCAGGAAGACCTGCAAACCCCTGCCGCGGCCATCAGCGCCAGCCTGAGCCTGTTCCTTGCCGGTTTTGCTTTCGCCCAGCTGCTCTGGGGACCGCTCTCGGATCGCTTCGGCCGTAAACCGGTACTGCTGCTGGGTCTGGCCATTTTTGCCGTGGGCTGCCTGGGGATGCTGTGGGTGCGCGATGCCACCTGGCTGCTGGTGCTGCGCTTCGTTCAGGCCGTGGGCGTCTGTGCCGCGGCGGTGACCTGGCAGGCGCTGGTGACCGACTACTTCCCGGCTAACCGCACAAACCGTATTTTCGCCACCATTATGCCGCTGGTGGGCCTCTCCCCTGCCCTGGCTCCGCTGCTGGGCAGCTGGATCCTCGCGCACTTTGACTGGCAGGCCATTTTTGCCACGCTGTTTGCCATCACGCTGGTGCTGATGCTGCCGGCGTTTGTCCTTAAGCCCGCGCATAAAAAAGAGGCGCATGCCGACGCGACGCCGATTACCTTCACCTCCCTGCTGAGCGCCAAAGCGTATCGCGGGAATGTCCTGATTTATGCCGCCTGTTCGGCCAGCTTCTTCGCGTGGCTCACCGGCTCGCCGTTTATTCTGCACGATATGGGCTACAGCCCGGCGGCCATCGGTCTGAGCTATGTTCCGCAGACCATCGCGTTCCTGGTGGGCGGGTACGGCTGCCGCGCGGCGCTGCAAAAATGGGAAGGTCAGCAGATGCTGCCATGGCTGCTGGTGCTCTATGCGCTGAGCGTCATCGGTACCTGGGCCGTCGGGTTTATTCCGGGCGCGGGTCTGGCTGAAATTTTGGTCCCCTTCTGCGTGATGGCCGTGGCAAACGGAGCGATCTACCCGATCGTGGTGGCACAGGCATTACGTCCATTCCCGCAGGCGACAGGCCGCGCCGCCGCGCTGCAAAATACCCTGCAGCTGGGTCTGTGCTTCCTCGCAAGTCTGGTGGTCTCAGCACTGATTGCCACGCCGCTGTTGACCACCACCAGCGTGATGCTGTTCACCGTAGCGCTGGCGGTATTGGGTTACCGCATGCAGGCGTCCGCGCAGCGCGAGCAGGATAACGGCGCGCAGGTGGAAACTTCGCATGCCTGATTGCGCCAGAAATCATGTTACATTTCAGTGATTAGGTTGCTAACAATTTTCTATTGAATCACCAAATTTTGAGGCCTATACTAAATTTGGTTCGATTAAATACGATAAATATTAAGTGTTAACGGGAGCCGGAGTGCTCCCGTTTTACCATGGAAGGCATTTCGGCAAGGGTTATCTCCCTTCCTCTGTTCTACGTCGGATACTAGCCTCGCGGTATTTACCGTGAGATTTCTCACAAACCAAAAAAAGCGTCTACGCTGTTTGAAGGTTCTGATCACATCAGGGTGATGGAGAAGCTATGAGTTCATCGTGTATAGAAGAAGTCAGCGTTCCGGACGACAACTGGTCCCGGATCGTCAGTGAACTGTTAGGTCGAGCAGGCATCACTATCAACGGATCTTCGCCATCCGATCCCCAGGTAAAACATCCCGACTTTTTTAAACGCGTGTTGCGGGAAGGATCGTTAGGCCTGGGAGAAAGTTATATGGACGGCTGGTGGGAGTGCGAACGTCTGGATATCTTTTTTGCCAGCGTGTTGCGCGCCGGTCTGGAAAATCAACTCCCCCGCAATCTGAAAGACACCCTGCGTGTCGCCTCTGCCCGACTGTTTAACTTGCAAAGTAAAAAACGCGCCTGGATCGTCGGCAAAGAACATTACGATCTCGGCAACGACCTGTTCAGCCGCATGCTGGACCCTTTCATGCAATATTCCTGCGCCTACTGGAAAGACGCGTCGACGCTTGAAGAAGCACAGCAGTCCAAGCTGCGCCTGATCAGCGAGAAGCTGCAGCTACAGCCCGGCATGCGCGTGCTGGATATCGGCTGCGGCTGGGGCGGGCTGGCGTATTTTATGGCGAAGCACTACGGCGTCAGCGTGGTCGGCGTGACGATCTCAGCGGAACAGCAAAAAATGGCGCGGGAGCGCTGTCAGGGGCTTGACGTGGATATCCGGCTGCAGGACTACCGTGACCTGAACGAGCAGTTCGACCGGATCGTTTCCGTCGGCATGTTCGAGCACGTGGGGCCAAAAAACTACGACACCTACTTTGAGGTGGTGGATCGTAATTTGAAACCGGACGGCCTCTTCCTGCTGCACACCATCGGCTCTAAGCGGACCGACAACAACGTTGACCCGTGGATCAATAAATACATCTTTCCGAATGGTTGTTTACCGTCCGTTCGCCAGATTGCCAACGCCAGTGAATCCCATTTCGTGATGGAAGACTGGCATAACTTTGGCGCGGACTACGACACCACCTTAATGGCATGGCATGAACGTTTCCAGAAAGCCTGGCCCGAGATTGCGGACAACTATTCAGAACGATTTAAACGGATGTTTAGCTATTATCTGAATGCCTGCGCGGGGGCGTTTCGCGCACGGGATATTCAGCTCTGGCAGGTGGTATTCAGCCGGGGGATTGAACACGGACTGCGTGTCGCACGCTAAAAAAATAACCCCGGATAGCCGGGGTTATTTTTTATTCTTCTTCTGCGGTCTTTATTATTGCGGCTTCTTTTGCTGCCAGCACGCGCTCCACCGTATCAACCACAGCCTGGGTTTGCGGATCGATTTCGATATTCACGCGATGCCCCAATTTTTTCGCGCCCAGCGTGGTGCGCTGCAGCGTTTCAGGAATTAAATGCACGCAAAAACGCGTTGGCGTCACTTCTCCCACCGTCAGGCTAATCCCGTCAATGCCAATAAATCCTTTATAGAGGATGTATTTCATTAATGACGGGTCCTGCATTTTAAACCAGATTTGACGGTTATTTTCCGAGGTCACGATTTTCGCCACTTCGGCAGTGGTCATGATGTGCCCGGACATCAAATGGCCGCCAATCTCATCGCTGAACTTCGCCGCGCGCTCAACGTTGACGGTATCGCCTACCACCAGCTCGCCCAGGTTAGTGATCCGCAGCGTCTCTTTCATTAAATCAAAGCTAATCTGGTTGCCGTTAATTTCGGTCACGGTCAGGCAGCAGCCGTTATGGGCAATCGAGGCGCCGGTTTCGATGCCCTCAAGCATATATTCCGGCAGCTCAACAACATGAGTACGGAAATTAGGTTTTTCATCAATGGACACCACTTTGGCAGTGCCCTGCACAATACCAGTAAACATGCTTACAACTCCTGTTTTTTCCGAACGGTGATGACACCGTTTAATCCCTCCACAATAACAGTTGGAAAAACAGGTTGCCAGCGGAGCGCATTTTCTGGCGATTTTTTCACTAGATAAATAGCTAAAGCCCGCTACAATAGCTGGCACCCCCCTGCATTTTCTTCTTGCTGCCCGTTTCGGCGGCTTTTTTAGTCTCTCATATAACTACAAAATAAAGGTGTTCACGTGCAGAAGTACATGAATGAAGCGCGCCAGCTATTGGCACTGGCTATACCCGTGATCGTCGCGCAGGTGGCCCAGACCGCAATGGGATTTGTGGATACGGTAATGGCAGGTGGCTACAGCGCCACCGACATGGCGGCCGTTGCTATCGGCACGTCAATCTGGCTTCCGGCCATCCTGTTCGGCCACGGTCTGCTGCTCGCGCTCACGCCTGTTATCGCTCAGCTCAATGGCTCGGGGCGCCGCGAGCGCATTGCCCATCAGGTCCGCCAGGGTTTCTGGCTGGCCGGGTTTGTCTCTGTGCTGATCATGGTCGTGCTCTGGAACGCGGGCCATATCATTCGCGCTATGCATAACATTGACCCGGCCCTGGCGGACAAAGCCGTGGGCTATCTGCGCGCCCTGCTCTGGGGGGCGCCTGGATATCTCTTCTTCCAGGTGGCGCGTAACCAGTGTGAAGGTCTGGCGAAAACCAAGCCCGGCATGGTGATGGGCTTTATCGGGTTGCTGGTCAACATTCCCGTTAACTATGTTTTTATTTACGGTCATTTCGGGATGCCGGAGCTGGGCGGTGTCGGCTGCGGCGTGGCGACGGCCGCCGTTTACTGGGTCATGTTCTTCTCAATGCTTACCTTCGTGAAGCGCGCCCGCTCCATGCGTGATATTCGTAACGAGAACAGATTCAGCACGCCGGACTGGAACATCATGACGCGCCTGGTGCAGTTAGGGTTGCCGATTGCCCTTGCGCTGTTCTTTGAGGTGACCCTGTTTGCCGTGGTCGCCCTGCTGGTCTCCCCGCTGGGCATTGTGAACGTCGCCGGGCATCAGATTGCGCTCAACTTCAGCTCCCTGATGTTTGTCCTGCCGATGTCGCTGGCCGCAGCAGTGACGATTCGCGTGGGCTTCCGCCTGGGGCAAGGCTCGACGCTCGATGCGCAAACCGCCGCGCGCACCGGACTGGGCGTCGGCGTCTGCATGGCCATTTGCACGGCGCTTTTTACCGTGGCGCTGCGCGAGCAGATTGCCCTGCTCTACAACGACAATCCGGAAGTCGTCGCGCTGGCCTCGCACCTGATGCTCCTAGCCGCGATTTACCAGATTTCGGACTCCATCCAGGTGATTGGCAGCGGGGTGCTGCGCGGCTATAAAGACACGCGTTCCATTTTCTTTATCACCTTCATCGCCTACTGGGTGCTGGGTCTGCCGTGTGGGTATATTCTGGCCCTGACCGACCTGGTGGTTGACCGCATGGGACCGGCGGGGTTCTGGATGGGCTTTATCATCGGCCTGACGTCGGCGGCAATTATGATGATGTTGCGCATGCGCTTCCTGCAGCGCCAGCCATCAACGATCATTTTGCAACGCGCTGCACGTTAAATACGCAGTAGCCGCCGCCCGGCGGCTACTTTCTCTTCACTTTGCGCGGTAATACAGCAATCGCGTGAAATCAGAGAGAAAATTGCATTTTCCCTCTTGCCACCTCGGTGCTGTGCCGCTAATATTCGTCCCCGTTGTCACCGACAACACGTTGCGTTCATAGCTCAGTTGGTTAGAGCACCACCTTGACATGGTGGGGGTCGTTGGTTCGAGTCCAATTGAACGCACCATTCTGCGTCCGTAGCTCAGTTGGTTAGAGCACCACCTTGACATGGTGGGGGTCGGTGGTTCGAGTCCACTCGGACGCACCATTTCAGTCCTGAAATGGTGCAAATTCTCCTCAGTTACCCTGAATTTTCTTAATCCCTTATTTTCATCATTATTCTCCTGCTACGCTTTTCCTATGGAAAGAAACACAGGAAACGTGTTGATGAAGAAGATCGCGATTATCGGCTCCGGCCCCACGGGAATTTACACCTTTTATCATCTGCTTAATAACAATACCCCACTCTCCGTTTCCGTCTTTGAACAGGCCGATGAAGCTGGCGTGGGCATGCCCTATAACGATGATGATAATTCCCGGCTGATGCTGGCGAACATTGCGAGCATTGAAATCCCGCCCATTTTTATGACCTACCTCGACTGGCTTAAGGAGCAAAGCGACGACCATCTGGCGCGCTTTAAAGTTGATAAAGCCAGCCTGCACGATCGGCAGTTCCTGCCCAGGCTCCTGTTGGGAGAGTATTTTCGCGACAGCTTTCGTTCAATCGTAAAAGAGGCGAAAAAGCTGGGGTTCCAGGTTGAGGTCCATGAATCTGCGAAGGTCACCGACATCAACCCTTCGACAACCGGCGTGACGATTTCGCTCAATGACCGCACATTAGCGGATAAATTCGACCTGGCGGTTATTGCCACCGGCCACGTCTGGCCAGAGGAGGATGAAGCCACGCGCACGTTCTTCCCAAGCCCGTGGTCCGGCCTGATGGACGCCCGCATTCCCCCTTGCCGCGTGGGCATTATGGGCACCTCATTGAGCGGTCTGGACGCGGCTATGGCGGTGGTGATGCAGCACGGCGAGTTTCGTGACGGTAAATTCATCCTCGACAGCGGCAGCGAAGGGTTAAACATTACGCTGATGTCACGGACGGGCATTCTCCCGGAAGCCGATTTTTACTGCCCCATCCCTTATGAACCGCTGTCGGTATTGACCGAATTCGTAGTGGAAAGCGAGATAGCCAAAGGACCGGATGGCCTGCTTGACCGAGTCTTTGCCCTGATGGTGAAAGAGCTTGAACTCGCCGACCCGGCGTGGTGCGAGAAAATGTCTCTGCATACGCTGAATGCGGACACCATTCGTGAGGCCTGGTTTGAGGATCGTAAGCGCCACGGGCCCTTTACCTGGGCGGAAGAGAATCTCAACGAGGTTGAACGCAATAAACGCGAACGGCGCACCGTGGCCTGGCGCTATACCGTCCTTCGACTGCATGAGGTGGTTCAGGAGATTGTGCCCCACCTCAACGAAGAGGACAGAGAGCGCTTTAAGCAGGGCCTCGCCCGCGTGTTTATCGACAACTATGCCGCCATCCCGCCGCAGTCTATCCGCAGGCTGCTTGCGCTTCGCGAGGCCGGCATCATTAGCGTGGCGGCGCTCGGCGATGATTACACGCTTGATGCCGGCAGCAATCGGACAGTCATCACCACACAAGAGACCGTTTATCGTTTCGACGTCTTTATTGATGCGCGCGGGCAAAAGCCGCTTAAAACAAACGATCTGCCTTTCCCATCGCTGCGCGGACAGCTTGAGGAGACGGGCGATGAGATCCCCGACATCGGCGAGGATTACACGTTACAAGCGCCAGAAACGGTTCGTGGGCGCATCGCCTTCGGCGCAATACCGTGGCTGATGCACGATCGTCCCTTCGTTCAGGGGCTGGCAGAGTGTGCGGAGATTGCAGAAGCGATGGCGAAGGCGGCTGAAAAACCGGCCTCAGGTATACGGCGTCGGTTGCCGTACGTGGAGAACTGACAGGGCTTCCATGCCCTGCAACGCGAGATTATTCGAAGAACACTTCCGGGTTTTCAGACAGCGAGACGAAGGTTTTCGTCGCTTTATCCAGGGCGAGAATTTTGCCGCTTTCAATGTCGTATACCCAGCCGTGCAGGCGAAGCGAGTTATTACGCAGGCCCACCGCGACGGACGGGTGGGTCTTGATGTTGCTGAGCTGCGCAAAGACGTTTTCCTGCACCATCGCATTCACTTTATCGATCGGCTTATCCCAGCTTTTCTTCTCTACCACGGCTTTTGCCGCGTCGGAATAGCGCAGCCAGTGCGATACAGCAGGCATCGGCTCCAGGTTCGCGTTATCGGCAATCGCCTTCATCGCGCCGCAGTTGGAGTGACCGCAGATCACGATGTCGGTCACGCCCAGCGCCACTACCGCGTACTCGATAGTGGCAGAGACGCCGCCTGGCTCCGGCCCGAACGGTGGAACAATGTTGCCAGCATTACGAATAACAAAGAGTTGTCCCGGCTCTTGCTGGGTGACCAGTTCAGGGACCAGACGGCTGTCGGAGCAGGAGATAAACAGCGCTTTGGGATTCTGGCTGGACGCTAAACTGCGAAAGAGCTCTTTACGTTGCGGGAAAATCTCTTTTTGAAAGCTGAGAAAACCTTCAATGATATGTTGCATAGCAATTTCTCTTTTATCTGTTTTCGTTTAGGCATGATCGAGATCACACTCGCAAAGTTTACCCACCGTGCTTCACTTGAGACAAGCAATATATTTCTGGCCCGACCGCTGCACGATGTCATCGGCGTTTGCCGGAATGTTCTGCCCTTCGAACGCGCCGTAAAGACGGGCGAACGATTTTCCCGACAGGCGCCGGGTAACGTCCTCAACCGTACGGGCAGGCAGCGGAAGCATATTCGGGTAGCTCCACATGAACGACACGGCCTCTTTCCCTGGGGTCACCTGCAAAATGTCTCCCGCCAGTAAAACGCCCTCGCCCTCCTGCCAGTGCAGTACCGTTCCGCCCGCAAAATGCCCGCCGAGACGCAGCAGCGTAACCGACGGTACTATCTCCAGCGCATCGCCCTCCCAGAAATGAATCGCAGGGCTGTCGCGCATCACCCACTCGCTATCGCTTACGTGCAGATAGACCGGCGCGTCGAAAGCCGCGGCCCACTCCTGCATCGTGGTGTAATAGTGCGGATGCGAAATCGCAATCGCGCGAAGGCCGCCGAGTGCGGCGATGAGCGTTTGGGTTGCAGGATCAAGGTTGGCGATGCAGTCCCAGAGAATGTTACCGTAGGGGGTACGCAGGAGGAGTGCCCGCTGGTTAATGGCAAAAGCGGGTACCGTCTTGATACTGAATAACTGCGGCTCCAGCTGCTGCCATTTGTTGGCGTGTGTCGCCGTTACCGTCGCGTAATCGATCCACGCCTGGCCGCTGGCCGGAACATACTGACGTTCATCCTCGCAAATAGCACATCTCTCCGGCGTTCCCTCATAAGAAGTACCGCAGGTTCTACAGAGTGTAATCATGAGCGCTCCTCAGTGATAAAGCACTGAGTATGGCAGGGATTATCCTTATGTGCTGCGAGGTACATTGCTGGCGTTTTTTACCCTATACTGTGCCAGTATCAAAAAACCGAATAGAGCAGGTGCAAGATGGAAATTGATCTCGATAACTTAGTTTTTAACGGTCTGGATGAAGCGGAAGAGCGTAACGCAGAACGTCTGGACGATGCGGATAAAAAAGCGCAGGCGATTATTGCCGACGACGACTGCGGCGACGCCTGCAAGATCTGATAAAAAAGCACCGGAAAACCGGTGCTTTTTTCAATGCGGGGAAGATTACAGCTCAGGCGTCTTTTTAAACCCCGTTAGCATCAGAACCAGGCTTTCTGATGAAGACGCCGGTTCGAACTGGTAATGATTCCCCTGGCGGTCACCGCCGATATACCACGAGATTTCGGTTTTTCCTTCCGCCAGCGCCTTGCGCACGGCTTTGTCCACGTTCACCATCCGGTATTCACGAGAATGGTTCAGATAGAGCACTGCGTCGGAGCGATAGTTACAGGCCGGACGCGAGGCCCATCTTACGGTAGCAGGATCCCAGTCATTGCTGGCCGGATAGAAGAAGATCTGATCGGCACCGTTAGTTTCCACTTTGCCGCCATAAATCCGCACGCGGTATGTAAACTGCGAAGGATCCTGCCCGGCAGGCAGAGGGGGAATGTGGAACTTCACCAGCGACAGCGTTTCGCTGTTTTTCGTGCGTCCCCCGTTCTGCCAGTTATCCTGCACCAGTAAAACCTGCGGTTCGGGCTGGGAGAGGTCTGGCTCCAGGCTGCTGAGCCAGACGTTGGCCTTCGCTCTGGAATAACCATACGGGACGGTGGTGCCACAATCTAACCCGCGGTTCATGCACAGGTCAGTCATAAAGCGCGCGGCGTCTTCCGTCCAGCCGTTCATAAAATCTGCATGCGCCGTATACAGGCTACCCCACCGCTCTTCTCGCTCATCGCCGTGCATGATGGGGTCCATGGAGAGCTGCACTTTGCTGGTATCAAGCGAGCTAATCGTCGGGAGTACGTAAGCAATGTTCATGTTCACGGTGGGAATTTTCACCGGGAAGGTGGACGGGCACTGCCCCTTGACGTCGTAGGTGGCGTTAATCAGACCATGGGCAGGCTTCAGGTTCACTCCATCCCAGCAGTTAGGAAACTGAATGCCGATATTAAACTGCACGGCATCGTTCGCCTTGCGCAAGCCGCAGACCTCACCGGTTTTGGTGGTGTAACCCTTGCCGTTGGCACATAAAAAGGTGATATGTGGATTCGGCGCACTACCGTGATGGTCGCCCGCCAGCAGCGACAGCCCCGCCGGGAAAGGGTGTAGCGGCCAGGCGTCCACGTTCGATGCCTGATAATAGGTTTTTTGATACGCCGGTTTGACGACCGTGCCGTCAGGCAGGCGAAGCGAAGGTGCCCAGTAGGCAGAGCTGTCGGCTTTGTTATCGCAGGTGGTCTTTTCATCCCGGCGCAGGGATTCACGGCTGGAGTCAGCATCCGTTTGCACGTTGCCGAAGAAGTCGTGCAGCATGGCCTCGTTGGGCATGCCGTACATCATAATGGCGTCATCGCCAAGGGTATGGGAATAGCCGCAAACAACATGCGCCTGCGGTGCGGCGTGTGCCGCATGAATTGTGAAAAGTAGCGCAGGGACAGAAAGCGCGCGTGTTAACGTGGTCCGTTTCATCATTTTCTCCATGACTGAAAGGACACATTGGTAACAAAAGCGGGCTAATTAACCGAATGATTCAGAGCGTACTTTTCCGTCTTTTGAGGCTTTACAGACGTCACGCACACCTCATTCCAGTACGTTTCGCGCGTGCGGCGCAGTTCAGCGTGGCGTTTTATCATGGAACCACTCCGGGTCAATGTTGGCAACGTCTACGCCATACAGGCTGGCGACAGGCAGTATCGACTCAAGAACACGTTGCGCGCTGTTCTCCGCATTCGCTGGTCGGGTCGCAAAAAACCGCCGTAACGTGCTGATCCATTTTTTCATCGTCTTACCCTCTCTCGCCGTATCTGCCTTCAGTTAAGCACCCCACTCCCGTGCAGGGGAAATACCAAAATCCACTGTCGATGTGCAGGATCTGCAAATAGCGCCCCGTCCTTTTCACGCTTCATTAACACCTTGTTCACTAATGCTTTTTTGCTCATAGCAAAGAACGATTTCTTATTTGGCGATAGCTTTCCCTTATGGGAGCGTAACGGGGTAAAACAAAAACAACGGGATGGCGTATGACTATGGCAGCAAAAATGAAAGGGTTTAAAAAACGGACGCTGGTTCTGGGCGTAGTGGCAGCCTGGGGCCTGTTTTCAGCGCAGGCGCAGGCCGATCAGCTGGCGGATATCAAGGCAGCAGGGGTGGTGAAAGTCGCCACGTTTGATGCCAACCCGCCGTTTGGCTCGATTGATGCCAAAACGCATGAGATCGTGGGTTACGACGTGGACTTCGCCAAAGCGCTGGCAACCTCGCTCGGCGTGAAGCTTGAACTGGTTGCCACCAATCCGGCCAACCGCATTCCGCTGCTGCAGTCCGGGAAGGCGGACCTGATCGTGGCGGATATCACCATCACCCCAGAACGCGCGCAGGTGATTGATTTCTCGACGCCTTACTTCGTTACCGGCCAGCAGTTCCTCGTTCCGGCGAAATCCCCGGACAAGCTCGATGACTACAGCCGGGCGCGCATTGGCGCAGTCAAAGGCACGACGGGCGAGCAGGCGCTGCACCAGCGCTTCCCGCAGTCCCGCGTCCTCTCTTATGACGACATTCCCCTGGCGCTGACCGCACTGCGCAACGGCAACGTGCAGGCCATCACTCAGGACAGCACCATTCTGGCCGGTCTGCTGGCGCAGGCGCCGGATAAAGCGAACTTCAAAATCCTGCCCGACCTGCTGAGCAAAGAAGAGATTGGCGTCGGGGTGAAAAAAGGTGAAACGGCGCTGCTGAAAGCCGTCAACGATGAGCTGGTCAATCTCGAGAAGAACGGCCAGGCGGCTAAAATCTACGACGTCTGGTTTGGTCCAGGCACCCCAGCCCCACAGCCTCGCGCCTTTAAAATAGAAGCTAAGTAATATGCTCTCAGGTTTATTTTCCCACTCCGCGGCCGGTGCCGCGGATTTTTCACATCTGGAACAGGCCAGCGTCGAGTTTCGCCACGTGGACAAACGCTACGGTGACCATCAGGTTTTAAACGACATTAACCTCACTATTACGCCCGGTGAAGTGGTGGCCATCCTTGGCCCGTCGGGTTCCGGTAAATCCACCCTGATTCGTCTTATCAACCAGCTTGAACCCCTGAGCGGCGGGGAGATCCTGGTCGACAACAAGCCTACCGGAAAGCTCTCCGGTAGCGGGCTGCGCCAGCTGCGAAGCCGCGTGGGGTTTGTGTTTCAGCAGTTCAATCTTTATGCCCACCTCACCGCCAGCCAGAACATCACCCTGGCGCTTGAGCACGTCCACGGCTGGAAGCCGCTCCCCGCTCAGGCGCGCGCGCTAGCCCTGCTGGAGAAAGTCGGGATGCTGGAAAAAGCCCACCATTACCCGGCTGAGCTTTCCGGTGGACAGCAGCAGCGGGTGGCGATTGCCCGCGCCCTGGCCTCGTCACCGCAAATCATTCTCTTTGACGAGCCGACGTCGGCACTCGATCCCGAGATGATTGGTGAGGTGCTGTTTGTGATGAAAGCCCTCGCCCACAGCGGGATCACGATGATCGTGGTGACCCACGAGATGCAGTTTGCCCGGGAAATCGCCGACCGGATTGTCTTTATCGACGGCGGGCACATTCTGGAAACCGCGCCGCCAGCGCAGTTTTTCAGCCAGCCAGCGCATCCGCGCGCGCAGCGGTTCCTGCAAAAGGTGCTGGACCCGCTGCATCAGGAGCATCTGTAATGCCCGCGCTCGACTGGCAGGGAGTACTGACCGGACAGCCTCTGCAGTGGATACTTTCCGGATTTCTCACCACCCTGTGGGTGACGCTGGCGGGGATCGCGCTGGCCAGCCTGCTCGCACTGCTCTTTATGCTCCTGCGCCTGTCCGGTGGACGCGTCGGGAAAGCGATCGTCAGCGGCTGGGTATCGCTGTTTCGCAATACCCCGCTGCTGGTGCAGCTGCTGTTCTGGTATTTTGCCGCCTGGAACGGCCTGCCGCAGGCGTTTCGCGACGCGGTCAACGCCGATCACAGCTGGTCCATTCTGCCCGGCGACGTCTGGTGGTTTACGCCCGAATTTTTATGTTCTGCCTGGGGGCTGGGCGTATTTACCTCGGCGTTTTTAATCGAAGAAGTGGAATCAGGCTTGCGGTCTGTGCCAGCCGGGCAACGGGAGGCGGCGCTCGCCCAGGGTTTCTCCACGTGGCGCGTGTTTCGCTACATCCTGCTGCCGCAGGGGCTGGCTAACGCCTGGCAGCCCGTTGTGGGCCAGTATCTCAACCTGATGAAGCTCTCCTCGCTCGCCAGCGGGATTGGCTTCGCCGAGCTCACCTACCAGGTCAGGCAGATCGAAAGCTATAACGCGCACGCGCTGGAGGCATTTACCCTCGGTACTGCACTCTATCTCCTGACCGGTCTGGTCATGGGAATGGTGCTGGTTCGCCTTGGGCCGCAGGCGAAACGTAAACGTCCGATCGTCGTCACCGCAGGGAGTGAAAAACATGATTGCCGGACTTAATGTCATCACCGATAACCTCGATTATCTGCTGTGGGGACGCGCGGCAGCCGGTGAACCGGGAGGCGTGTTGCTCTCGCTGATGATGGCGACTGGAGCAGCCGTTATCGCCCTGCCCGCGGGGATTGCGCTCGCGTGCCTGGCCTGGCGCTTTACCGGGCTCGTGCGCAAAGCCCTCTTTTTATGGGCAGAGCTGATTCGCGGGATCCCGCTCATCTTCGTGATTTTCTGGATGTGGTATCTCCTGCCGCTCATCACCGGGGGCGATCTGCCGGGAGCGCTGACCGTCACGCTGGCGCTGGCCTGGTTTACGGCGGCCACCGTGATGCACTCGGTGCTGGCCGGGCTGAGCGCGCTGCCGACCGGGCAGTACGAAGCCGCGCTGTCACAGGGATTCAGCACGCAGCAAACCCTGTGGCGCGTGCTGCTGCCGCAGGCGCTGGGGAATATTTTGCCGTCGCTGGTGGGGATTTTTATCAGCCTGCTGAAGGATACGTCGCTGGCGTTTATCGTGAACGTCCCGGAGCTGACCACGGTGGCGGGACAGGTCAACAACCGGGTGCAAATCTACCCGGCGGCCATTTTTATCTTTACGGGCGTGGTCTATTACCTGCTCTGCTGCTCGCTTGAGCAGATTGCGAAGCGCTGGCGCCTTACCCGGCCAGCGCTTTAACCACCGTTTCCATCGCTTCGGTTGTCAATGCACTGCGTTTCACGCGCTGGTTCGCCAGCGCGGTACGCAGAACACCGGCAATGACAATATGCTTTGGCTCCTGCCCTAAATCACGCATCTCAAGCACCACCTTTCCGACCACCCGGCACATCTCCTGGTACAGCGCTTCATCTTTGGTCACGTTACCCATCGTCATCACTCCATTGCCTGTTAAACGTTGAGCTTAAATGATTCTCCTGCCGGATACAAAAAAGAAGCCCGGCGAGAGACTCGCCGGGCTTCATCTGTAAAATCAGTCAATTAGTTGTTTACTGGAATGACCGCGCCTTTGTACTTGGTGCGGATCCAGTCCTGAATCTCTTTCGAGTGCAGCACGTTCACCAGCGCGACGATGTCCTTCTTCTTCTCGTCACCGCGATGCACGGTGATTATGTTGGCATACGGGTTGTTTTCACCGCTCTCAACCGCAATCGGGTCGTGAACCGGATCCAGACCCGCGTCAATCGCGTAGTTGGCGTTAATCACCACCGCGTCGCCTTCGTTATTGTTGTACATCTGCGGCAGCAGAGACGCTTCCACGTTAGGCGTAAACTTCAGTTTTTTCGGGTTCTCGACGATGTCGCTGATGCGCGCGGTGACTTTATCGATGCCCGGCTTCAGCTTGATCACGCCCTCTTTCTCGAAGATGGAAAGAATACGGCCCTCTTCCGAAACCGCGTCACGCATGATGATCTTGCCACCTTCCGGCAGGTCTTTCAGCGACTTGTATTTTTTGGAGTAGATGCCGATTGGCTCAATGTGGATCGCGCCCGCACTGACAAAATCGTAGTCTTTATCGCCCGCATGATCTTTCAGCACGCTGTTCAGGTAAGGAATGTGCTGGAAATAGTTCGCGTCGATGTCATGACCCGCCAGCGCGGTGTTCGGCAGAATGTAGTCCTGGAACGGTTTAATCTCCAGGTCGATACCCTGCTTCGCCAGAATCGGCTTTGCCTGCTCCAGAATTTCCGCATGCGGCGTGTTGGACGCGCCCACGGTCAGGGTGTCGGCCCAGGAGGCGAAGCTCAGGGCGCTCAGGGTTGCAGCGGCGATCAGTGTCAGTGTCTTTTTCATGATGTGGTTCCTGTGTGTATTTATTAGCGTTTATCTAACAGTGAAGTAATGACATCGCCGCAGAACTGGATAATGAAAACGATGATCAGAATGGTCACCGTTGCCACCAGCGTGACGTCACCATGGTTGCGCTGGAATCCTTCCAGATAAGCCAGATTTCCCAAACCACCGGCGCCAATCACCCCCGCCATGGCGCTGTAGCTCACCAGCGCAATCAGCGTCACCGTAATACCCGAGACCAGTGCGGGTGATGATTCCGGCAGTAAAACCCGAAACACGAGCGTGCTCAGTCGTGCGCCCATCGAGCGTGTGGCTTCGATGACGCCTTTATCCACTTCACGCAGGGCGATCTCCACCAGGCGTGCGTAGAACGGTGCGGCACCCACAATCAGCGCCGGCAGCGCCGCGTTGGCGCCAAGAATGGTGCCGACAACGGTCTTGGTGAACGGGATCAGCAGCACAATCAAAATGATGAACGGAATCGAGCGGAACACGTTCACCACAATCGAAATGACGCTATATACCGTGCGGTTGTGGAACAGTCCGCCGCGCGCGGTTAAAAACAGCGCCAGGCCCAGCACGATGCCCAGGACGAAAGTTGCCACGCCGGACAGCGCGGTCATGTACAGCGTCTCCAGCGTCGCCGCCCAGAGCTGATCCCACTTGAGATGCGGAAAGAGATTCTCAGCCATGTTTAATCACCTCGCCTTCAATATCGCTGTGCTGCAGGTCGGCGAGGATATTGTTCAGTTGTTCATCAGATGCCACGACGTGCACCCAGAGCTGACCAAACACGCCGTGAGCGGTTTGGGTCATTTTTCCGTGCAGGATGTTAAACGGCAGGCCGTAGCGCAGCGTGAGCTCACCCACAATCGGTTTATGCGTGCTGTGCCCGGTAAAGGTCAGCCTGATGACCGTCCCTTCCAGTTCGTTTGCCAGTTCGGTATTGAAGGTTTCTTCTTCAGCGTACTGGCTCACCTGACGGACAAACTGCTGCGTAATCGGCTGCTGCGGATGGGTAAAGACGCTCAGCACGTCTCCCTCTTCCACCACTTTACCGTTCTCCATCACCGCCACGCGGTCGCAGATTTTGCGCACCACGTGCATCTCGTGCGTGATCAGCACGATGGTCAGCCTGAAGCGGCGGTTAATATCCAGCAGCAGATCGAGGATCTGATCGGTGGTCTGCGGGTCAAGCGCGGAGGTGGCTTCATCGCAGAGCAGCACATCCGGGCGATTAGCCAGCGCACGCGCAATGCCCACGCGCTGCTTTTGCCCACCGCTCAGCTGTGACGGATAGGCATGCTCGCGACCTTTCAGGCCAACGAGTTCAATAAGCTCGGCCACGCGGGCCTTAATGTCGGCTTTCGGTACGCCGGCAATTTGCATCGAGAACGCAATATTCTCGCTGACCGTGCGCGACCACAGCAGGTTGAAGTGCTGAAACACCATGCTGATCTTCAGACGCGCCTGGCGCAGGGCTTCACCTTTTGCGGCAGAAATGTTCTGCCCGTTGATGGTTACGCTGCCGCTGCTCGGTTTTTCCAGACCATTCAGCAAGCGAATAAGCGTACTTTTACCTGCGCCGCTGTAACCGATGATCCCGTATATCTGTCCCTGTGCTATCGTCAAATTGACATTATCAACGGCCGTGAGCGCCACCTTTCCGTTGTCAAAAACCTTCGAAATATTGCTGAGAACTATCATTCTTATTCGTTATCCGTGCCGCCCGCGGCGGTTTAGCAGTATGGATGTCCAAACGATAGTAAACAGGCGTTATCAGCTTTTAAATGAACAAAAAAGAATGTGTTATAACTTTGGGGAATAAATAGCGGATTTACCGGGTGGGCAGCATTTAGATGAATTTCAGCAATGATTATCTGCCTGATGTATATCTGCTGGCTGACACCCTGCAAAAACGCTCATTTTTGCAGCATTTTATGCGGATATAGCCATCCTCACATCCAGACAACTTTACGTCTTGCTGTCCTGACATCCAAAAACATCATTTATATTCCTTTCTGTTCTAAAAAGCAGTGAATGGTTCTTTATTGAGAAAATTTCACCGCCCTATCATCCCGTCATGACATCCAGAAAGGAAAACATCATGACGATTTATCACTCCGTCACCGAACTGATTGGTCGTACCCCGCTGATCCAGCTGCATAAGCTTGATACCGGTCCCTGCTCGCTCTTTCTGAAGCTGGAAAACCAAAATCCAGGCGGGTCGATTAAGGATCGCGTTGCGCTGTCGATGATTAACGAAGCGGAACGTACCGGTAAGCTGCAGCCTGGCGGCACGATTATTGAGGCCACGGCGGGCAATACCGGTCTCGGCCTGGCCCTGATCGCCGCCCAGAAAGGCTACTCGCTGATCCTGGTGGTGCCGGACAAAATGAGCCGCGAGAAGATTTTCCACCTGCGCGCGCTGGGTGCCCAGGTGGTGCTGACCCGCTCCGACGTCAACAAAGGCCATCCTGCCTATTACCAGGATTACGCCCAGCGTCTGGCGAACGAACTGCCGGGCGCGTTTTACATCGATCAGTTCAACAACGAAGCCAACCCGCTGGCGCACCGCACCACCACGGCGCCTGAGCTGTATGAACAGCTTGACGGCAGGATCGACGCCATCGTCGTGGGTGTCGGCTCAGGCGGCACGCTGGGCGGCCTGCAGGCGTGGTTCGCCGAGCACTCTCCGCACACGGAATTTGTCCTGGCTGACCCGGCCGGATCCGTTCTCGCCGACCAGGTGGAAACCGGACGCTACCACGACGCGGGCTCCTGGCTGGTTGAGGGAATTGGCGAAGACTTTATTCCTCCGCTGGCCCACATTGAAGGGGTGAATCGCGCCTGGCGCATCACCGACCGCGAAGCGTTCACCACCGCGCGCGAGCTGCTGAAAACGGAGGGCATTCTGGCGGGCTCCTCCAGCGGCACGCTGCTGGCGGCCGCGCTGAAGTATTGCCAGGCGCAGACCACGCCGAAGCGGGTGGTGACCTTCGCCTGCGACAGCGGCAATAAATATCTCTCGAAGATGTTTAACGACGACTGGATGCGACAGCAGGGGCTCATCACGCGTCCTCAGGCCGGCGATCTCTCCGACTACATCGCCCTGCGCCACGACGAAGGTGCCACCGTCACCGCGGCCCCGGACGACACGCTTTCCACCGTCCTGGCGCGCATGCGTCTGTATGACATCTCCCAGCTGCCGGTGCTGGAGAACGGCAAGGTGGTGGGCATTATCGACGAGTGGGATCTCCTGCGGCATATCGGCGGCGACGGCGATCGCTTCGCGCTGCCGGTGACGGCAGCCATGACGCGTCAGGTCGAGTTCCTTGACAAGCACGCGCCGGAAAGCGCCCTGCACGCCATCTTCGACCGCGGCCTGGTGGCCGTCATTAATGACAACGACCGTTTTCTCGGTCTGATTACGCGCAGCGACGTTCTGACCGCCTGGCGCAACCGTCTACAGCAATAAAGGAATCAATGATGAAAAATCTGGCCACCCTCAGCGTTCACAGCGGCGAATTTAACGACCAGCACGGCGCCGTTATGCCGCCAATTTACGCCACCTCGACGTTTGCGCAACCCGCGCCCGGGGAGCATACCGGCTATGAGTACTCCCGCAGCGGCAACCCCACCCGCCATGCGCTGGAAACCGCCATCGCCGAACTGGAAGGCGGCACGCGCGGCTACGCCTTCGCTTCCGGTCTGGCGGCCATCTCCACGGTGCTCGAACTGCTGGATAAAGACAGCCATATTGTCGCCATTGATGACGTTTACGGCGGGACGTACCGCCTGATTGAAAACGTGCGCAAGCGCAGCACCGGGCTGCAGGTCAGCTGGGTCAAACCGGACGACCTGGCCGGGCTCGAGGCCGCCATTCGCCCGGAAACGCGTATGGTCTGGGTCGAAACGCCAACCAACCCGCTGCTGAAGCTGGCGGATCTGGCGGCGATTGCGGCGATAGCCCGTCGCCATAACGTCATCAGCGTGGCGGATAACACCTTCGCGTCGCCGGTGATCCACCGTCCGCTGGAGTCCGGTTTCGATATCGTGGTGCACTCTGCCACCAAATACCTTAACGGCCACTCTGACGTGGTGGCCGGGCTGGCGATTGTCGGGGACAACAAGGAACTGGCGGATAAGCTGGGCTATCTGCAAAACGCGGTGGGCGGCGTTCTGGATCCGTTCAGCAGCTTCCTGACGCTGCGCGGTATTCGCACGCTCGCGCTGAGGGTCGAAAAGCACAGCACCAACGCGCTGGCGATTGCGCAATGGCTGGAGCAGCATCCGCTGGTCGAAAACGTGTACTATCCAGGACTGGAATCGCATCCGCAGTACCAGCTTGCCCGCATGCAGATGGCGCTGCCCGGTGGCATGATTTCCGTCGTGGTAAAAGGCGATGCGCAACGCGCCACCGAGGTGATTCGCAACCTGAAGTTGTTCACCCTTGCGGAAAGCCTGGGCGGCGTGGAAAGTCTGGTGAGCCAGCCTTACAGCATGACCCACGCCTCGATTCCGCTGGAGCAACGCCTCGCAAACGGCATTGTGCCGCAGCTGATCCGCCTGTCGGTGGGGATTGAAGATCCTAAAGACCTGATTGCCGACCTCAGCCAGGCGCTGCAAAAATAAGCAAAGTGCGGCAGGTCCCTCACCTGCCGCGATAAGTTGTCATCATGGCTTAACGCCTTGATAACAATATTATGTGAAACAGCACAGATTATTTCTGAAACACCGTTTCCATTTTCCTTTTATCTTAAAATCAGCGTATAATGCGCGCCTAACCCCTGGTGAATGGTTTCAGCGCTTGGAATACAAAAAACAACGTACAACTTCTCCTCTCCTTCGTTGGGCTGTCACTCAGGCACACTTTCTTCTGCACGCTCATTTGATGTCTCCTATCCTTAGTGCGTGTCATATACTCTTTTGCAACACAGGTTTGACTCCGCGGCGGTGCGCCCCCGGAGCGAGATTTCCATATCCTTCCCAACTTAAAGACTAAGACTGTCATGAAAAAGACGAAAATTGTTTGTACTATCGGCCCGAAAACCGAATCTGAAGAGATGCTAAGCAAAATGCTGGATGCCGGCATGAACGTGATGCGTCTGAACTTCTCCCACGGCGACTACGCAGAACACGGCCAGCGCATCCAGAACTTGCGCAACGTGATGAGCAAGACCGGTAAAAAAGCGGCCATCCTGCTGGATACCAAAGGTCCAGAAATCCGTACCATCAAGCTGGAAGGCGGTAACGACGTCTCTCTGAAAGCGGGCCAGACCTTCACCTTCACCACCGACAAATCCGTTATCGGCAACAGCGAAATCGTTGCAGTGACCTACGAAGGCTTCACCAGCGATCTGTCCGTTGGTAACACCGTGCTGGTCGACGATGGTCTGATCGGTATGGAAGTCACCGCTATCGAAGGCAACAAAGTTATCTGTAAAGTGCTGAACAACGGCGACCTGGGCGAAAACAAAGGCGTTAACCTGCCGGGCGTCTCCATCGCGCTGCCAGCCCTGGCTGAAAAAGACAAACAGGACCTGATCTTCGGCTGCGAGCAAGGCGTTGACTTCGTCGCGGCCTCCTTCATCCGTAAGCGTTCCGACGTGGTTGAAATCCGTGAGCACCTGAAAGCACACGGCGGCGAGAAGATCCAGATCATCTCCAAAATCGAAAACCAGGAAGGCCTGAACAACTTCGACGAAATCCTCGAAGCGTCTGACGGCATCATGGTTGCACGTGGTGACCTGGGCGTTGAAATCCCGGTTGAAGAAGTGATCTTCGCGCAGAAGATGATGATCGAGAAGTGTGTGCGCGCGCGTAAAGTGGTTATCACCGCCACGCAGATGCTGGACTCCATGATCAAAAACCCACGCCCAACCCGCGCTGAAGCAGGCGACGTGGCAAACGCCATTCTCGACGGTACTGACGCAGTAATGCTGTCCGGTGAATCCGCGAAAGGTAAATATCCACTGGAAGCGGTCGGCATCATGGCGACCATCTGTGAACGTACTGACCGCGTGATGACCAGCCGTCTGGACTTCAACAACGACAGCCGCAAGCTGCGTATCACCGAAGCAGTATGCCGCGGTGCGGTAGAAACTGCTGAGAAACTGGAAGCACCACTGATTGTGGTTGCTACTCAGGGCGGTAAATCTGCGCGCGCCGTGCGTAAATACTTCCCGGATGCGACCATCCTGGCCCTGACCACCAACGAAACCACTGCTCGTCAGCTGGTGCTGAGCAAAGGCGTCGTTGCGCACCTGGTTAAAGAGATCGCCTCTACTGACGATTTCTACATTCAGGGTAAAGCACTGGCTCTGGAAAGCGGTCTGGCACAGAAAGGCGACGTTGTGGTAATGGTTTCTGGCGCCCTGGTACCAAGCGGCACCACCAATACCGCATCTGTTCACGTGCTGTAATAATTCCCGAACGAATTAATTTGGATAAAAAGCGCCCATTGGGCGCTTTTTTTATTCCCGGCATTAGCCAAACGCATTCAAAATGCAAATCGGGTTTTTCTATTTAATTGCGAATTATCTAAGATGAATCCGATGATAAATGCCTTTTTTTCCTTAGATTTTTGCCCGAAAAGGGCTGATTCGGTGCTTCTTTGAGCGAACGATCAAAAATAGGTGTATTCCCATCAAAAAAATATTCTCAACCCAAAAAACTTTGTGTAATACTTGTAACGCTACATGGAGATTAACTCAATCTAGAGGGTATTAATAATGAATCGTACTAAACTGGTACTGGGCGCGGTAATCCTGGGTTCTACTCTGCTGGCTGGTTGCTCCAGCAACGCTAAAATCGATCAGCTGTCTTCTGACGTTCAGACTCTGAACGCTAAAGTTGACCAGCTGAGCAACGACGTGAACGCAATGCGTTCCGACGTTCAGGCTGCTAAAGACGACGCAGCTCGCGCTAACCAGCGTCTGGACAACCAGGCTACTAAATACCGTAAGTAATAGTACCTGTTAATAAAATGGCGCACATTGTGCGCCATTTTTTTTGCCTGCGTCAAACGCCTACTGCGTCACCCTCTCCCCTTCATCTTCCGCCACCGCAGCAGACACCCGGCTGTTCTGCACCGACAACACGCTATTGCTGGCTGACGGGCCGCTACCGGACGACACGATAACCGGGATCCCGGCACGACGTGACAGCGCTTTATCAATCAGCGCCTTATCGCTTCCTGCCTGAGAAACAAAAGCCGCAAAGTCGGCGGAATGGGTAATGGGCGAGACCTGCGGATTTTCCCCTTCTACCTGCGCCAGCGGACGGTGGACCTCAATATAGCGTTTACCATCCGGCTCCACGGAGTACTTCACGGGTTCATTGATAATCTGCACCCGCGTGCCCACCCGCACCTGTTCGAACAGCGCCTTAATGTCCGGGGCGTTCATCCGCATACAGCCAGAGCTGACACGCAGGCCAACGCTGTCCGGCGCGCTGGTGCCATGAATGAGATATTCCCCATTCCCCACGCCTAAACGCAGTGCGAAGCGTCCTAGCGGGTTATTTGGCCCGGCAGGGACCACCGGAGGCAGTTTAATGCCCTGCTCCAGAGAACGTGCTCGTATGCCCGGCGTGGGTGTCCAGGTGGGATTCGGGATCTTCTGGCTCACCCGCGTGGTCGTCACCGGCGTTTCCAGCCCCAGTTGCCCAATACCCAGAGGATAAACCTGAACAATATTTTGCCCCGGCGGGAAGTAGTAGAGCCGAAGCTCAGCAAGATTCACCACAATCCCCTCGCGGGGCGTTTCCGGCAGCAGCATTTGCGACGGAATGGTTATCACGGTTCCCGGCGCCGGGTTTACCGGCGCAATGGTATTGTTGGTTTCCAGGAGCACCTGCGCCGCCGTATTAAACCGGCGGGCGATGGTCTGCAGCTTATTATCCCCTTCCTGTATCGTGTAGGTTTGATTTTGCCCAATCAGACGACTGCCTGCGGGCGGCAACGGATAGTCCATCGCGCGGGCCGAATGAAGGGCTCCGAGCGAACTGAGGAGTAATAGAGTAATGAGAGACGCGCGCTTCATGCTGAGATTCCTTATTCACTGACAGAACGCCAGAAAGCTGAAAAACCAGCGAGGCGGGAACCACCTCGCGAAACAGAATGAATGCTGTTCTGTAAGTCTAGCTAAGGATTGCAGCTTTGGCGCGAATGGCGCGAATCATCGCTTCCAGTCCCTGTGAACGGGACGGGGTGAGGTGTTGGGTTAAGGCCATTTTTTCAAACCACGGACGGACATCGAACGCGAGGATATCCTGCGCCGACATCTGCTGGTAAAGGCTAAAGACGACCGCAATAAGCCCTTTTACAATGGCGGCATCGCTGTCGCCGCGCAATTCGATCGTGCCGTCATCCGACTGCGCCATCACAATCCACACCTGGCTCTGGCAGCCCTGAATACTGTTCTCCGGGCTGTGCGCCTCTTCACCGAGCGGCGGCAAACGCTGTCCCAGCTCGATGATATAGAGATACTTCTCTTCCCAGTTTGCGCAACGCGAGAAGTTGCGCAGTAATTTATCTTTGTCCGGCAGCTCTGCCATCTTTCGCCTCTCCGTTAGCCCAGCAGCTGATGAATGCGCTTCAGCCCCGCCACCAGCCTGTCGACCTCTTCCGTCGTGTTGTACATCACCAGCGATGCGCGGCACATTGCCGGTACCTGGTAAAACGCCATCAGCGGCATGGCGCAGTGGTGCCCGGTGCGGACCGCCACGCCGTAGTTATCGAGGAAACTGCCCACGTCATAGGCGTGGTGTTTCCCAAGATTAAACGCGATTACCCCTTGCCGGTTGGCAGGCCCGTAGAGGGTCAAATCCGGCACGCTGGCAAGCTCTGCAAGCGCGTAGTGCATCAGCAGCTGTTCATACTCCTGAATGGCATCAAGACCGATGGCAGAGACGTAAGAGACCGCCGCCCCCAGCCCGATAATGCCCCCGGTGTTGGGCGTGCCCGCCTCAAAACGCCACGGGGCGCGCGCGTAGGTTGTGCCTTCCGTCAGGCTAACGGTGGCGATCATCGACCCGCCCCCTTCCCACGGCGGCATCGCCTGCAGGATCTCTTCTTTCACATACAGCACGCCAATCCCGGTCGGCCCATAGAGCTTGTGGCCTGAAAAGACGTAGAAATCACACTCCAGCGCCTGGACGTCAACCGCGTGGTGCATCACCGCCTGCGCGCCGTCAATCAGGACCTTTGCGCCCGCCTGATGGGCCTTGTCGACGATCTCTGCCACCGGGTTTTCTGTCCCCAGCACGTTGGAGACCTGGGTAACCGCCACCAGCCGCGTGCGGTCGTCCAGCAAGAGGTCAAGCTGCTCAAGCTGAAGCGTCCCGTCAGCGTTTAGCGGGATCACCCGCAGCTGCGCCCCTACGCGCTCGCAGAGCATCTGCCACGGCACGATATTGGCGTGGTGCTCCATCTGGGTGATGATGATGTTATCCCCCGCGTGGACCTGCGCGTTGCCCCAGCTGTTAGCAACAAGGTTGATCCCTTCGGTGGTCCCGCGAACAAAGACCAGTTCTTCCGGCGAGCGGGCGTTAAGGAAGGCAGCAAGCTGCGTGCGCACGTTTTCCATCCGCTGGGTCGCCTCGGCGCTCAGGGTGTGAATACCGCGATGCACGGCAGCATAGCCGTGGCGATAGAACTCAGCTTCGGCATCCACCACCTGATTCGGCTTCTGCGCGCTGGCCGCGCTGTCCAGGTAGGCCAGCGGCAGACCGTTTACTTCACGGGTCAGAACCGGGAAATCTGCCCGTACTTTTTCGACGGGAAAACTCATGCTTCGCCTCCAGGCAGGCGCTGACCGATCCGATCCAGCACCTGCAGTTTTAACTGACCATCGTGCAGCGCTTCCGTCAGTTCGGCGGCAAACGCGTAGATAATCATTTTCTGCGCCGCCTGCTGGTCGATGCCGCGAGAGCGCAGGTAGAACATCTGCTCGTCGTCGATTCGCCCGACCGTCGCACCGTGGCTGCATTTCACGTCGTCGGCGTAGATCTCCAGCTGCGGCTTGGTGTCCACCTCTGCAAGGCGACCTAACAGCAGATTGTTGTTGGTCATCTGCCCGTCGGTTTTAATGGCGTGCTGCGCCACGTTAATCAGGCCGTTAAACACCGCGCGCCCTTTATCACTCACGATGGTTTTGTGCAGCTGGCGGCTGTTGCAGTAGCCTTTGTTGTGCTCCAGCCACGTGCGCGTGTCACACACTTCTGATTTAACCGGCATCGCCAGGCTGTTGATGCGCAGCGTGGTGTTTTCACCGTTAAGCTGCGTGCTGGTGTTGTGGCGCAGCACCGCCCCGCCAAGCAGGAAGCTGTGGCTGTACGCGGCGGCATCCTGTCCCAGGACAATGTCGTTATGGGCAAAGTGGTGGCTCTGCGCATTCTCAAACGCCAGCTTGATGTGGTGTAGCTGGGCATTCGCCGCCACGTTCATCGTCAGTCGCGACCCGGTAAAGTGACGTGTCTCATTGAGGCTGACGTAGTGTTCGATGACCGTGGCCTCCGCCCCCTCCGCCAGCTCAAGATGGTGGCGATAGTGCGCGGTATTGATTTCGGCGCCGTCCAGACCCTGAGTGATGTGCATCAGCAGCAGCGGTTTGGCCGGACGCTGGTTACGCTTCACGCCGATATGCGTCACGCTGCGGGCCAGGCTTTCGGTCAGGTGCAGAAAGACCTCAGGCTGAACCGGGGCGCTCAGGCGCTGGCGATCGTCGTTTATCTCAATCTCAAAGCCGCTCTCCTGGAGCGTGTCGCTCAGCTCAGGGCGGAACTGTCCGTCGACAAACACCAGGCGCACGGCATCGACACGCAAGGCCAACGCGTCGCGCTGCGCTGGGTTGAGATCCGCCAGACGGGTCACAAACTCGGCGTTCAGCAGGCCATCGAGCGGGGTATATTTCCAGTTCTCATGCTTGCGCGTCGGCAGGCCAAGACGCAGCATCTGCTGCAGATGCTGTTGCGCCTGCTCAGAGCGCGTGCCGCCCTGGGCTTCAAACAGCCGGTGCCACTGCTGGAGCGCATTACTGCTGTTCGGTAAGCCAGCCATAACCCTGCTCCTCCAGTTGTTTAACCAGCGTGAAATCACCGGATTTCACAATGCGTCCCTGGTAAAGCACGTGGACGTAATCCGGCTTGATGTAGTCCAGAATGCGCTGGTAGTGGGTGACGATAATAAACGAGCGCTTGCCGTCGCGCAGGGCGTTCACCCCGTCGGCGACAATCTTCAGGGCATCGATATCCAGACCGGAATCGGTCTCATCCAGAATGCACAGCTCGGGCTCCAGCACCGCCATCTGCAGAATGTCGTTACGCTTTTTCTCACCGCCGGAAAAACCGACGTTCACCGAGCGGGTGAGCAAATCTTCCGGCATTTTCAGCAGCTTGATTTTCTCTTCCATTAAATCCTGGAAGTCGAAGCGGTCGAGCGCCTCCAGCCCCCGGTATTTCCGCACCGCGTTGAGCGCGGTTTGCAGGAAGAACTGGTTGCTGACGCCGGGGATTTCTACCGGATACTGGAAGGCCATAAAGATGCCCTCGCCCGCGCGGTCTTCCGGCGACATCTCCAGCAGATCTTTGCCGTTAAATTCGACCGAGCCGTGAGTCACCTCATAATCTTCGCGTCCCGCCAGCGTCGCAGAAAGCGTACTTTTCCCGGAACCGTTCGGCCCCATGATGGCGTGGACTTCGCCCGGCTTGACGTCAAAATTGAGGCCACGCAGGATGGCTTTATCTTCTACGCTGACCTGTAAATCTTTAATGCTTAACATGTGCTTTCCTTAACCGACGCTGTGTTCAAGACTGATGGCGAGGAGTTTCTGGGCTTCAACGGCAAATTCCAGCGGCAGTTCAGAGAACACGTCCTTACAGAAGCCGTTGACGATCATCGAGATGGCATCCTCTTCGCTGATCCCGCGCTGCAGGCAGTAGAAGAGCTGATCTTCCCCAATCCGTGACGTGGTCGCCTCGTGCTCCAGCTGGGCCGTGTTATTACGGCATTCGACGTATGGGAAGGTATGCGCCCCGCAGTCAGCGCCAATCAGCATCGAGTCACACTGGGTGAAGTTTCGCGCATTGGTCGCCGTCGGCATGATTTTCACCAGCCCGCGATAGCTGTTCTGACTGTGTCCGGCGGAAATCCCTTTCGAGATGATGGTCGATCTGGTGTTTTTACCAATGTGGATCATCTTGGTGCCGGTGTCCGCCTGCTGATGGCCGCTGGTAAGCGCCACCGAGTAAAACTCGCCGATGGAGTTATCCCCGCGCAGGATGCAGCTCGGGTATTTCCAGGTGATGGCCGAGCCGGTTTCGGACTGGGTCCACGACATTTTGCTGTTTTCCCCTTCGCACAGCGCACGCTTGGTCACGAAGTTCAGGATGCCGCCGGTATTGCCGTCGCCCGGGAACCAGTTTTGCACCGTCGAGTATTTCACCTCGGCGTCTTTATGGATGATGACCTCCACCACCGCCGCGTGCAGCTGATAGCTATCGCGCACAGGTGCGGAACACCCTTCGATGTAGCTGACGTAGCTGCCTTCATCCGCGACCAGAATGGTACGTTCGAACTGGCCGGTTTTTTCGGCATTAATGCGGAAATAGGTGGAAAGCTCCATCGGACAGCGCACGCCTTTCGGCACGTAAATAAAGGTGCCGTCCGAGGCCACCGCCGCGTTAAGCGCCGCAAAGAAGTTGTCGTTAGAGGGCACCACGGTTCCGATGTACTTTTTCACCAGTTCAGGATGATCGTGAATCGCTTCGCCGAAGGAGCAGAAAATGATCCCCTTCTCTGCCAGCTTCTCGCGGTAGGTGGTGGCCACCGAGACCGAGTCAAAGATAGCGTCCACCGCCACCTCTTTCCCTTCGCGCACCGGTACGCCCAGCTGGTTAAACGCCTCTTCTACCTCTTTGCTGAGGAAACTGTTCTCCGCGCCGGTTTGCTGCACCGCGCCGGGCTGCGAGGCGCAGGTGTCATCGCAGCTGCCGCAGGAGGGCGCGGAGTAGTAGCTGTAATCCTGATAATTAAGCTTATCGTAGTGGGCTTTCAGCCAGTGCGGCTCTTCCATCTCCAGCCAGGCGCGGTAGGCGCTCAGGCGAAACTCCAGCATCCACTCGGGCTCGTTACGTTTCGCCGAGATCGCCCGCACGACATCCTCGTTGATGCCTTTTGCCAGCTCATCGGTCTGCAGCTGGGTGAAGAACCCCTCTTTATAGTTGAGGTGCCCGCCGCTCCAGGTATTTACTTCACTCGTTGCTTCAGTATTACGAGACATAGTTCCGCCTATACCCCAAAGCTTTCGCCGCAGCCGCATTCGTTCTGGGCTTTTGGGTTATGAAATTTGAATAACTGGTTTAAGCCTTCGCGGATGTAGTCCACTTCGGTGCCGTCGATAAAGGGCATGGCCTGCAGCGCGACGTACAGTTTTGCGCCGTCGGTCTCGAACACCAGGTCATCTTTCTCGGGTTCGGTGACGGTATCAAGCACGTAACCGAAACCTGCGCAGCCGGTCTGTTTGACACCTAAACGCACGCCGAGGATCTCGGGCTTTTTCGCCACCAGCTCGTGAATATGTGCCGCCGCCGCTGGCGTGAGCGTTAACCCGCGCCAGGCAAAATCGGCAGGATTAAAGGTTTCTGAATGCAGTTCCATAGGTCCACCTCATCTGATAAGCCATCAGGGCATAACACCATGTTAGTGATAACGATTATCACTTCAACCCTCTGTCAGCAGGGGCATTCGGCTAAACCGCCCTTTTTGCCTACTTTTATTAAGCATAGACCCTGTGACAAGATGCAGGCAGGATGGATTTAATTGTTCAATACATTGATTAATAATGCATTTTGTCGTGGCATATGGGTAGGAGAGGAGAAACGTAAAATATGCATTGGAAATGCCTATTTTTGAGATAGCTTTTGCATGGAAAGTGACAAAAATAAAAAAAGGCCCTCAAGGCCTCTTACACTTAATGATGAAATGAGACAGCAAACCCCTGTTCACGCCAGTGGTCGAGCTGTTCCTGCTGTCGAGGCGTTGGCGATTTCCCCGTCCAGACGAAGATTTTTTGTCCCGGGAACAGTTCAGGACGCGGCGAATCAATCGGTTCTGCCAGGACGTCGATGTGCCAGCCCTTCTGCGCTAAGCGCGCGGCTTCGAGCCACAGATGGGTGCGGTCATCGCACTCCCAGCCGATCAGGAGAGCGTCTTTACCGGCTTTCTTACGGGACTCCGCCAGGCTTGCAATCGCGAATTCAATCAGGACACCGTCTAACAGGCTCGCCATGTGACGCACGGTATTTTGGTCCTGGTTCATCCGCTGACGGACGGGAGAAATGATATTGTCAATCAGGGAATCTATCGGGTGATCGCGGCGGAACTCGCCAATTTTGGCGCGCAGCTTTGCCGGGCTGGCGTAGCGCAGAACGGTCATCATCTCTTCCTGGAACGAGACCCAGTTGCCCTGAGTCAACACTTCCTTGTTTTCCAGCAAGGCTTTTACTTTCCCGACCGAAACGCCGCTCTTCATCAGGCGTTTGATCTCTTCTATACGCAGGATATCTTCATCGTCAAACTGACGATGGCCCCCTTCGCTGCGCTGCGGCTTCAACAATCCATAACGGCGCTGCCAGGCACGCAGCGTAACGGGGTTGATACCGCATCGTTCGGCCACTTCGCCGATACTGTAATAGGCCATTAACTCCCTCACGCTCAGAACTTCCATACCTAACTGCACCAACCTTATCAGATTGTACAAACCATTTGTATAACTAAGACCGCATTTTGAACGGGTGAATGGCTTACCACCCCATCCACCTGTTAATACATTGTTGTATAAAATTTACCGTTCGTACAGTAACGACTGCCAGATTGTGTACAGCTTTATCACAATTCGAACTTTTTCTCCGGCCAGGCAATGGCTGGAATACCGCCGTGCCGGGGGCTGGCAAAAAGATGCCCCTGGAACTGGGAAATTCCCGCAGATTCCAGCCACATCCACTCTTCTGCCTTCTCTACCCCCACCGCGCAGAACTGGATTTCAAGCGAGGAACAGCATTTGATGATCGCCTGAATGATGGCCTGTCGGGGGCCACTTTTATGCACGTTCGCGACCAGATCGCGATTAATCTTAATTCTGTCAGGCTGGAAGTGGGCCAGCAGCTGCAGCCCGGCAAAACCGGCACCAAAGTGATCGATCGTCACGCTGATACCCGCGCTTTTTAATTGCCTGACCGAATCCGTGAATTCATCAAAACGGGAAATGGCTTCGCTCTCGGTGAACTCCACCACGATTTGCTCAGGTACAAACCCGTTTGCTTCAATCGCGGTGAGCAGAAAATCCACGGCGTTGGGAATGTTAACCAGCGTCATAGGCAGCAGGTTCAGGGATAACGTCTGGTCCTGTAACCCCAGCGCGCTGGCCATAGACAGAGCCACCTGCTTGCTCTGCAAATCAGAGGTGTACACTTCCTCCTGCGGAAGGCTGGCGAAATAGGCCCCCGGCGAGTCGCCGGACGGGGTGCGGAGAAGCGCCTCCCAGGAGACAACCTGCTGCATAAACGGATCGACTATCGGCTGGAACGCGAAGCTGCAATCCGCCCCTTTCGCGACCACCTCAGGCTGTGCGGACAAACGCGTCTCTTCGCGTACGAAATCCCATGTATCCGCAGGCGGCAGTTCAAAATAGTTCGCTTTTTCCGTGGCCTCGACAAAGGTGCGGAAAAACTGCAGAGGGCGATCGTTATAGGCCAGCTGGTAGCGTGTCGTCCCCTTATTAAGTATCTGCTGCAGCACCTCGTCCCGGTCGAAGTGGCGCAAATCAAAAAGCTCCATACCCACGTTGCCAAAACGCCGGACAGGGCCGTGATCGCGCATTAACTCGACCACGTTATGGTGGCGCGGGTCGTTGCAGATCTGCTCATAGATAGCCGAAACGTGCTCCACCGGCCCTTCAAGCAGTTGAAAAAAATGTGTGCCGTTAAACAGCAGGATCCCCGTGACATTGGATTGCCGATTTTTACGATTTGCAGCAGCGACCATTGCTTCCAGCGCTTTCACTGGAACGTCCTCGCAGATATGACTGCGGTAAATGATGGTTGTGAGCATGCTATTCCTAGGGGGTTAGGGTTTTGGCCACAAAAGACGTGGGGAATGTTTATTTATAGCACATTAATTGCCTGACAAATAATTTACATCTCAACCATTTACGGCAGTTAATGAGACCGTTTGACTCGGCTGTACAACTTACCAGCACATGCGCTTTTTGTACAAAATATCCTGCACTCTACCCCCATCACAACGCCAACCCAACGCAATGAAAAATAAATGATTTATAAGATATATCGAAAAAAATCTAAAAATCTGTACATTTTAGATGTACAGATTTGGAAATTGTGTATACCTTAAATGTAACGTTACTGATTACAAAATTTTACAGGAGCGAAACATGCAGCAGAAAGGTTACGTCGCAGATTCCGCAGCAGCAATCGCACAGTACTTCGAAAAAGCCGCGCTTCCGACCCAACAGGAAACGCTGGGCCAGGTGGTTGTTGAAATTCTCAGCGACGGGCGAAACCTTAATCGCAAATCGCTTTGTACAAAATTGCTGAGTCGCCTCGAAAAGGCCGACGGCCCGGAAGAGGAAGAGCATTACCACATGCTGCTTGGTCTGCTCTTCGAACGGTAAGGATATGAATCGCAGTAACGCAGACCGACTGATAGACCAGCTTATCGGTGAAGCCGTTCTCTCTCTTCTGAAAGAGCGGGGGCCGGTGACAACAGAAGGCTTGCTACAGCGTCTGCGGGTCATGAAAGAACATGAAAAGGATCCCCAGCGGCGGGAGACACTTGCGATGGTGATTGCCGAGATCGGCTCAAACAGCATCGCCTTTACACGTCGCAGAACCGCGCAAGGACGATCAAAAAGAGAGGGATCTCTCAACGATAACCGAGACAATGTAGTGCCGTTATTTGGAAGTGGAAAACCGTCCGATCCCAAAAAAATACATTGACTGCAATTTAACAGCTACGGTGAGAACAAATGAGACAAAATATTCAGCTTCAACCCGAATATCACTCTGCTTTTTTAGACAGTGCGCTGGCGGAGTATTTCCGCCATGCAGGCGATCGTTTTGCTGAAGAGTCCGCTATTTTTTCTACTGCAGTACGCTGTGTTCTGGCCTCCGAAGGTCATCTTTCCAATAAAGCGATCATCCTCTGGCTCATTCAGACGCTGGAATCCACCAACGACGTGGTTCAGGCGGATGTGATTCGTAAGACGCTGGAAATCGTGGTGGGTTACACCATGGACGATCTCTGAATTCCTGCTCGCCGCGCCCCCTAACGTGTCATCGTCAAAACTGACGATCGGCCTGACGATGACACGCGCCCTCCCCCATAACACCCTGTAATTCACGCAAAGCCAACCTGGCACGCTTTCTGCTTATCTCCGCATACGGGACTGGTTTTTCCAGTCAACTTTGCTTCATTTCTTAACAGGTCTGTTATTGATGAAAAAGATCGCCAGCGTCTGCCCGTACTGCGGTGCAGGCTGTAAATTGAACCTTGTCGTTGAAAATAACCGTATCATCCGTGCCGAAGCGGCAGAGGGGGTCACAAACCAGGGCACCTTATGTCTGAAAGGGTTTTACGGCTGGGACTTCCTCAACGACACCCGTCTTCTCACCCCCCGCCTTACCCAGCCCATGATCCGCTACCGCAAAGGCGAAGCCTTCACCCCCGTTACCTGGGAAGAGGCGATCCGCTACACCGCCCACAGGCTCAGCAGCATTAAAGCGCAGCACGGGCCGCGGTCGATCATGACCACCGGCTCCTCTCGCGGCACCGGCAATGAAACCAACTACGTGATGCAAAAGTTTGCCCGCGCGGTGCTGAACACCAACAACGTGGACTGCTGCGCGCGCGTCTGTCATGGTCCGTCCGTGGCGGGTTTACAGGAAACGCTCGGCAACGGCGCGATGAGCAACTCCATTAACGATATTGAAAACTCAAAATGCCTGCTGGTGTTTGGCTATAACTGCGCGGACTCCCACCCTATCGTTGCCCGCCGCGTGCTGAAAGCGCGTGAAAACGGCGCAAAAATTATTGTCTGCGATCCGCGCCGTATTGAAACGGCGCGTATTGCCGACCAACATCTTCAGCTGAAAAACGGCAGCAACATGGCGCTGGTGAACGCCTTTGGCTATGTGCTGCTGGAAGAGGAGCTGTACGACAAAAGCTACGTGGCGCGTTTTACGGAGGGGCTTGAGGCCTACCGGCAAACGGTAAAAGACTATGCGCCTGAGAAGGTCGAACATCTTACCGGCATCCCCGCCCGTGATGTTCGCCAGGCGATGCGCACCTTTGCGGCGGCTCCTTCCGCTACCGTGATGTGGGGAATGGGTGTGACCCAGTTTGGTCAGGCCGTTGATGTGGTCAAAGGGCTTTCCAGCCTGGCGCTGCTGACCGGGAATCTCGGTCGCCCCGCCGTCGGCGTCGGGCCGGTGCGCGGTCAGAACAACGTCCAGGGTGCCTGCGATATGGGCGTCCTGCCGAATATGTTCCCCGGCTATCAGGATGTGACCGACCCGGCGGTCCGGCAGAAGTTCGCCGATGCCTGGGGAATTGATGTCAATAAAATGGACGATCGCGTCGGGACGCGCATTACCGAAGTGCCGCATCTTGCGCTGGAAGGCAAGGTCAAAGCCTATTACATCATGGGAGAAGATCCGCTCCAGACGGAAGCCGATCTCGGCCTGGTGCGCAGCGGTTTTGAAGCGCTCGATTTTGTCGTGGTTCAGGACATCTTTATGACCAAAACGGCAGAGGTGGCGGACGTTCTGCTTCCGGCTACCTCATGGGGTGAACATGGCGGCGTCTTTACCTGTGCCGATCGCGGCTTCCAGCGTTTTGGCAAAGCCATTGAAGCCAGCGGCAACGTGAAGCGCGACTGGGAGATCATCAGCCTGCTCGCCACCGAGATGGGCTACCCGATGCATTATGACTCCAACCAGCAGATCTGGGACGAGATGCGCGAGCTGTGCCCGCTCTTCTACGGCGTGACGTATGAAAAAATGGGCGAGATGGGTCACGTTCAATGGCCGTGCCCGACGCTGGATCATCCCGGTACGCCGTACCTGTACAAAGATAATCAGTTCGATACCCCGAGCGGTAAAGGGCAGCTCTTTGCCGCACCGTGGCGCGCGCCGGCGGAAACTCCGGATGCGGATTTCCCGCTGGTGCTCTGTACGGTCCGCGAGGTGGGCCACTACTCCTGCCGCTCCATGACCGGGAACTGTGCCGCGCTGCAAAGCCTGGCCGACGAGCCGGGTCGGGTGCAAATGAACCCTGCCGATGCGGACAAGCTGGGCATTACCGACGGACAGCTGGTCTGGGTGCGCTCCCGCCGGGGGAAAGTAATTTCCCGCGCAAGCATCAGCGAGCGCATCAACGCCGGGGCCGTTTATATGACCTATCAGTGGTGGATTGGCGCCTGCAACGAGCTAACCCAGGATAACCTCGATCCCATCTCCAAAACCCCGGAAACGAAGTACTGCGCGGTGCAGCTGGAGGCCATTGAGGACCAGCGCTGGGCAGAGGACTATGCCGCATCGGCGTATCAGTCCATGAAGTCGCGGCTGATAAGTGCGGCGAACGTCTGAGGAAAACAGGAATTAGCAAAAGTTTTACCCGGCACTGGGATGATCATCTTTTTGGCCGGGTAATTCCCTAACGAAATTGATCTAATGCTTCGCGAAACAAATTCGGGTTACAGCGTTTTTCCAGTAAGCTGTTCAGGAGTTCAAGCAACTCGTGCTCATTGCTCAGGTTGTACTTATGCATAACAGCATACTTATGGGCATAGACCGTCTTTGGCGTGAGCATCATCTCCCTGGCTATGTTTTTGACGGATTCCCCCTTGTAAATCCCGGCCATTATATTTAATTCGCGCTGTGATAACGTTTTATGCTTACAGCTTTCGCAGGCTTTTGAAAAGAAAGGGAGAGCGGAAGCACTGTATGCACCCCATGCCTGACGGAATACCCTTTTCAACAGATAGAGTGGCGCTGAGCGTGACACAAAGAAAGTCTGCTGAATGCAGAACGGTAAAAACGATGATGACGGTTCTTCCGCTTCTATAATACCAATGATGGCGCATTTAGGCGCACACTTTAATTCTGGGAAACAGGTATAATGCTCACCTTTGCTGAACGCATAAACGATTATTTCCGCCCGAGCAATATTCTCCACCTCATAGCCTTTGAGAAAATTGACGTTTTTTGCATATTCATTGTTAAAAAAATCTTCAACAAATGACCTGAGGCTATGGTGATATAAAAAGTCATCTTCTTTAATTAAAACATTTATCATTTATTAGACCGAGACATAATCAATATTCAACCTTTTTTCAGGCCAAAGAAATCCCTGCATTAAATTGCACCCTGAACCCTGAGCCAAAGCAAAGAGCTCGTTATCTTCGATGCCTTCAATAAGTACTTGCTCTACCATTACTGAGCAGTAAGCTATCATTGATTGTAAGACCCAGGGGGTACATCTATTTTCCCATAAGCTTTTTTTATCTACTTTAACGCCATCAAATACGCTAATACGTTCACCCAGCAGCGCTAAATGCTCGCTTTTAACATCATCTAACCATATCTTTGCACCTGTTTTTTTTATCTTCTGATGCAATGTATTAAAACTGTCTCGCTCTTCATTTGTTAGCAAAATGAAATTGCATGGATCTTGCACCTCAATAACGATACCAGAACGCAGGCTGGGCAATATTTCACTGACCAATTCGGATTGGCATAATAACCTTGCGGGGACGTTAATAAAATAGTCACCGGCCTCTTCACACAGAGAAATTATACGCAACTGCCAGCGCAGCAAACGAGAGCTTGCATTTAAAGACATCTTTTCAAAAAACGTTTCGCAGTCAATTCCCTGACGTAAGGTACTTAGCATCTCCCATGCCTTTATCTTGTTTTCCTGTGAAGAATAGATAGGCTGGAACCGAACACCACATATAGCATGCCCAAGCAAGGAATTAATCAACATGGAGGTCTCAAACTTATTATTTTGAAAAAGATATTTCAGCCGTTATTGATAGGTAAAATCAACGTTCATTACTGACTGGAACGTTCCGGCAGTGGAATTTCCCTGCGGCGTAAACATTCTCGCTGACAGCGGGAATGTCGAACTGCGCGTGCTGCTGTCGACATTCACCTGCATTGTGCTGTTCACGCTATATGTTGTCGCATGATCCCTGCTGGCAATACGTAATGCCACATTGTTGCTGGTCCCGCTGTTTTTCCACGCCGTGGGATCTTGCGTATCGGCATTACCGGTAAATTTGGCCGTTACGCTGCTGGTGCCAGCTGGGCAACTTTGCACCAGCAGATCAAAATCAGACCAGACGCCCCCATCACCGGCATTAATGAGATTCTGCTTTGTATCTTCCCCCAGATTGACCACTTTCGAAACGGTGCCCGTGTCAACGACACACGGGCTGGCAATAACCTGGCCTGTAACGTTGATATTGGTATCAGCGCAGGTAATTAACGGGGCTGAACTCAAGAGGAAGGCAGATAAAAAGAGTTTAGTATTCATATAATTTTACTTTCACTGATAACTCATTGTAACAATTATAACCGAATTAATCGTACCAGGTGTCGTATTGCCATAAAGAGAATATGCGCCAGCTTTAAGTGCCATCGATGCTGTACGGTCGCTCTGCACTGGTAAAAATACTGTAGAACCAGGACCTAAAGAATCACCCGTCACGCCATTATACAAAACAACATAAACATTCCCTGCCGTACCTGAATTCTCATAAAGATTAGGCGCATCATGTGATGCAGAACCCCCTATATCAGCTCGGACAGTACTGGTGCCTGTTGGGCAATTTGTGACTGTCAGTGTAAACGGTACCGCAGTAGATGATGAGTCAGGAGCTGCCAGTGCTGTTGCCTGAATATTACCTAAATCAACATTAAGGCTGCTTGCTCCTCCGTTGACAATACAGGGTGATGCCACGATATTACCTGTCACGTTAATATTTACCGTATCTGCTGAATAAGACAAAAACGGTATCATTGCTGACAAGCTCAGGACTAAACATTTAATATTCATATCTTCCCCCTTATTGATAGGTAATGTTCAACGTTGCTGTTGTGTTCGCTGTCCCAGGTAAAACAACAGATTTAGTCTGATAATAACGGGCCACGATTGGGAATGACGCCAACCCACCGCCAGATTGCTGCAGGAAAACGGTATTATTAAGATTAAGAGGTGTACCACCATATAATATTTGTACACCTACTCCCTGCGCTACCCCCGGGCCACCCTGACCCGATAACGCTAAAACGCTGGTATTGGCCACATCAGGGTTTTGCTGTCCACTCAAAGAAATGTTGATATTTGCGCCAGGATTGCAGGTTAAGCCGAGAGTCTGCGAAACCTGAGTATTAACTGGCGTTGTACCCACTGTTGAGCCAAAGCTTGTCGCAGGGATATTACCTATCGGAAAACTCAGCGATCCAGAAGAAAGACTACAGGCAAGTGTCGTAATGCTTCCGCCAGTGATGTTCCATGTCGCAATGAAAAATTGGTTTGAAATAGATACGTTAGCAATTTGACCGCTGCGTAGCGATCCGGATGCAGCAGGATCAGATGTCCTGACCAACTCAACTTTATACATATATGACGCGCTATAAGTACCAAGAGCAAATGCCATAGGAAAGTAGTGGTGGAACCCGCCGCCTGAATCATTTTCTGACACACGTATGCCGTACCCACTTACGCCTATATCATAAAGGTTATTTCCCAGAGAGGTACCGTTCATCGCTTCCTGATAGGTATTCGAGGAATCAGTACATGAGAAATTCACATTGTAAATACCCGACTGTGCAGCGACAACCGTTCCTGGCGCCACGTCCCGCTGCGCAGTAATTGTATTAAAATTTAAATTAAAGTTTTGCGTAGCGATATTGTTCGTACAGCCTGCAAAGCTTTCTACGGATATTAACGTCAAAAGCAACAGCAAAAAATATTTAAATGCATTCATTTTCTTTCCTATCGACAGACAGTACTGACAACCGCAATGTTATTTTTAACATCGGTAGGTTTTAAAACGTATGAGGCTTTACACTGCTTATCACTACCCTCACCCCATTGCGCGATAAGGTCGACATTCTCGCCTAGGCCTGTGAGATAAACCTGTCCATTATCGCCGACAATAAAGCCGCTGTTTTTAATACCACCCACGCTGACAATCGCCCCAAAGGGAATGGGCTGCCCGTTACCGCGCAATAACGTAAACAATGCACGCTGACCAACGTTGGCTGTATATTCAGCGCGAACAATAGCTCCGCGAGTCGGCACAACGGTTCGGGTCGTGAGATCCAGTTCTACATCATCGGACATACTTTCTGGGTCGATTACGATATCGTTTTTACGGTAGACGTTGACGTTATTTACCGTGGTATATCCCCGATAGTCCGTTTTCGCGCCCGTTTGGTTTCGCACCGTCAGACCTTTCGCTCCCGGCACTTTTACCAGAACGTTCGTTTCGCCCAGCGGTTGCGATAACGTCACGCCGTCAGCATGCGCAATGACCCCGCCCTGGATACCGTAGTTCAGACGCTCATTGTTCTGGTCGTAGCTGTATCCGGCCGTCACCTCAGCATAGGTCCCCTTGTAATCACCGTTCACGTTGCCGCTGTATCCGACATTATTGCTGCCATATCCCTGCTGAACGTTCCAGTTCAGGGCATTGTTTTCCAGCGCGGTGCCGTTGATGCCAACCGTATGGGTCGTTCCGCTATTTTTACTGTTATTGACGCTGTAGTTTGCCCACGTCTGCGGCAGGAATTTATCCAGCGGCACGCTGATGTTAAACGCCACCATCCGGTCTTTGTCATAGCTCGTCGGGTTACCGTAGGTACCAGGCGTCCCGTTACGCGTTGAGGTATACGTCAAACCGTAGCTGATGCCGTTCCAGAAATTGTTATACCCCAGACTCCAGGACTCCATCGCGCGCCCGGAATTCCAGTAATCTTCACGGGCAGCGCTCACCATGATCGAGCCTAATGAACCGCCCAGAGACTGGTTCATCGTCAGCTCCATACGGTTACGACGTCTGTTTTGCATCACACCGTTATCGCCATAAGAATCAAGCACTTCCTGCATACCGTAAAAGCCTTTGGTCGAATAGCGGTAGCCTGCAATAGCAAAGTTAGTGCCGGTGTTGACAAAGTTCTTACTGTAGCGTGCTCGCCAGGACTGGCCGCTATCGCTCGGCAGATTTTGTGGGGTGGACCATGCCTGAATGACGTCGACAGAAACTGCGCCGAGATCTCCCATGTTCTTACCCATACCGGCAGCGACCGACTGGTAGCGGCTGGACGTTTGACCACCGCCGTATGCCGTTAAGCCATACGGTAAGCCATAGATGCCCGTAATTTGCGCAAACGGCGTCTTATCTACACTACTGTTGTAGGAACGATATTGCCCACCCGTGACGGCGTACTTAAATCGCCCTTCTCGCTGCAGTACAGGCAATGACGCAAAGGGAACGGTGAATTGTTGAATGCTACCGTCAGCCTCTTTTATCGTGACCTGCAGATCGCCTGCTCCCCCTGTCGGATACATATCCGTAATCTCGAAGGCACCAGGCGCAACGTAGGTCTGGTAAATCTCATACCCATTCTGACGGACAATGACCTGCGCATTGGTACGCGCGATACCGCGGACAACGGGTGCATACCCTTTGAGGGAGTCGGGTTGCATATCATCATCGGAGGCCAGCTGCGCACCGCGGAACGGCATGCTGTCGAAGACATCAGCGGGCGCAGTGCTATCGCCAAGGGTCATCTGCGCTTTTAGCGGAACGATCGCGCGCTGGGCGTAGGTGTAAACGCTGTCCCATTTGTCCTTGCCATCTTCATCCCGTGACCAGGTCGTGTAGTTGCGCAGACGCCATGGCCCGATGTTGATTCCCGGACGCAAATTAGCGTACTGCGTGTTGCTGGTATCACTGCTCCCGTTGCGCGAGCGGTTGTTGGCGCCACTCAGGCTGTAGTTGAGCAGCGCAGCCGTGATACCGTCATCCCACTGTTCTGGTGGAACGTATCCACGCGCCTGACGAGAAATGGCCGCCTGCGGGATGCTGATGAGCAGACGCTGTGCGCCAAACTGGAATTCAGTGGATCCGGATGGTATCGCGTGCAGGTTCGCACAACGCTCGTTGTCCACCGCCAGCGCCGGGAATAGCTCGGTTTTTACGCCCCACTCTTTAAGCTGCTCCACGGTCAGACAAGGTTCTAATTTCCCCTCATCATTGGGAGCACCAGAGGTTTTGAATTCGATATCACGCGTATCAACAAGTTCGTTATCCAGCATCACATCGACGTGATAGGTTCCCGGCGCCTGCGAGCCCGCTTCAAACGCAGCGAGATCGGCTTTACCTCCATTTTGCGGATTATCGAGTTCAACCAGGTCCGGGTTGAAGTAATCACGCGCCATGGCATTCTGCACTGAGCCAGCAAGGGCAAATGCAATCAGTAAAGCCAATCGCGCAGGTTTAAAATTATTATATTCCCTTACTATCATCATTCACGTCACCTTGGAAACGACATTCCAAAACCAATTATTTTCACAAGCTTGCGCTTTGCACGTCACTCACCGCTCCATAATCATTAATGACTTTATAATTAACAGAGGTTGAGTTAGCGCCAGCAGGCAGCGTGAAATTCATTGATTCCCCAGGAAGTACATACGAAACATTTTCAATTTTTTTACCGCCCAGACTGATTTCATTAAAGTTAATGACATAGCTGGTTGGGTTGGTAACCTGAAGTTGATTTCCATTCCGACGCCAGGTTAACTGATGACTCAACTCCTGCGGCTGCTGAGACTTTAAGCCTGCCGGACGGTATATCAGCTTAATGCGCGTTTTAATTGCAATTTGCAGCGTATTATCTTTTTTGGGCGCTGACGGTATCGCTTTAATATTCAGCCAGTAGAGACTTTCCTTATCCTGTGGCAAATTGCCGATCACCACGACACGCTCAATGTTTTGCTGACCGCCATCGAGTCGATACAACGGAGGGGTAATAATAAAAGGAGCTTTCTCAGCGCCACCATTTAATGTCTCAACCCATGACTGAATAAGGTACGGCGTCTTATCCGGGTTGTTAACATCAATGGAAGCTTCTTTTTTATTGCCATCATAGACGACACGCGTTCCGCCAATAATAACACCCGCATTGGCGACGGACACGCTTGCTGAAATCACTGCGCAGGCAATTAAAGTTTTGCTAAGAAAATTCATTTTACACCTCGATAAAAAAGGGCCGTATACCGGCCCTCATATATTTTTCCGGTCAGGAAGATTACTGGTAGCTAACGGAGAAGTTAGCTACACCGTTTGCTGGACCTACGCCAACAGTTGCAGACGTTGCTTCGTACTGAGCAAAGAAGTCCAGTGTGTTTGGTACAGTTTCAGCCAGGCTGTATACGTGGCTGTTAACGCCCGCCAGCGGCAGATCCTGGCTATCAGCCGTCATCAGGTTAATAGCAACACCCGTTGCGCCACCGGTTACAGCCAGCAGGTTAGAGTTTGCTGGATCGGCAGAACCGTCAAACTTGATGGTTGCGCCAGTTACGGTTGCCGGGCAGTTGGTCAGAACGATTGAGAATTTAGTCGCAGCGGTTTTATCGCCAGCAGCGGTAAATTCAGATTTGCTGTAACGGCCCAGACCAACGGTCTGGTTTACAGAACCCGCATCAACGGTGCACGCTGCATCGATGATTTCGCCGGTAAAATTAACGGTACCAGCAGAAGCGAATGCATTAGACATGGTCAGAGCAGCAGTCGCAGCGAAAGCAGCAGCAATAATCGTCTTTTTCATGATTTATATCCTTAGTAACTTTATTTATAACTATCATTTCGGCAACATCATCCCTATGGTTTATTCGACCATTTATATGTGCCGGTTTTAAAAGTGCCGTAAGCATAACGTTGAACCCTCTCCCTTTAAATAACAGACAACGTCTGCAAACAAGACAGGAGCTTCAATGCTGTTCACTGGCTGAAACGAAATTTATTAAAATGTCCGATAAAAGACAATTTAATTTTCAGTCCAACTGTAGACCTTAACTCTATAAAGAAAACATTAACCTTTTAATAACTTCACATAAAGAATCAAAGCCCAAGAAAATTCTTACATTCAAATAAAAAACCAGTCCAAACATAGACCAGCCACTCGCTAATAAATAAATCAAGCACTTATAATAACTATTACTTTAACGGTCTACATTTAGACCGGTCGGGTATATTTCCCTGGTGCTTAACGTTTTAGATAATGCGGCTATGTGCGCATGCTCAACTGCACCGGTTAAAACAGAGGTTAACTATGAATACCAGGCTAGAGACGTTATCCCCTCAGGCGCGGATCTCCGCCTTAGCGACAAAACCTTTCTCCGCAATTGAATTACTCATTAATCACATGGTGCCATTCTCAGAGCGGATGGTAATCGAGAAAGGTGAGGTTATGCACTATTATCGCGACGAAGCACGCTATTGCTTTTTATTGTTAAGCGGCAGCGTTGCCCTGCACCGTCGAGGGGATGGCATCATTCTTAACTCTGAGTCGGCTCCCTTTGTTCTGGGCGTCAGTAACCAGCATACCAACGGCCATATGTACGTCAGGGCGTTAGAAACATCTGAGATTGGTATGCTGGCGCTCGCCAGCTTCAATCAGATCATTGCGAATGACAATTTGTGGGAACACTTCGCCAGGCTGCTAATGTATTCGGCTTCCCGGGTGTACGAGCATTGCGCGATGATATCGCAGCTGTCCGCGTACGATATTATCTGCACTCAGCTCGTGGAGCTTATGCAGGAACCCGAGTCCATTCGGGAACATACTACTGCGGCAAATTACATTAAGAGCCGTACATGGCTTTCACGTAGCGGCATCATGCGGATCCTCTCCGAACTCAGAACAGGCGGATACATTACGATGCAGCGTGGGGTTCTACAGGAGATAAATCATTTACCGTTAAAGTATTGATAACACCTTGCTGAGTTAGAGCCTGAAGGCCCTGTCGGCGCTATAATGTTTCGATAATACAATGAAACAGTAAGGTCGTTATCTATGCCAGATTTTGAGGACATCGCAGATGATCGTTATCGCTCATCACCTTTCGCGAGTGAACTAATTGCACATCTGCGTCCCTTTGCTGTCTTTCATACGACAGTCGTCGGAGAACGTTTAGAGCATACAATTCATGGTAAGGCCATGTGCTACCTCATACTGGAGGGAAGCGTGGCCTCCTACCGCCGGGATGATGAGACCCTGTTGTTCACCGTGCAGGCCCCCGCTTTGTTTGGAATAGGCAATGTGACGGACGTCTTTTTTGATGAGTATTGTAAAGTCATTACACCAGGGCTGACGGGTGTTATCTCGGTAGAAAAAGCGCGGGAAGTTGTGGAGACCCACAATCTCTGGAACATTCTATCTCAACATATTATGCATGTTACCAATCGCCTCTATAAAAACATGCTTCATCGAATTGCGCCCTCTGCCTATGAGATTATTCGTGGACAGTTAATCGATTTGATGCGCGAAGAAGACACTTTTCGCAAATCGATAACCGCTGAACGCTATATCCGCGATAAAACCCACCTCTCCCGCAGCGGCGTGATGCGCATTCTGGCGGATTTGAAAACCGGCGGATTTATCGAAATGGAAGAAGGCAGGCTTATCAAAATCAACAAGCTCCCCGCTAAATACTGAATCTCAGGCACAAAAAAGGCCGCAGTTGCGGCCTTTTCAACATTACTCTCTCAATGGACGTGAACGCCCAACCGCCAGGCAAAGTAGATCTCTTCTTTCAGCTCATTCGAAGAGAGCGCCAGCAAATCTGTAAATTCCAGCTCAAGCTGTTTCAGCTTTTTCAGGTACTGCGCCGGGGACAGATTGCTCTTATCGCGACGTAAATATTCAATTGCCAGCTGTGTTGGGGTTATTTCAGTATCCATGATGTCCTCGCTTATGTACAAAACCTGACCAGTATATCACAACCCGCTGGCTAGTTTTTGACCAAAGGCAAAACATCCGAAAACTTTACACGACCGCTGTCGTCAACCTTGAAGAGCAGCACAGGCGATCCTGCTCGTCGAGAATGTCAATCTGCCACACCTGGTGGCGACTACCGGCGTGCAGCGCGCGGCACACGCCGCGCACGCGCCCGCTGCGTACCGAGCGGATATGATTAGCATTCACCTCGAGTCCGACCACCTTCTGCTCCCCTTCGGTACAGAGATACCCCGCCACCGAGCCCAGGGTTTCGGCCAGCACGACGGACGCCCCGCCGTGCAATAAACCAAACGGCTGGTGGGTGCGACGATCGACAGGCATGGTGGCCTCAATGTCATCGTCGCCAATACGGGTGAACTGGATATCCAGCAGCCCCACCATATTCCCCTCGCCCATGGCGTTCAGCGCCTGCAGCGTCACGGCACGTTTCCAGATCATCCAATTATCTCCAGTAAAGCCTGCAATGGGTGGCGTACGCCGTTACCCTCTACCCGTTTCACCTGGCTGCGGCAGGAGTATCCCGTCGCCAGACAGCGGTTTCGCGGCAAGCGCTGCATCGCCTGATGCCAGGACAGCTCATAAATGCCGAGCGAGTTGGCGTGGTTTTTCACTTCGTGTCCGTACGTGCCGGCCATACCGCAGCAGCCCACGCTAACGCTCTCCAGCTTCGCGCCGAAGCGGGCAAAGACGGACGCCCACTGCGCGGGGGCGCCAGGCAGCGCGGTGACTTCCGTGCAGTGTCCGAACAGATACCACGGCTCACCGCTGACGTCCTGAACCGCTTTGTCTTCCAGGGCCGTCGGCAGCCACTCGTGCACCAGCATGACGTGGAAATCACCGCGCTTATCGCCCAGCGTCTGCCTGTATTCATCGCGGTAGCACAGCACCAGCGCCGGGTCGACGCCGACCATCGGTATCCCGAGTTGCGCCACGCGGTTTAAGAAGTCAGATGTTTTCTGCGCGGTCTTGGCAAAGCGCGTCAGGAAGCCTTTAATGTGCTGCGCCTTGCCGTTGGGCGAGAACGGCAGCACAACCGGCTGGTAGCCCAGCTTTTCCGACAGGCGGATAAAGTCCGCAACCACCTGGGCATCGTAGTAGCTGGTAAACGGATCCTGCACCACCAGCACCACCTTCGCTTTTTGCTCAGGCGTGAGCGCCTCAAGCTGCTCCAGGGTCATGTTCGCCGAACGATGCCCGACGAGCTGGCGCTGCAGAGACGGCACCGACAGCAGCGGCAGATCGACCATGCCGATATGTTTTTCGGAGAGCTTGCGCACCAGCGGCTGGTTGATAAAGAAGTTGAAGGTCTTCGGCGCGCGCGCCATCAGCGGCGCGTAGCTTTCCACCGTCGCCACCAGATGGTCGCGAACCGGGCGGAGGTAGCGGGTGTGATACAGCTGCAGGAAGCGCGAGCGGAATTCCGGCACATCGATTTTAATCGGGCATTGGGTTGAGCAGGCTTTACAGGCCAGACAGCCGGACATCGCCTCTTTCACCTCATGGGAGAAATCATACTCGCCCTTGTTGGCATGCCAGCTGTTGCGGGTGCGTTCAATCAGCGAGCGCAGGCTGGCCCGTTTTTCCGGAAGCTGCTGCTCCAGCCTGAGCGGGTCAACCCCGCGATCGGCCAGCAGACGCAGCCATTCACGCACCAGCGTCGCCCGCCCCTTTGGCGAGTGGATACGGTTGCTGGTGATTTTCATTGACGGACACATCGGGCTTTTCACATCAAAGTTAAAGCACAGGCCGTTGCCGTTACACTCCATCGCGCCGCGCCAGGAGGAGCGCACCGCAATCGGGATCTGTCTGTCGTATGTGCCGCGCTTGACGGCATCCACCTGCATCATTGGCGCGTCCACGCCTTCAGGCGGGCAGATTTTGCCCGGGTTGAGGCGGTTATGCGGGTCGAAAGCCGCCTTCACCTTGCGCAGCTCCGCATAGAGCTGTTCGCCGAAGAATGCGGGGCTGTATTCCGCGCGGAATCCTTTCCCGTGCTCTCCCCAGAGCAGACCGCCATATTTGGCGGTTAAGGCCACCACATCGTCGGAGATCTGCTTCATCAGAATCTCCTGCTGCGGGTCGCACATATCCAGCGCCGGACGCACGTGCAGTACCCCGGCATCGACGTGGCCGAACATGCCGTAGCTCAGGCCGTGGCTGTCCAGCAGGGCGCGAAACTCGACGATATAATCCGCCAGATGCTCAGGCGGCACGCAGGTATCTTCGGCAAAGGGAATCGGCTTCGCCGCCCCTTTCGCATTGCCGAGCAGGCCCACGGCTTTTTTACGCATCGCATAGATACGCTCAATCCCGGCCAGATCGTTACAGAGTTGCCAGCCGATCACGCCGCCTTCGCCCTGCGCAATCAGCTCATCCAGCCGCTGGCACAGCGTGGTGACCTGGCTCTCAATCAGCGCCGCATCGTCGCCGGCGAACTCCACGATATTGAGGCCGAGCATCTCTTTATCCGGCACGTCGGTAATGAGATCGCTGACGGAGTGCCAGACAATATCTTCCCGGGCCAGGTTAAGCACTTTGGAGTCAACCGTTTCCACCGACAGCGCTTTCGCTTCCACCATAAACGGCGCATTGCGCAGCGCGGAATCGAAGGAGTCATATTTGACGTTCACCAGCCGACGCACCTTCGGCAAGCGGGTGATATCCAGCCGCGCCTCGGTGATAAACGCCAGCGTCCCTTCGGAGCCGGTGAGCACGCGGGTTAAATCAAACTGGGTCAGGTCGTCGTTAAAGACGTGACGCAGGTCGTACCCGGTCAGGAAGCGGTTCAGTTTGGGGAACTTATCGAGAATAAGCTGGCGGTTGTCGCGGCAGCGCTCCAGCACGGTACGATAGATGCGTCCGCTGGCCGTGTTATCTTTGCCCAGCGTTTCCGCCAGTTCGACCGGCATCGGCTGCGTATCGAGAATATCGCCGCCCAGCAGAACGGCACGCACGCCCAGCACGTGATCGGAGGTTTTGCCGTAGACCAGCGAGCCCTGACCGGAAGCATCCGTGTTGATCATCCCGCCGAGGGTCGCGCGGTTACTGGTGGAAAGCTCCGGGGCAAAAAAGTAGCCGTAAGGCTTGAGGTACTGGTTAAGCTGATCTTTGATAACGCCCGCTTCGACCCGCACCCACCCCTCTTCCGGGTTGATCTCAATGATGCGGTTCATATAGCGCGACATATCAACAATAATGCCCTGGTTCAGCGCCTGACCGTTGGTCCCGGTGCCGCCGCCGCGCGGCGTAAAGACCAGCGAGGCAAAGCGTTCCTGCGTGGCGAGTCGGGCAATCAGCGCCACGTCGGCCGTAGAACGAGGGAAAACGACGGCATCGGGAAGAAGCTGGTAAATACTGTTATCGGTTGCCATCGTCAGCCTGTCGGCATAGTTCGTGGCGGTATCACCTGTAAAACCCTGTTGCTCCAGTGCCTGCAAAAAATTAAGCACCAGCTGAACGACGCCGGGTGCCTGAGAAATCTGTGGGATCATGACTGTCGACCCTAATTAGAGTAATGTGAAATCGTTTGCGTTGTGTCCGGAAAGTTTTATCACATTTTTTTCTTATGTGCTTCGTAGAATTACGGGCAAAATCCGCCTGTCAAAAACCGCTGAGATCATTAATGATTAAAGAGATGCGGTTTTCCGTTCCCGCCAGCCGCGCTGGCGTTCTTTTAAGGAAAGTTTCATTTATGGTCAATCTTCGCCAGCCCAGGGATGTTGCGCAAATTTTGCTGTCGGTGCTGTTCCTGGCCCTCATGATCATTGCGTGTCTGTGGATTGTTCAACCCTTTATTCTTGGCTTCGCCTGGGCCGCGACCGTTGTCGTTGCCACGTGGCCTCTGCTGCTGCGCTTGCAGAAGCTGCTGTTCGGCCGCCGCGGGTTAGCGGTGCTGGTCATGACGCTGCTGCTGTTCCTGCTGTTTATTATTCCCATTGCGCTGCTGGTAAACAGTCTCGTCGACTCCAGCGGCCCGGTGATCCGCGCCGTGACCAGCGGCGATCTCACGCTGCCGGATCTCGCCTGGCTGAACAGCATTCCGGTCGTGGGCGCCAAGCTCTACAGCGGCTGGCACAGCCTGCTGGAGATGGGCGGCAGCGCGCTGATGGCAAAAGTGCGCCCGTATATTGGCACCACCACCACCTGGTTTGTGGGTCAGGCGGCGCATATTGGCCGCTTTATGATGCACTGTACCCTGATGCTGCTCTTCAGCGCCCTGCTTTACTGGCGCGGTGAGCAGGTGGCTTTGGGCGTTCGTCACTTTGCCACCCGCCTGGCGGGCAAACGCGGTGACGCTGCGGTACTGCTGGCGGCGCAGGCCGTACGCGCGGTGGCGCTGGGCGTGGTGGTCACCGCGCTGGTGCAGGCGGTGCTGGGCGGTATTGGTCTGGCGATTTCCGGCGTACCGTATGCCACGATATTCACCGTTGTCATGCTGATGACCTGTCTTGCACAACTGGGGCCGCTGCTGGTGCTGGTGCCCTGCATTATCTGGCTCTACTGGACGGGAGATACCACATGGGGAACGGTGCTGCTGGTCTGGAGCTGCGTGGTCGGCACCATGGATAACGTCATTCGCCCGATTCTCATCCGCATGGGCGCAGACCTGCCGCTGATCCTGATCCTCTCCGGGGTGATTGGCGGCTTGATTGCCTTCGGCATGATTGGCCTGTTTATCGGCCCGGTGCTGCTCGCCGTTACCTGGCGTCTGTTCTCCGCCTGGGTGCATGAAATTCCGCCGCCGGGAACCGACCCGGACGTGATTTTGAGCGAACTGGAAGAGCTGGAAGAGAAGAACACGCATTAAGTTTTTGCCGGGTGGCGCTAAAGCTTACCCGGCCTACATCCCCCCACCCAATACTTTAACGCTGCTAAAGTATTTATTCGTTGCACACTGGTCAGACCCGCAATTTCTGCACTCAATCTGCTCATAACCTCAAGAAATCTTTATATCTCTTTAACTATTGAGACGAATCCGATCGACGCTAAAAGCGGACATGCCTACTATTAGCACACGGTTATAAATCAACACCTTGATTTATAAGCATGGAAATCCCCTGAGTGAAACAACGAATTGCTGTGTGTAGTCTTTGCCCATCTCCCACGATGGGCTTTTTTTTATCCTGACTACGCGCGCGTAACCTCACAGGTACTGAGCATCCGCCACTCGGCAGGCAGCACCCGCGTTTCCCCGGTCACATTGACCGTCACCACCTGGCGGATATCCGCCGACGATGCGCCAACCTGCAGTTCAAACTCGCCCGGCTCAACGATGCGTTTCCCGTCGCGACGGGTGAAGTTGAACATCTCCACCGGCAGCGTAAAGCTGAGCGTGGCGGTTTCGCCTGGCGAGAGCGTGACGCGCTGGAAGGCCTTCAGCTCCTGAAGCGGCCGAACCTGGGTGGCGACCTTATCCCTGACGTAAACCTGCACCACCTCGCTGCCGCTGCGTTCCCCGGTATTGGTGATATCCACGCTCAGCGTCACCTCGCCGTCGACCGGCACGCTGCTTGCAGCGACGCGGGCAGCATTCCAGCGAAACGTCGTCCAGCCGAGGCCGAAGCCAAACGGATAACGTGAACCGAAGTGGAACGCAAACGGCGTGCCCCCGCTTTTGAGCTTGTGATTGTAGTAATACGGCATGGCCCCGGCGCTTTTCGGCACGCTCACCACCAGACGCCCCTGCGGCTCTGCCCGTCCCGTTAGCACGTCCGCGATCGCCCAGCCCCCTTCCTGCCCCGGTGCCCACGCCACGATCAGCGCGGCCACCTTGTCCTCCAGGCCCTGAAGAGTGTAAGGACGCCCGCCGGTCATCACGACAATCACCGGTTTGCCCGTCGCCACCAGCGCCTCCAGCAGCTGCTGCTGAACACCTGGCAGATTCAGGGAATCGGTGTCGGAACCTTCCCCCACGGTACCGCTCTGGAACAGCCCGGCGAGATCGCCCACGCAGGCCACCACCACGTCACTCTCCTGCGCGGCGTTGACCGCCTCGGGGATAAGAGCGGTGCTTTGCGAGACCGGCGACTGCTGCATCGGCTTACCGCCGCTGTCGCCCGGGAAGACCGGCGCACCCGCCATCCGTTTTTCAATGATGTGACACCCTTTGGCGTAACGGACCTGAGACGCGCCGAGGTAGTGTTCCAGCGCCGCGCGCGGGGTCGTCACCTGCGAGGTCTCCTCCACCATATCGCTGATGATCAGATGCACCGGAAAGCTGTAGCCGCTGAGCAACGCCAGCGGATCGTCTGCCGTCGGTCCCACAAGCGCCACGCGGGGTTTACCATTCAGCGGCAGAATGCCGTTGTTTTCCAGCAGCGTGACCGATTTGGTCGCCACCTCCCGCGCCACCTGGCGGGTCGTCTCATTTTGCAGATCGATGCCGTTTTCATCGGCATACGGGTTCTCAAACAGGCCGAGACGGAATTTTTCGGTCAGCACACGGCCCACAATCTCATCCACTTTCGCCATAGAGATCAGTCCGCGCTCAACGGCGTCTGACAGATGCCGCGCGCAGTCATCTTTCGGCAGCTCAACGTCCAGCCCGGCGTTGAAGGCCAGCGCGGCGGATTCGGCCGCATCGTGGGAAATGCCGTGATGCTGGTGCAGCAGGCTGACGCCGCCGTAGTCCGCCACAATAATGCCGTCGAAGCCCCACTGTTCGCGCAGGACGGTGGTCAGCAGGAAGCTGTCGCTGTGCCCCGGCTGGTTATCGATGTCGTGGTAGGCGGGCATGACCGAACCGGCGTTTGCCAGCTTAACCGCCATTTCAAACGGCAGCAGGAAGGTGTCGTTCAGCTCGCTAAAGCCCAGATGCACCGGGGCGTGGTTGCGCGCCCCTTCGCTGAACGAGTGGCCCACGTAATGCTTGAGCGTCGCCAGCAGATCGCGCTTATCGCCCTGTAAGCCTTTCACGTAGGCGGTCGCCATCACGCCCACCAGCCAGGGATCTTCCCCGAAGGTCTCTTCGGTTCGCCCCCAGCGCACGTCGCGGGAAACGTCCAGCACCGGCGCCAGCCCCTGCTGGCAGCCGACGGATCGCGCCTCTTTGCCAATCTGCTGTGCCGCGCGCTGCACCAGCTCCGGATCCCAGGTCGAACCGTAGTTCAGCGACGACGGGAACAGCGTGGCGTCTTTGCACAGCAGCCCCACCAGGCACTCTTCATGGAACAGTGCCGGAATGCCGAGTCGCGTCTCCTCCATCATCATGCGCTGCAGGCGGTTAGCGGCGCGCACGCCGGTTTTCGCGTCAACGATATGGGTACCCAGCGGACGGGTGATCTGCCCGACGCCCAGCTTCAGCCGTTCGCTCAGTGCAGCCTGCTCGCTCACGCCAGCGAATTCGTCGCTCAGATCGCTGCGCTCGCGGTGGTTGCCGTTTTCATCGAGGATCAGCCAGTACGCATGCATCTGGGCGAACTTCTCTTCCGGGGTCATACGCGCCAGTAAATCGGCGACGCGCTCGTGCACGGGACGTCCCGCGTCCTTATAGATAGCTGTCATGTTTTACTCCTGTAGTGCGGAAGGGGTTGCCGGGCTGAGCGGCCCTGCTTCGGGTCTCACCTCACGCTTGCTGGCCAGCTCCCGGGCGATGGAATCCACCAGCCGGCTGTTAAGCTTGTAGATTGAAAGCAGCGCGACCATGCAGAGGAACAGCGCGCAAGGGATAAGGGTGAACAGGGCGTTGATCGTAGAGAGCACGTGCGGCGCCTGGGCTGCCTGTCCCGGGGCGTAATCCACCATGCCAAGCACCCAGCCGACGACAGCCCCACCCAGCGCCAGCCCAAATTTGATGGCAAACAGCGCGGTAGAGAAAACCAGCCCGTCCAGGCGGCGGCCGCTGCGATGCTCTTCGTAGTCGACCACATCGGAGAACATGGTCCACTGCAGCGGCGTGGTGAGGTTTTGCACAAAGCTAAAGACAATGTTGAGGCCAAAAATCAGCCACACCTGCGAAGGCGGCAGGAAGAAAATCAGCGCCCCGAAAATGACGAAGGAAATAATGGTCCACTGATAGGCGCGGACGCGGTCAAATTTCCCCAGCAGCCGTTCAGATAATAGTGCGCCGCTTAAGGAGGCGACCATTCCGGAAACAATAAAGGCAAAAACCAGCTCCGGACGCAACAGCACGTAGTTCACGTAATACATGGTGGCGGAACCGCGCGTTACCACCGCCGTTAACAGCAAAATATTAAACAGGAACACAATGCGCCACTGGCTGTTTCCGGCCAGCAGTTTTAAATCGGTGAGCATCGAGCCGGAAGTATCACTGCGCGGAGAATAACGCTCGCGGGTCATCAGGAAACAGCAGAAAAACAGCACAATGCCCAGCAGCCCCATCAGGCTCATGGCGTAGAAATAGCCTTTCTGCACGTTGCCCTGGCCTAACAGTGAGACCAGCGGCAGGGCAATCACCGTCACAATCAACCCGCCGATAAACGACAGGCCAAAGCGCCACGACTGCAGGGAGTGACGCTCGCGCGGATCCAGCGTCAGCGCGCCGGGCATGGCGCAATAAGGCACGTTAATGGCGGAGTAAATCAGGCTTAAGATCGCGTAGGTCAGGCAGGCATAAACGATTTTCGCCGTCGGCCCCACGTCCGGTACATAGAAGGTGATGAGGCAGCTTACGCCAAACGGAATGGCGAACCACAGCAGCCAGGGACGGAAACGGCCGTGGCGCGTTTGAGTGCGATCCACCAGCGCGCCAATGCACGGGTCGACAAACGCATCGACCACGCGCACCACTAAAAACATGGTGCCCATGATTGCGGCGGGCAGTCCAAAAACGTCCGTATAGAAATAGGCGAGAAATAACGTTGCCGTTTGCCAGACCAGCGCGCTGGCCATATCACCTAAGCCATAACCTATTTTATCTTTGGTACGCAATACAGAGGAGAGTGTCATTGTTATTTGCCTTTTTATCAGGTTAAAACGTATTTCAACCAGTTGCGCATCATCTGAAGGGAAATGCGCAGTAAGGCTCAAGTATTAGCAACGGTTTGCGCGCTAACAATTGTCTAAATTGACAGGCAAATTATGATATTTAGTTTTTTACTTTATTTGTGATGGGGAGCATATTCGGGCGGAAATAAAAAAGGCGAGGAATAATATCCTCGCCTTTTCGGGTCAGCGTGGCGTTACTTGTTCAGTTCCGCCAGGCTCAGCCAGGTTTGCACCACGGTGTCCGGGTTCAGGGACAGGCTATCGATCCCCTCCTCCATGAGCCAGGCGGCAAAGTCTTCATGGTCGGATGGCCCCTGACCACAAATCCCGACGTATTTGCCCTGCTTCTTCGCCGCGCGGATGGACAGGGAGAGCAATGCTTTGACCGCCTCGTTGCGCTCGTCGAACAGCTCGGAGACCACGCCGGAGTCGCGGTCCAGACCCAGCGTCAGCTGCGTCATGTCATTCGAGCCGATAGAGAAGCCGTCGAAGTGCTCCAGGAACTGCTCGGCCAGCAGGGCGTTGGACGGGATTTCGCACATCATGATGATCTTCAGCCCGTTCTCGCCGCGCTTCAGACCCTGACGCGCCAGTTCGTCAACAACCGCTTTCGCCTGATCCACGGTACGCACAAACGGGATCATGATTTCGACGTTGGTCAGCCCCATGTCGTTGCGCACGCGCTTCACCGCATCACATTCCAGCGCGAAGCAGTCGCGGAAGCTGTCGGACACGTAGCGTCCGGCCCCGCGGAAGCCCAGCATTGGGTTCTCTTCTTCCGGCTCGTAGCGCTCGCCGCCCACCAGGTTGGCGTATTCGTTTGACTTGAAGTCAGACAGACGCACGATCACGCGTTTCGGGTAGAACGCTGCGCCCAGCGTGGCGATCCCTTCGGTCAGACGGCCGACGTAGAACTCTTTCGGCGAGTCGTAGCCTTTCATCATCTCGCGGATTTCGTTCTGCAGCTTCGGCTCCTGGTCGTCAAACTCCAGCAGCGCACGCGGGTGAACGCCGATCATACGGTTGATGATAAATTCCAGACGCGCCAGGCCTACGCCTTCGTTCGGCAGGCAGGCGAAGTCGAACGCTCGGTCCGGGTTCCCGACGTTCATCATGATCTTCAGCGGCAGGTCCGGCATGGTATCCACGCTGGAGCTCTTCACGCTGAAGTCGAGAATATCGGCATACACGTAGCCGGTATCGCCTTCGGCACAGGAGACGGTCACGTTCTGTCCGTCCTTCATGCGCTCGGTAGCATCACCGCAGCCGACAACCGCCGGAATCCCCAGCTCGCGGGCGATGATCGCCGCGTGACAGGTACGGCCGCCGCGGTTGGTAACGATAGCCGCCGCTTTCTTCATGATCGGTTCCCAGTCCGGGTCGGTCATGTCGGTCACCAGCACGTCGCCCGGCTCAATGCGGTTCATCTCGCTGATGTCGTGGATCACCTTCACCGGACCGGCACCGATGCGGTGACCGATAGCACGGCCTTCCGCCACGATTTTGCCCTGGGCGTGCAGCGTGTAACGCTCCATCACCTGACCGCGTGAGCGAACGGTTTCCGGACGCGCCTGCACGATAAACAGCTTGCCGGTGTTCCCGTCTTTCGCCCATTCGATATCCATCGGACGGCCGTAGTGTTTTTCAATCTGCACCGCCTGCTTCGCCAGCTCCTGCACTTCGGCGTCGGTCAGGGAGAAGCGGTCGCGCTGCTCCTGCGGTACGTCTTCAATTTTAACCTGCTTGCCATGCTCCTGGGTCGGGGCATAGATCATGCGGATTTTTTTCGAGCCCATGGTGCGGCGCACCACCGCCGGACGGCCAGCGGCCAGCGTAGGCTTGTGGACGTAGAATTCGTCAGGGTTTACCGCACCCTGCACAACCATCTCACCCAGACCCCACGCGGAGGTGATGAACACCACCTGGTCGAAGCCGGATTCGGTATCAATGGAGAACATCACGCCGGATGAGCCCACGTCCGAGCGCACCATGCGCTGCACGCCAGCGGAGAGCGCCACGCCGCGATGGTCGTAGCCCTGGTGCACGCGATAGGAGATGGCGCGGTCGTTGAACAGGGAAGCAAACACGTGCTTCACCGCCACCAGCACCGCATCGTAACCCTGGACGTTCAGGAAGGTTTCCTGCTGCCCGGCAAACGAGGCGTCCGGCATGTCTTCTGCGGTGGCTGAAGAGCGCACGGCAAAGGAGGCCTGCGCGTCGTCAGCGGAAAGCTGGTTGTACGCGTCGTGAATGGCTTTTTCCAGTTCCGGCTGGAAAGGTGTGTCGATGATCCACTGGCGGATCTGCGCCCCGGCTTTGGCAAGCTCGGTCACGTCATCAATATCCGTTTTATCCAGCAGGTCGTAAATGCGCTGGTTAACACCGCTCTGGTCTAAAAACAGGTTAAAGGCATCGGCGGTGGTGGCAAACCCGTTCGGTACGGAGACACCCATACCCGACAGGTTTGTAATCATTTCACCCAGGGAGGCATTTTTGCCCCCAACTCTGTCTACATCATTCATGCCGAGTTGGTTATACCAAAGCACCAGCGGTGACGAGCCATTGTTGGACATCGAAACAATCCTTTTGTGATATTTGATCGGAGTAAGAAACACCTGACTACGTATTTATACTGGCATAATTATTTCCGCTAAAAAAACGGTGAATCGTGTAAGCAATTTAAATTTTCAACTTTTCGGATACTTTCCCATCAACGATTAACCCGATGATTCCTCTATATTCAGCCAGAAACCCCAAAAATAAAGTCGCTATTTGAAAAATGAAATCCACTTTTCAGGAAAATCAAAAACAGCGTTTCATTCATAATTAGGATAAGTTCTTTGCTGTGTAAATTACTTTTTTAATTTATGCTTTCAGACAATTACGTCTGATATTCAGGGTGGGTAAAATGGATAGTGCTGTCGATCGTCACGTTTTTTATATTTCTGATGGTACGGCGATCACCGCCGAGGTGCTGGGCCACGCGGTGATGTCGCAGTTTCCCGTATCGATCAACAGCATTACGCTGCCGTTTGTCGAAAATGAGAGCCGCGCCAAAGCGGTGAAGGACCAGATCGACGCCATTTACCAGCAGACCGGCGTCCGCCCGCTGGTGTTCTACTCCATCGTGATCCCCGAGATCCGCGCCATCATTCTGCAGAGTGAAGGCTTCTGCCAGGATATCGTGCAGGCGCTGGTGGCTCCGCTGCAAAGCGAGCTGAAGCTCGACCCAACGCCTATCGCCCACCGTACCCACGGGCTGAACCCCGGCAACCTGACCAAGTACGATGCCCGTATCGCCGCCATTGACTATACCCTCGCGCACGACGACGGCATCTCGCTGCGTAATCTCGACCAGGCGCAGGTGATCCTGCTTGGCGTGTCGCGCTGCGGCAAAACGCCGACCAGCCTTTACCTGGCGATGCAGTTCGGCATTCGCGCCGCCAACTACCCGTTCATCGCTGACGATATGGATAACCTGGTGCTGCCCGCCGCCCTGAAGCCGCTGCAGCACAAGCTGTTCGGGCTGACCATTAATCCGGAGCGCCTTGCCGCCATCCGCGAAGAGCGCCGCGAGAACAGCCGCTACGCCTCCATGCGCCAGTGCCGGATGGAGGTCTCCGAAGTGGAAGCCCTGTACCGCAAAAATCAGATCCCGTGGCTGAACAGCACCAACTACTCTGTGGAAGAAATTGCCACCAAAATTCTCGACATCATGGGGCTTAATCGCCGCATGTACTAATATGCTAGTACATTAGCTCAGAATCAGGTATCATCATCGGCAACCACGGGGCTACGTCGCCCCGAACTTGAAATCAGCAGGGATTGGTTTAAGGTGATGCCCATCACTTCCCGGTAGTCTGCCGATGAAGCAAAAATTTTCTGAGACATTCCATGAATAAAACCGATGAACTCCGCACTGCGCGCATTGACAGCCTGGTCACGCCGGCTGAACTGGCCCAGCGGCATCCTGTTTCCGCGGCCGTTGCGGAACACGTGACGGCCTCCCGCCGCCGCATTGAAAAAATCCTCAATGGTGAAGACAAGCGTCTTCTGGTGGTGATTGGTCCCTGCTCCATCCACGATCTGGATGCCGCGATGGATTATGCAAAACGGCTTCAGGGCCTGCGGGATAAGTACCAGCATCGCCTTGAGATTGTGATGCGAACCTACTTTGAAAAACCGCGTACCGTGGTGGGCTGGAAAGGACTGATTTCCGACCCTGACCTCAACGGCAGCTATCGCGTGAACCACGGCATCGAGCTGGCGCGGAAGCTGCTTTTGCAGGTCAACGAGCTGGGCGTGCCGACCGCCACCGAGTTCCTTGATATGGTGACCGGGCAGTTTATCGCCGATCTGATCAGCTGGGGCGCGATTGGCGCACGCACCACCGAGAGCCAAATCCACCGCGAGATGGCCTCCGCCCTCTCCTGTCCGGTCGGCTTTAAAAACGGGACCGATGGCAATACGCGTATTGCGGTTGATGCCATCCGCGCGGCCCGTGCCAGCCACATGTTCCTGTCGCCGGACAAGAGCGGTCACATGACCATCTACCAGACCAGCGGTAACCCGTACGGGCATATCATTATGCGCGGCGGGAAGAAGCCCAATTATCATGCACAAGATATTGCGGCGGCCTGTGAAACGCTGGCGGAATTCGACCTGCCGGAACATCTGGTGGTGGACTTCAGCCACGGCAACTGCCAGAAGCAGCATCGCCGCCAGCTGGACGTCTGCGATGAGATCTGCCAGCAGATCCGCAGTGGTTCAACCGCCGTTGCAGGGATTATGGCGGAGAGCTTTATCAAAGAAGGCGCGCAGAAAATCGTTGCTGGCCAGCAGATGGTGTACGGCCAGTCGATCACCGACCCGTGCCTGAGCTGGGAAGACAGCGAGCTGCTGCTGGAGAAGCTGGCTGCAGCCGTGGACACGCGCTTTTAACATCCTGCCGGGTGGCGCTGCGCTTACCCGGCCTACGATTCTTGCCGTTGTAGGCCCGGTAATGCGAAGCCGCCACCGGGCTTTTGATTGCACAATATTGATCCTCTCACCCTTTTTTCACAAAAACGCTTGCCGTAAATTTGCAGTTTATTGATAATGATTATCATTGTTACATTGATTGTTATTTATAAACATTATGTCACGTACGGATAACAGCGCGGCAACGCCAGCAAAAACAGACACAGCACCAGCCCCTACCGAGCGTCGGATTGACAGCAAAACCCTGCTCGGCGATGCGGGGCGGGTCATTATCGAGCATGACGGCCAGCGCTATCTGCTGCGCCAGACCCATGCCGGAAAACTGATCCTCACAAAATAAACCAAAAACTTCGCCAGCCACCCAGGTAATCCCCAGGCAGCCAGCGCTTTCGATTCTTTATGGAGAGTTGCTATGCCACACCTGCCTTCCGCGTCTTTACGCCCGTCACTTCTGGCGCTGGCGATTGTCAGCCCCCTGCCGGGCGTCGCGTTTGCTGCCGCAGATGAAATGACCGTCACCGCCACGGGCAACGCCCGCAGCGCCTTTGAAGCCCCCATGATGGTGAGCGTGATTGACGCCAGCGCGCCGGAGAAACAAACCGCCAGCTCGGCGGCCGACCTGCTGCGTAACGTTCCCGGCCTGATGCTGGACGGCACCGGGCGCACCAACGGGCAGGACGTGAACCTGCGCGGCTACGATCGTCGCGGCGTGCTGGTGCTGGTTGACGGCGTGCGTCAGGGCACCGACACCGGCCACCTGAACAGCACGTTCCTCGATCCGGCGCTGATTAAACGTATCGAAGTGGTTCGCGGCCCGTCGGCCCTGCTGTACGGCAGCGGCGCGCTGGGCGGCGTGATTTCCTATGACACCGTCGATGCAAAAGACCTGCTGGAAACGGGTAAAAACAGCGGTTATCGTGTGTTTGGTACGGGGGCGACAGGCGATCACAGTCTTGGGATGGGGGCCAGCGCCTATGGCCGCACCGACACGCTGGACGGTCTGGTAGCCTGGTCCAGCCGGGATCGCGGTGATATCCGCCAGAGCGACGGAGCAACCGCCCCTAACGACGAGTCTATCAATAACATGCTGGCGAAAGGCAGCTGGAAAATCGACCCGGCCCAGACCCTGAGCGGCGCCCTGCGCTACTACAACAACGATGCTCAGGAACCAAAAAACCCGCAAACCACCGGGGCGGACAGCAGTAACCCGATGACCGATCGCTCCACCATCCAGCGTGACGCGCAGGTGGGCTACCGCATCGCCCCGGAAGGTAACGACTGGCTGAACGCCGACGCGAAGGTCTACTGGTCCGAAGCGCGCATTAATGCCCAGAATATCGACAACAGCGGTGAGTTCCGCAAGCAGACCACCAAAGGCGGCAAGGTGGAAAACCGCACCCGCCTGTTCAGCGACACTTTAGCAGCACATCTGCTGACCTACGGTGGGGAATACTACCGTCAGGAGCAGCATCCGGGCGGCGCGACCACCGGCTTCCCGGAGGCGAAAATCGACTTCAGCTCCGGCTGGCTGCAGGACGAAATCACCCTGCGCGATCTGCCGGTCACCCTGCTGGGCGGTACGCGCTATGACAACTACCGCGGCAGCAGCAATGGCTACGACGACGTGGATGCCGATAAATGGTCCTCCCGCGCCGGGTTGACCGTCAGCCCGACCGACTGGCTGATGCTGTTTGGCTCATACGCGCAGGCGTTCCGCGCGCCCACTATGGGCGAGATGTACAACGACGCCAAACACTTCTCTATTGGCCGCTTCTATACCAACTACTGGGTGCCAAACCCGAACCTGCGCCCGGAAACCAACGAAACGCAGGAGTTTGGGTTCGGTCTGCGCTTTGACGATCTGCTGCTTGCCAACGATGCGCTGGAGTTTAAAGCCAGCTATTTCGATACCAAAGCTAAAGACTATATCTCCACCACCGTCAATTTTGCCGCCGCGACCACCATGTCTTATAACGTCCCGAACGCCAAAATCTGGGGCTGGGACATGATGGCAAAATATTCTGCCGACCTCTTCAACCTCGACCTGGCCTATAACCGCACGCGCGGGAAAGACACCGATACGGGCGAGTACATCTCCAGCATCAACCCGGATACCGTCACCAGCAAGCTGGACATTCCGGTGGCGCAGAGCGGTTTTTCCGTCGGCTGGATTGGCACCTTTGTCGATCGCTCAACGCATATCAGCAGCAGCTACAGCAAGCAGCCGGGCTACGCGGTCAATGACTTCTACGTCAGCTATAAGGGTCAGGAGCAGCTCAAAGGCGTGACCACGACGCTGGTGCTCGGCAACGCCTTTGACAAAGAATACTGGTCACCTCAGGGCATTCCGCAGGACGGCCGTAACGGCAAGATTTTCGTAAGCTATCAGTGGTAATTCCCGTCGGGGCAACTCTTCAGAAGGATAAGAAAATGAATCACTACACGCGCTGGCTTGAGCTGAAAGAAGACAATCCGGGTAAGTACGCGCGCGACATCGCAGGGTTAATGAATATCAGCGAAGCAGAGCTGACCTTTGCCCGCGTGGGTCACGACGCCTGGCGACTGCGCGGTGAGATCCGCGAGATCCTGGGCGCGCTGGAGGCGGTGGGCGAAACCAGGTGCATCTGCCGCAACGACTACGCCGTTCACGAGCAGGTCGGAAGCTTCACCAACCAGCACCTGAACGGCCATGCCGGGCTGGTGCTGAACCCGCGCGCGCTGGATCTGCGCCTGTTCCTCAACCAGTGGGCAAGCGCGTTTCACATCAGTGAAGCCACCGCCCGCGGCGAGCGGCAGAGCATTCAGTACTTCGACCACCAGGGCGATGCCCTGCTGAAGGTCTACGCCACGGATAACACCGACGTTTCCGCCTGGGGCGACGTGCTGACTCGTTTTATCTTTGCCGATAATCCACCGCTGGCGTTGAAGGCGCCCGACGCGCCTGCTCACGCGGAAAATGCGCAAGCCGACCTCGTGGACAAAGAGTGGCGCGCCATGACCGACGTGCACCAGTTCTTCAGCCTCCTCAAACGCCATAACCTCAGCCGCCAGCAGGCGTTTCGCCTGGTGGGGGACGATCTGGCCTGTCGGGTAGAGAACAGCGCGCTGGCGCAGCTGCTGGAGACGGCGCGCCGGGACGGCAATGAAATCATGGTCTTCGTCGGCAACCGCGGCTGCGTACAGATTTTCACCGGCGTGGTGGAAAAGCTGGCGCCGATGAAAGGCTGGCTGAACATCTTCAACTCAACCTTTACCCTGCACCTGCTTGAAGACGCCATTGCGGAGACGTGGGTCACGCGCAAACCAACCGCTGACGGGCACGTCACCAGCCTGGAGCTGTTTGCCGCCGACGGGACGCAAATCGCCCAGCTGTACGGCCAGCGCACCGAAGGCGAGCCGGAGCAAAGCCAGTGGCGCAGCCAGATAGACGCCCTGACGGCGAAAGGGCTGGCCGCATGAAACGGTGGCTTGTCCTGTTCAGCGCCCTGCCCCTGCTGGCGTTTGCTGCGCCGCAGGAGAAAATCGTCACGCTCGGCGGCGACGTCACCGAGATTGTCTACGCCCTCGGCGCGGCGTCTTCCCTGGTGGCCCGCGACAGCACCAGCCAGTGGCCGCAGGCGGCGAACGTGCTGCCGGACGTGGGCTATCTGCGTCAGCTCAACGCCGAAGGGATCTTGTCCATGCGCCCCACGCTGGTGCTGGCCAGCGCCCAGGCGCAGCCCTCTCTGGCGCTAAAGCAGGTTGAGCAAAGCCACGTCCGGGTTATCGCGGTTCCAGCCGCTAACGATTTGAGCGTCATCGACGAAAAAGTGCGGATCGTGGCGGAAGCGACGCATCGCGAGGCCGAGGGGGAAGCCCTGCGCGGCAAGCTGCGTCAGGCGCTGTCAACCCTGCCCACATCGCAGCTCAACAAGCGGGTGCTGTTTATTCTCAACCACGGCGGGATGACCGCGATGGCTGCCGGACAACAGACCGGCGCGGACGCGGCCATTCGCGCGGCGGGGCTGCAGAATGCGATGCAGGGGTTCACCCGCTATCAGCCGCTGTCTCAGGAAGGGGTGATTGCCAGCCGGCCCGATCTGGTGGTGATTTCGCAGGACGGCATCAACGCCCTGGGCGGGGAAGCGAATCTGTGGACGCTGCCCGGGCTGGCGCAAACCCCGGCAGGACGTAATAAGCAGGTGCTGGCGATGGATGATATGGCGCTGCTGGGCTTTAGCGTGCGAACGCCGGAAGCCATCCGGCAGCTGCGGGCCAAAGCGGAGCAACTGCCCTGATGTCCCGGCGAGTCGCCCTGTCATTGTGGATGCTGGCCGCGCTGCTGGTCGTCACGACGCTGACGGCCAGCGGTATTGGCGCGCTGCGCCTGCCGATCAACCTGCTGTGGAATGGCACCGACGAGGCCCTGCGTCAGATCTGGCTGACGATCCGCCTGCCACGCGTGCTGCTGGCGCTGGCGATCGGCGGTTCGCTGGCGCTCGCGGGCTGCGTGATGCAGGGGCTGTTCCGCAACCCGCTGGCGGACCCGGGCCTGCTCGGCATCAGCAGCGGCGCGGCACTTGCCGTCGCGCTGTGGGTGGTGCTTCCGCTCTCGCTGCCTGCACTGGTGATGCTGTATGCCCCGATGCTGGCGGCGTTTCTCGGCGCGCTGGCCGCCACCTTCGTGATTTTCCTGCTCAGCCGTCAGCGTGACGCTTCCCTGTCGCGCCTGCTGCTGGTGGGCATTGCCATCAACGCCCTGTGCGGTGCGGCCGTCGGCGTGCTGTCATGGCTCAGCAATGATGCCCAGCTTCGCCAGCTTTCGCTCTGGGGAATGGGCAGCCTCGGCCAGGCGCAGTGGTCGACGCTGCTGGCCGTCGCGTCGCTGATGATCCCCACCGTGCTGGTTATCTGGCGTCTGGCAGGGCCCCTCAACCTGCTGCAGCTGGGCGACGAAGAGGCGCACTATCTCGGCGTGGAGGTGGCCGCCGTGCAGCGGATCCTGCTGCTGTGCAGCGCCCTGCTGGTGGCTGCCGCCGTTGCGATCAGCGGCGTGATCGGTTTTGTTGGCCTGGTGGTGCCGCACCTGGTGCGCATGTGGCTGGGAGCCGACCACCGGGCCACGCTCCCCGGCTCGGTGCTGGCCGGTGCGCTGCTCCTGCTGGTGGCCGACACGCTGGCGCGCAGCGTGGTCGCTCCGGCGGAAATGTCGGTTGGCTTATTGACCAGCCTTCTCGGCGCGCCGTGGTTCCTGTGGCTGATCTTTCGTCGTGGAGGTGCGCATGGCTGAACGCTATTGTGCAGAAAACCTTGTTTTTCGCGCCGGGCAACGCACGCTGATTAACGACGTGTCGCTGACCTTATCTCAGGGCGAGCTGGTGGCGTTGATTGGCCCCAACGGCGCCGGGAAATCGACGCTGTTGCGACTGCTTACCGGCTATCTTAAACCTGCTGGGGGACGGTGCAGCCTGGCGGGCACACCGCTTGCGGCCTGGCAGCCGGAAAGGCTCTCCCGCTACCGGGCGGTGATGCGCCAGAGCACGCAGCTCGGATTTGACTGGCCGGTTGAGGCGGTGGTCGGTATGGGGCGTGCGCCCTGGACCCGCACGCCAGAAGCGTCGGTGATCGAGGAGGTGATGGCCATCACCAGCTGTTTACCGCTGGCGGGCAGGCAGTTTGCCGCGCTCTCAGGCGGCGAGCAGCAGCGCGTTCAGCTCGCCCGCGCGCTGGCTCAGCTCTGGTGCGACGGTGCGCCGCGCGGCTGGCTGTTTCTTGATGAACCGACGTCCGCGCTGGATCTCTATCACCAGCAGCATCTGCTGCGCCTGCTGAAATCCCTGACCAGCCGGGGACATCTGCACGTGTGCGCGGTGCTGCACGACCTCAACCTGGCAGCGCTGTGGGCGGATCGCATCCTGCTCCTGCACAGCGGCAGGATCGTGTCCCAGGGAGAGCCGGAAACCGTGTTGCAGCCCGATGCGCTGGCGCGCTGGTACGGCGCACAGGTTCACGTCGGCAGGCATCCGGCTCACCCCGTGCCGCAGGTGTTTCTCGCCCCCTGACCGGTCCGGATTCTGACGACGCCGACTCCGGCCAGACACTAGCTTGAGCAACTGACCTCCAGCCGCTTGCCCCACTCAGGCGGGCGGCTGACGTAATCATCATCCCGGTCGGCAAACGGCGTGCGCAACGCCACGTGCAGACGGTGTAACTCGTCGTACTCGCCCTGCTCGGCCTGCTCAATCGCCCGCTGCGCCAGCCAGTTGCGCAACACCATCGCAGGGTTCGTAGCGTTCATCTGCGCCTGGCGGGTCGCATCATCCACCTGCTCCTGCTGCAGCCGCGCGCGGTACGATGCAAACCAGTCGTCAAACGCCTGTCTGTCAATAAACTCATCGCGCAGCGGCGAGGCGGCACTGTGCTGCTCCGTCTGGCCCAGCATCCGGAAGGTGCGCGTGTAATCGCTGCCCTCGCGCGCCATCAGGGCAAACAGGCCATTGAGGATGTCGTTATCGCCCTTCTCCTGCGTGACTAGCCCCAGCTTGTTGCGCATCAGCGAGCCATACTCTCGCAGTAAGATCGCCTGATAGCTGTCGAGCGCATCATTGAGGGCATCAACGTCGATGAACGGCGACAGGGTTTGCGCAAGTCGCTGCAGGTTCCACAGGCCCACCGCGGGCTGATTGTCAAAACTGTAGCGCCCCTGATAGTCGGAGTGGTTACAGATGTACCCTGGCTGATAATCATCCAGGAAACCAAACGGGCCGTAGTCAAAGGTCAACCCAAGAAGCGACATGTTGTCCGTATTCATGACGCCATGGGCAAAACCTACCGTTTGCCAGCGGGCAATCAGGGCTGCGGTACGGGCCACCACGTCCCTGAACCAGAGAACGTATTGATCCGCGTCGTCCTGCAAATGCGCCCAGTGGTGACGAATGGCAAAGTCAGCCAGCTGGCGCACCTTGTCCGGCTCGCGGCGATAGTAAAAGTGCTCAAAATGACCGAAGCGCAGATGGCTTTGCGCAATGCGCATCAGCATTGCGCCCTTTTCCACGGTTTCGCGCGCAACCGGCGTGTCGCTGGTCACGATCGACAGCGCACGGGTGGTGGGGATACCGAGGGCATGCATCGCTTCGGAGCCCAGGCATTCGCGAATCGTTGAACGCAGAACCGCACGCCCGTCGCCCATCCGCGAATAGGGCGTCAGGCCCGCACCTTTCAGGTGCCAGTCAACCGTCTCCCCGTTGGGAAGCTGTTGTTCTCCGAGCAGGATCCCCCTGCCGTCGCCCAGTTGCCCAGCCCAGACGCCAAACTGATGCCCGCTATAGACCTGAGCAAGGGGTTGCATACCGGCGAGCAGCGTTTCGCCTCCCCAGACGCCAGCGCTCCCTGAACGCTGAAACAGCTCAGGCGGAATGGCCAGCTCTTCTGCCAGCCGATCGTTATGCCAGATAAGGCGTGAATTTTGTAACGGTGTGGGTTTGAGTGCGGTATAAAATCCCGGCAACTCGTCATGCCAGTGAGCAGTAAAAGACAGGGTCATAAGTCCTCCTGCTTTCAGTGTAGAGGGTTTACCCGGACTTAAACACGGGCGAAAGCAAGGGTTATCGCTGCTGAACCAGCGTAGTGACGTGTTCCGCCGAGACGGCAGGCCAGAGCGTTCCCTGCATGGCGCCAAAATTAAAGGACAACACGCGCTGCAACAGACCGTGGTCGTCAATGCCCGAGACAATCACAGACTGGCAGTGCGGCGTGATTTGCCAGAGGATGGCGCGCATAAATGGCTCAAAAGAGAGCTCTGAAGCACGCTGCTGAATGAAGCCTTTATCGAGAATAACCCGTTTAAATAATCCATCGTAGACCGCCTTGAGCGATGCAGCGCCTGCACCAAAGTTTGCCAGCACCAATGGGAAATGGATTGCCATTCTCGCCAGCTGAAGATCGTCCTTTCCGTTATTTAAACCTGGATAATTCTCATTAACAGTAAACTCAAGAAACGGATAACGCTCAAGAATTGAAACAGCGTTTCCATTACTTAATAAAAATTCAACTATTGCAGGTGTAATATTGATCCATGCAATTAACTGATGCTGAATAAAAAACAGTTTGCAGGTATCAAGCAATTGCAGTTTTTCGTTAAACAGCGCTAACTCTTCAGCCGCTGAAAGTCGTGGGATAACAAGCTCAGTGGGGATCCGCACATCGCTGTCGACGCCAGTAAAGTTAACCAGAATTTCTAAACCTTTAAGCTCCCCTGCGCTATTACGGGCAGGCAAAAGCAGCAGTTCAGACTGGTAAGCATTATCTAGCGTAATTATCATTGCACTCGCCCCGCATTAAAGATGAGAGAGGACATCCTGGAGCAATTGCCGACACAATTCCACTGCCTTGATTTTAATAAGATTAATTTCATTAGTTCCGTATTAATTTTCAGATTTTTCCCTGAATCTAAAATAATCTTATCCTGGTTGCAAAATAATAGCCAGTTTTAGATAAAACAGATACATGAGGGATTCGCTAATTTTAGGTAAATTTAACTTTAATCATCTTATTTGAGAAAAAACGGCATGTTTATTCGCTGCCATGCCGTCATAAGAGAGGTATACGACGAAGATTATATACGTCGTGCCTGCCAGAAATTTTTACGCCAGTAAACATTATCAAGAGAAGAGCGCATCACGCCGCGGCTCGTCGAGGCGTGAATGAACTGGTTGTCAGTATCATAAATGCCCACATGAAGTCCGCTTTCCCCCGATCCGGTTTTGAAGAAAACCAAGTCCCCGGGCAGGAGGTCGTCTTTATCAATTTCCGTGCCGATTTCTGCCTGTTTACGCGTTTCACGCGGCAGCTGTAAATCAAACTTGTCGCGAAACGTCATCAGAACGAAGCCGGAGCAATCTACACCGCCACGGCTCATACCGCCGTAGCGATAAGGCGTGCCGCGCCAGTTGCTCAGCTGATCGTTGAGGCTGGCAATGACGGTGATCGAATCTGAAAGCCGTGGGTTAGGCGGCGGTGCACGATGGCTACTGCATCCCGCAAGAAAAAGTGCGGCCATCAGGAGAAACCAGAATCGCATTTTCAGACGAATCCTCTGCTTTTTTTGTTCTTTTCGTAATTTAGCGTGCAATTGTGCTCACAGGCAAGAAACGCTTACTCCTGCCCGGTCGAAATCAGCATCTTATGGCCCTCAATATCCAGCCTGCGGAACGACATGTTGTACGCGCGGGCAAGATTGGGCGGCGTAAGAACCTGATCCCGCGTACCGCTGGCGATCATCTTCCCCTGCGACAGCAGCCACACCCGGTGGGCATGACGCAAGGTGTGGTTGAGGTCATGACTGCTCATCACCACGGCGATGCCTTTTCTACTGAGCGCACTTAGCAGGGTATCCAGGGCCGCCTGCTGCGCCACATCCAGACCGCTCATCGGTTCATCGAGAAGCAGCATCCGCCCATGAGGATTACCGGCCGGGTGGATCTGAACAATGACAGCCGCCAGACGCACCCGCTGCCATTCGCCGCCGGATAGCTGGCTGACATGCCGGGAGAGTTTATCCTCCAGCCCCAGCGCCGCGGCCACGTCCGTCAGCAGTGCCGTAGAATGTTTGTCGTGCAAATGCAGCATCAGATAGTGCCAGACCGGCATCGCAAAGGGGGGCACCTGCTGCTGCACGAGATAGCTGCGCCGATGCGCCAGCGAGACCGGCGACCACTCGGCCAGCGTATGCTCCAGCAACATTATCTGCCCTTCTCCGGCAGTCATGCCTGCCATCCGTGCCAGCAGCGTGCTCTTTCCTGCGCCGTTTGGCCCGACAAGATGCAGGATTTCTCCCGCATTGACGGCGCCGGTTATCGGCTCCAGACGTCCCTTCTCGGCAACGTCCGTGAGCTGCATCAGCAGCGACATTATTTCGCCAGCGCCAGCTTGATCGATTCCATGACGATCGGATCTTCAGGGGTCATATCCGGTGAAAAACGCTGTACGACCTGACCGTCGCGACCTATCAGGAATTTTTCAAAGTTCCACAGAATATCGTCCGGATAAAGCGGCGCGCGGCCTTTGCTGGCCATGCGTTCATAAAAACCGCTGCCTTCCGGCGCGACGGCTTTCGGTGCGGCAGCGATCAGCTTCGCATACAGCGGGTGGCGGTCTTCACCGTTGACATCGATTTTGCTGAACAACGGGAACGTTACGCCGTAGGTAGTGCTGCAGAAGGTTTTAATCTCCTCTTCGCTGCCCGGCTCCTGCCCCAGGAACTGGTTGCAGGGGAAGCCCAGCACGGTAAAACCGTCTTTCTCCCAGGCCTTCTGAATGTTTTCCAGCTGCTCGTACTGCGGCGTCAGGCCGCATTTGGATGCCACGTTGACGATCAGCAACACATTGCCTTTGTAGCCTTCCAGCGTGGTTTTATCGCCATCAATGGTGGTCACTTCAGTATTCAGGATATCTGACTGCATAGCATTTCCTCAGGTTGTCGATTTAACGTCCAGCTTTTAATAGTAGCCAGATAAAGACCGGCGCGCCCAGCGTGGCGGTCACCACGCCAATGGGCAGCTCTGCGGCCGTCAGGGCAAGCCTGGCGATGATGTCGGCCACCAGCAGCGTGACGGCCCCGGCAACCGCCGAGGCCGGAAGCAAGGTTCGATGGTCCGTGATTCCGCACAGTCGGAGCATATGCGGAATCACCAGACCGATAAAGCCAATCGCGCCCGCCAGAGCCACGCTGACGCCGACCAGCCAGCCAATGGCGATGACCAGCACATTACGCCAGAACCCAATCGGCATGCCCAGCTGGCGGGCTGAGGTTTCACCCAGCGCGAGCATATTCAACGGCTGCGCCTGCAGGGCAGCCCACACGATGACCGGCACCAGCAGCGCCATCAGCCAGCCCTGCTGCCAGTCGACGCCGCCAAAGCCGCCCATCATCCAGTACATGAGCTGCCGAAGGTCAAAAGAGGTCGAGAAGTAGACCGCCCAGGTCATCAGCGCGCTACAGATGATCCCCAGCGCCACGCCGGCAAGCAGCAGACGGCTGGTCGATAAGTGCCGTCTGGCAAAACGAAGAAGGATGAGCGTTATCAGTAATGCGCCGAGGATCGCGCTTAGGCTAATGCTCCAGCCGGAGAGTTCTCCTCCGCCCAGCATCACCGCTGCAATCAGCCCCACGCCCGCACCGTTAGACACGCCGAGCAGCCCGGGCTCCGCCAGAGGATTCTCAAACAACGCCTGCATAATGGTGCCGCACAGCGCCAGCGCGGCCCCCACCAGCATCACCGCGACGGTACGCGGCAGACGAATTTGCCAGACGAAGAGCTGTCCGTCAGGTCCCCACCAGCTTTCGGGCCCTATCCACCGGTCACCGGCGCAGAGGCTAACGCCTGCGGCGACAATGAGCAGCAGCACCAGAATAAGCAGGTGACGCCGATCGGAACGGTGCTGGAGATGGACATAATCAAGCATGTTTACGGTTTTCGTAGCGAGAGATGTAATTGATTTTACGGCGGGTTTGCCTGAGAGCGCAAAGAAAAAAGGCCGCGTGGGCGGCCTTTTTAGTTAGTTCATATTACTCTGCTTTGGGCGTTGCGTTTTCGACACGGCTTTTTAACTTCTGGCCGGGTCTGAAGGTCACCACGCGGCGGGCTGTAATGGGAATATCTTCCCCCGTCTTCGGGTTGCGGCCCGGACGTTGGTTTTTGTCTCGCAAATCAAAATTGCCAAAGCCGGAGAGTTTTACCTGCTCACCATTTTCCAGAGCACGACGGATCTCTTCGAAAAACAGCTCTACCAGCTCTTTGGCATCCCGTTTGCTAAGCCCAAGCTTATCAAACAGATATTCTGACATTTCAGCTTTTGTAAGCGCCATAGGTTCAATCCCTCAATGATGCCTGGAATCGCTCTTTTAATGCCTCTACACATTTGGCGACGGTAGCGGCAATCTCCTCTTCTTCGAGTGTACGGCTGGTATCCTGAAGGATCAGGCTGATAGCCAGGCTCTTAAAGCCCTCTGCTACGCCCTTGCCGCGGTACACGTCAAATAAGTTTACGCCAACTACCTGATTTACGCCAACTTTCTTACATTCGGCCAAAATATCTGCTGCGGGCACATTTTCCGCGACCACAACCGCGATATCACGGCGGTTTGCCGGGAAGCGGGAGACGTCCTGAGCCTGAGGAATCACGCGGTCTGCCACCAGGTTCCATTCCAGCTCAAACACGATGGTACGGCCATTCAGGTCCAGCTTGCGCTCCAGCTCAGGGTGAACAACCCCAATAAAACCAATGCGTTTGCCGTCTAAATAGAGGGCGGCGCTCTGGCCTGGATGCAGGGCCGGAATGGCTTCTGCGCGGAATTCAATTTCAGATAATTTACCGGTCAGATCCAGAATCGCTTCCAGATCGCCCTTCATATCGTAGAAATCAACCGTGCCTTTTGCCAGGTCCCAGTGCTCTTCATAACGGTTACCGCTGATGGCGCCAGCCAGCATGAGATCCTGACGGATGCCTAAATTTGCCTGATTATCCGGTACAAAGCGCAAACCGCTTTCGAAAATTCGCACGCGGTTTTGCTGGCGGTTCTGGTTGTAAACGATAGTGCCCAGCAGGCCCGTCCACAGGGACAGACGCATCGCGGACATTTCGCTGGAAATTGGGCTTGGCAGGATCAGCGCTTCCTGACCCGGGTGGATCAGCTGCTGCAGCTTTGGATCAACAAAGCTGTAGGTGATCACTTCCTGATAGCCTTTGTCGTTCAGCATGGTTTTTACACGCTTCAGGGACAGGTCGGCTTCACGGTGGGTGCCCATCACCAGACCTGCCTGCACAGGCTCGTCAGGGATGTTGTTGTAGCCATAAACACGGGCCACTTCTTCCACCAGATCTTCTTCAATTTCCATGTCGAAACGCCATGACGGCGCAACGGCTTTCCACTCGTCCTGACCTTCGGTTACGTCGCAACCCAGACGCTTCAGAATATCGGTCACCTGCGCGTCGGCAACGTGGTGCCCAATCAGGCGATCCAGCTTACTGCGACGCAGGGTGATGGTCGCACGCTTCGGCAGCGTGGCTTCGTTGGTGACGTCGATAACCGGGCCCGCTTCGCCGCCGCAGATGTCGATCAGCAGGCGAGTCGCACGCTCCATCGCTTTGTATTGCAGCGCAGGATCCACGCCGCGCTCGTAGCGGTGGGACGCATCGGTGTGCAGTCCGTGACGGCGTGCGCGACCAGTGATGGAAAGCGGGCTGAAGAACGCGCACTCCAGCAGGACGTTTTGCGTTTCGTCGTTGACGCCTGAATGCTCGCCTCCGAAGATACCGCCCATTGCCAGCGCTTTGCTGTGGTCAGCAATCACCAGGGTGTCGGCGTTCAGTTTCGCTTCGGTGCCGTCCAGAAGAACCAGGGTTTCGCCCTCTTTCGCCATGCGCACCACAATACCGCCTTCGATACGATCTTTATCGAAGGCGTGCATTGGCTGGCCCAGTTCCAGCAGAACGTAGTTAGTCACGTCAACCACGGCATCGATAGAGCGGATACCGCAGCGGCGCAGCTTCTCTTTCATCCACAGCGGGGTTGGCGCTTTCACATTGATGCCTTTCACCACGCGACCGAGGTAGCGCGGGCAGGCATCCGCAGCGTCAACCTGGATAGGCAGCACGTCACTGATGGTCGCTTCAACCGGGGCGATCTCCGGCGCGTTCAGCTCGGTCTGGTTCAGCACGGCAACGTCGCGCGCCACGCCGATGATCCCTAAGCAGTCAGCGCGGTTTGGCGTGACGCTGATTTCTATGGTGTTGTCATCAAGCTTCAGGTATTCGCGGATGTCAGTGCCGATTGGCGCATCCAGCGGCAGCTCAATGATGCCGTTGTGATCGTCGGAAATACCCAGCTCGGAGAAGGAACACAGCATGCCTTCAGACGGCTCGCCGCGCAGCTTAGCCGCTTTGATTTTGAAATCGCCCGGCAGTACCGCACCGACGGTCGCCACGGCCACTTTCAGCCCCTGGCGGCAGTTTGGCGCACCGCAGACGATATCCAGCAGACGGTCGCCGCCTACGTTTACTTTTGTTACGCGCAGTTTGTCCGCGTTAGGGTGCTGGCCGCACTCTACCACTTCGCCGACGACCACGCCGTTGAATGCCCCTGAAACCGGCTCAACGCCGTCCACTTCCAGACCTGCCATGGTGATCTGGTTAGAAAGCGCGTCGCTGTCCAGCGTGGTGTTCACCCACTCGCGTAACCACAGTTCACTGAATTTCATTGTTCTGTCCTGCCCTTATTTAAACTGTTTGAGGAAACGCAGATCGTTTTCGAAGAATGCACGTAAGTCGGTGACGCCATAGCGCAGCATGGTCAGACGCTCCATGCCCATACCGAAGGCGAAGCCGGAGTAAACTTCCGGATCGATACCCACGTTGCGCAGGACGTTTGGATGCACCATGCCGCAGCCCAGCACTTCCAGCCATTTGCCGTTTTTGCCCATCACGTCAACTTCCGCAGACGGTTCGGTGAACGGGAAGTAGGACGGACGGAAACGAACCTGCAGATCTTCCTCAAAGAAGTTGTTCAGGAAATCGTGCAGCGTGCCTTTCAGGTTGGTGAAGCTGATGTTTTTATCAACAATCAGACCTTCCATCTGGTGGAACATTGGGGTGTGGGTCTGATCGTAGTCGTTACGATAGACGCGGCCCGGCGCGATAATACGGATTGGCGGCGCCTGATCCTTCATGGTACGGATCTGAACGCCGGAGGTCTGGGTACGCAGCAGACGCGTCGCGTCGAACCAGAAAGTGTCGTGGTCAGCGCGTGCCGGATGATGGCCAGGAATGTTCAGAGCATCGAAGTTGTGGTAATCATCTTCAATTTCCGGGCCAGTCGCCACGGTAAAGCCGAGCTCACCGAAGAAACTTTCAATGCGATCGATGGTGCGTGTAACCGGGTGCAGACCGCCGTTCTCGATGCGGCGACCCGGCAGAGAAACGTCGATCGTCTCTGCGGCCAGACGCGCATTCAGCACCGCGCTTTCCAGCTCGGCTTTGCGTGCGTTCAGCGCCTGCTGTACCTGCTCTTTGGCTTCGTTAATCACCGCCCCCGCTGCCGGGCGCTCTTCTGGCGGCAGCTCACGCAGGGTTGTCATTTGAAGGGTCAGGTGCCCTTTCTTCCCAAGATATTCGACGCGGACATTGTCTAACGCGGCAACATCTGAGGCCTGATTAATGGCGGCTGTTGCACTGGCAACCAGCTCTGCGAGATGTGACATGATTTTCCTCATTATGTCGGTGCAGACACCGATTTGGTGGAGTTATTCTCTCAAATTCAGGCACAAAAAAAGCCTCCATCGGGAGGCTTATCTGGCGCTGTTTTTCGTTTCATCTTTCACGCGCTAGCCTCCTGAAGTCAGGTGCTAAAGTAAAAGAAGAAGCGGAAAATAGCAGCATTCATGCTTGCGTTACCTTGTTGGGTAAAAACCGTTGAGACCTTATTGAAAAGCCTGCACGGGTAAATGTCAATCTTCTTACAGGGTTATATGAAAAGAGGGAGCCAGGCCCCCTCTCTCAACTGGCTTATGCCAGTGCTGCTTTCGCTTTTTCGACCAGAGCGGTGAACGCTACTTTGTCGAATACTGCGATGTCAGCCAGGATCTTACGGTCGATTTCAACAGAGGCTTTTTTCAGGCCGTTGATGAATTTGCTGTAAGAAATACCGTTCTGACGTGCTGCTGCGTTGATACGCGCAATCCACAGTTGACGGAACTGACGCTTACGCTGACGACGGTCACGGTAAGCGTACTGACCTGCTTTGATAACAGCCTGGAAGGCAACGCGGTATACGCGTGAACGCGCACCGTAGTAGCCTTTAGCTTGTTTCAAAATTTTCTTGTGACGTGCACGTGCAATTACACCACGTTTTACGCGAGCCATGTGTGCTCTCCTGTATCTATTCTAAGTTAAAAAAGTTAAACGAAACGACTTATGCGTACGGCAGGCACGCGATGACCAGGCCCAGATCGCCTTTAGAAACCATGGCTTTTGGACGCAGGTGACGTTTACGCTTGGTAGCTTTCTTAGTCAGAATGTGACGCAGGTTAGCGTGCTTGTGCTTAAAACCACCTTTACCGGTTTTTTTGAAGCGCTTAGCAGCACCGCGTACGGTCTTAATTTTTGGCATTTTAATAACTTCCACTTCGCATTGTTAAATAAACGAAACATAGGCGAACAAAACCTATGAAACCCGAAGGCTTCACAGATTTTGCTGCTTGAAGGCCTTACTGTTTCTTCTTAGGAGCGAGCACCATGATCATCTGGCGGCCTTCGATCTTCGTAGGGAAGGATTCGACTACTGCCAGTTCACTCAGATCGTCACGGACGCGGTTAAGCACTTCCATACCGATCTGTTGGTGGGCCATCTCACGACCGCGGAAACGCAGTGTGATCTTGGCCTTATCGCCATCTTCCAGAAAGCGAATCAGGCTGCGGAGTTTTACCTGATAATCGCCATCGTCGGTACCAGGACGGAATTTGATTTCCTTAACCTGGATAACTTTTTGCTTCTTCTTCTGTTCCTTAGAAGACTTACTCTTTTCATAAAGGAACTTGCCGTAGTCCATGATACGACAAACTGGCGGTTCGGCGTTAGGGCTGATTTCAACTAAATCTACTCCAGCTTCTTCAGCCTTTTCGATTGCTTCTCTCAGACTCACAATCCCCAGCTGCTCGCCTTCCAGACCTGTTAAGCGAACTTCCTGGGCGCGAATCTCGCCATTGATACGATTCGGACGTGCCGTTTGAACTCGTTTTCCGCCTTTAATACCTTATTCCTCCAGTTGTTGAAGACTGCGGCTGCGAATCTCTTGTTGCAGCTTCTCAATCACTTCACTTACGTCCAGGCTGCCCAGGTCTTTACCACGGCGGGTGCGAACGGCAACTTTGCCTGCTTCCACCTCTTTATCACCACAGACCAACATATACGGGACACGACGTAAAGTGTGCTCGCGGATTTTAAAGCCAATCTTCTCATTTCTCAAGTCTGCTTTTACGCGAATGCCCGCATTTTGTAGTTTCTGCGTCAATTCTTTAACGTAATCTGCCTGAGAATCGGTAATGTTCATCACCACCACCTGCACCGGCGCAAGCCAGGTTGGGAAGAAGCCGGCGAACTCTTCGGTCAGGATGCCGATGAAGCGCTCCAGAGAACCGAGAATGGCGCGGTGAATCATTACCGGCACCTGACGCTCGTTGTCTTCGCCAACATAAGAGGCGCTTAAACGCTGCGGCAGGGAGAAGTCCAGCTGTACAGTACCGCACTGCCATGCGCGATCGAGGCAGTCATACAGGGTAAATTCAATTTTCGGACCGTAGAATGCGCCCTCGCCCAGCTGGTATTCGAACGGAATGCCGTTCTCTTCCAGCGCCACGGCGAGATCCGCTTCTGCGCGATCCCAGGTCTCATCGCTACCGATACGTTTTTCCGGACGCGTTGAGAGTTTGACCACGATCTTCTCGAAGCCAAAGGTGCTGTACATATCGTAGACCATACGAATACAGGCGTTAACTTCATCACGGACCTGATCTTCGGTACAGAAGATATGCGCATCATCCTGCGTAAAGCCACGCACGCGCATCAGACCGTGCAGCGCACCTGATGGCTCGTTACGGTGGCAGCTACCGAACTCCGCCATACGCAGCGGCAGGTCGCGGTAGGATTTCAGACCCTGATTGAAGATCTGAACGTGGCCCGGGCAGTTCATTGGCTTGATGCAGTATTCACGGTTCTCAGAGGAGGTGGTGAACATCGCATCCTTGTAGTTGTCCCAGTGGCCGGTTTTTTCCCACAGCACACGGTCCATCATGAACGGGCCTTTCACTTCCTGATACTGGTACTCTTTCAGCTTGGAGCGTACGAAGGTTTCCAGTTCACGGAAGATGGTCCAGCCGTCGTTATGCCAGAACACCATACCCGGCGCTTCTTCCTGCATGTGGTACAGGTCAAGCTGCTTGCCGATTTTACGGTGGTCACGCTTCGCGGCCTCTTCCAGGCGCAGCAGGTACGCGTTCAGGGCTTTTTTATCGGCCCATGCGGTACCATAGATACGCTGCAACATCTTGTTGTTGCTGTCGCCGCGCCAGTAGGCGCCTGCGATCTTCATCAGCTTAAAGTGATGACAGAAGCGCATGTTCGGCACGTGCGGTCCACGGCACATGTCGACGTATTCTTCGTGATGGTACAAGCCAGGCTTGTCATCATGCGAAATGTTTTCGTCAAGAATCGAGACCTTATAGCTCTCGCCGCGCTTCACGAAGGTTTCACGCGCTTCGTGCCAGCTGACTTTCTTCTTGATGACGTCATAGTTCGTTTCGGCGAGCTCGTGCATACGTTTTTCGAGCGCGTCGATATCTTCCTGAGTCAGGGTATGGTCAAGGTCAACGTCGTAGTAGAAACCATTATCGATAACCGGACCGATCGCCATTTTGGTGTTTGGCCACAGCTGTTTGATGGCATGGCCCAACAGGTGCGCGCAGGAGTGACGAATGATCTCCAGACCTTCTTCATCTTTTGCGGTGATGATGGCCAGTGTCGCATCGTTTTCGATCAGATCGGAGGCATCCACCAGCTCACCGTTGACACGGCCGGCGATGGTCGCTTTCGCGAGACCAGGACCGATGTCCAGGGCAACATCCATTGGGCTAACAGCGCGGTCGAAATGGCGTTGGCTGCCATCAGGAAGAGTAATTACAGGCATTTTATATCCTTATTTGCAGTGATGCCCCACACATAAGAGCATATACAAAGAAAATAATCGTGATTTGACAATAGATTACGACACCATCTGACCAACAATCGTCAAATTGGTTCGTCATCATTCACCTGCCGGAAAATCAGACAACGCCGGATATACGGCAAGCCTTGCAATGTTAACACTAACAAAAGGGAGATTGCACCCTCTGCTGGCAGATTGATGTGCTGGCACTTTCGCATGAATTTGCAGGTTGCATATTCCCGGCGCTCGCAATTTAGAAATGCAGGGCTACTCTTGAACAGGTCTTTAAACCCAAAGGTGCATACCATGAACGTATCCAGTAGAACGGTTGTGATATTGAACATCCTTTCCGCCACAGGTTTATTGTTGATTCTCGCCGAACGATTCCACTGGTTCTGAACCGCCCCCTACGCTGGCATAACCCAATCGTTCCTGCGAAGGGGCATATTCAGGCCCTGTTTGGTAGACTGTGGATATCAACGAACAAGGATTAGGTTATGCCAACAAAACGATTTGCCGTAAAACACTGGAAAATGGTGCTGGTGCTGATTGCCATCTGCGGCGCAATGCTGTTACTCCGTTGGGCGGCGATGATTTGGGGTTAGGGGCGAGTACAGCTCATCAGAAGGGACGTCACAAGATCAGAGAGAATAAACGGGCCGACATTATCATCGGCCCGTCTTCATTACATTCTATAACCCAGTGAAACCGTGGTTCTGCGGTCGGTATGATCCGGTGCAGACTCTGGTGGTGAAGAGTTCCAGGTCACGTTGTAGGCGACTTTCAGACCAAAGTGTTCGTTGATGGCCACGTTGAGCGCCGTCTCAGAGTTCAGCGTCGTGTCGTCGGCACCAAATACAGAAACACCCTGTGTAAATTTGGTGTTATCAGTCATCTGCCAGGCATAAGTACCAGAAGCGTAACCGAGCGGTTGGGTTTTGGTATCGCCATTGGTGTACTCGTCATAACGCACACCTGGACCGAATTCAAAACGGAGGCTGTGTACCGGACCGTTCAGGAACTGACGACCATAACCCGCGGTGAACACGTCACGCTGGCGATAACCGTTGTAACGGTCGGTTAACCAGCTTGCCTGACCAAACAGGTAGTCATAGTCGGTCATGTTGTAACGGCTACGTCCGCCTACCGCATATTTCTCGGAAGAGCGTTCGTCATTAGCGGACGTATTGCTGGCATTACCCCACAGAGACCAGGCGGTGGTATTACCGTACCAGGTGAGCGTACTGTCCGCCGTCAGAGAAGAGCTTTTGGTGTTACCGGATTGTGCCAGGTACCCCGCGTTCAGGTTACCTTCAAACGGTTTTTTCGCGGTGGAGGGATCGTCCATGACAGTAAAAACGGAATCATCGGCGGTCGCGTTCATAGCCGCAAACACGCCACCCGCCAGCATCAGTGCAGCGGGCACTGTCTTTAAAAGCTTCATTTTATTAAGGAGTCCGTACAACAAAAAAAGAGACCACACGGTCCCGGAATCTTTCTTGAGGATCAATGACAAGGCGTCCAGAGAAAGGTAACAAATTATAAAAAGCCGCAAATAACATAGCAATGTTTTCTTATTTCATTTTTTGAATAAGAACGATCCCAAAAAGCGTTTTATTTTATATGCCTCCGGCCTCACTTTTATTCACTATTCATATTTAAAATCATACTGTTATTTACATTGCCTTCCTGACAAATGGTGCCAGACTAAAAGGAACCCATGCTAAAAGGAGGTAATGATGGTTCCTATCTACACCCTGACGCTCTCCCCTTCCCTTGATTCCGCCACCCTGACGCCGCAGATTTATCCGGAAGGTAAATTGCGCTGTAGCGCCCCGGTCTTTGAGCCCGGCGGTGGCGGTATCAACGTGGCGCGCGCCATTACCCACCTCGGCGGCAAAGCCACGGCCATTTTCCCCGCAGGCGGTGCTACCGGTGAACACCTGGTCTCCCTGCTGGCAGATGAACAGGTGGCCGTAGAGACCGTCGAGGCGAAAGACTGGACGCGGCAAAACCTGCATGTTCACGTGGAATCCAGCGGCGAGCAGTACCGATTTGTCATGCCGGGCGCGAAACTCACCGATGACGAGTTTCGTCAGCTTGAAGAGAAAGTGCTGACGATAGAAAGCGGCGCGCTGCTGGTGGTCAGCGGCAGCCTGCCGCCCGGCGTCAGCACGGAAAAATTAACCGCGCTGATTCAGGCGGCGCAGCAACGCGGTATCCGCTGCATCGTCGACAGCAGCGGCGAGGCCCTGCAGGCGGCCTTAGTGCCGGGCAATCTTGAACTGGTCAAACCCAACCAGAAAGAGTTAAGCGCGCTGGTCAACCGAGACTTGACGCAGCCTGACGATGTGCGCACCGCCGCGCAGGAGCTGGTACGCAGCGGCAAAGCGCGACGCGTGGTGGTTTCCCTCGGTCCGCAGGGGGCACTGGCCGTCGATGAAACGTCGTCCGTTCAGGTTGTTCCACCGCCGATGAAGAGCCAGAGCACGGTTGGCGCGGGTGACAGCATGGTGGGTGCGATGACGCTTAAGCTTGCGCAGGGTGCGTCACTGCTGGAGATGACGCGCTACGGCGTGGCGGCGGGTAGCGCCGCCACCATCAACCAGGGCACGCGCCTCTGTTCGCTGGCCGATACGCAAAAAATCGTCGATTACCTGTCCCGAAATTAACGTCTGTTCCCCTTCATCTGCATGAAGGGGAACGTCATCCCCGAGTCGCCAAACGCAAACTATCGACTATGCTAAGAAAACTTCCATGATAACAATGAGGTGAATTATGAGCAGTGGTGACATCACTCGTTATGTCGTAACCGTCAACCTTCATGAGGCATCGCTTACCGAGCTAAATGAACTCAACAATGCCTTCACCCGGGCTAATTTTCTCCTCACCCTGACGGATGACGAAGGCAATATTCATGATTTAGGCACTCTGACATTTGGCCTGATCGGCGCGCTTAATAAAGAAGAGGTCCATGCGCTGGCCGCCAGCCTGGTGGAAAGTGTGACCGACAAGCCAGCCGAAATTGACGTCGACACCTGGGAAAGCTGGCAGAAAAAAGAACAATAAGTGCCCTGTATGAAATTAAACCGCTCAGGTGTGCGTTAGTTCGTATTTTTTTACCGCAATAATGCGCTAACTTTATGATCTGGCAGACAACATGGGAGAGTCAACATGTGGCAGGCTATCAGTCATCTTTTAAGTGAGCAGCTGGGTGAAGGTGAAATTGAACTGCGTAACGAACTGCCAGGCGGAGAGATCCACGCCGCGTGGCATTTACGCTACGCAGGGCGCGATCTCTTCGTAAAATGCGATGAACGCGAGTTGCTTCCGATATTTACCGCCGAAGCCGATCAGCTGGAGCTGTTGTCGCGCAGTAAAACGGTGACGGTCCCGCAGGTTCTGGCCGTCGGTAGCGACCGCGATTACAGTTTTCTGGTCATGGAATATCTCCCCGCCCGTCCGCTGGATGCCCATAACGCTTTCATTCTTGGCCAGCAGCTAGCGCGCCTCCATCAGTGGAGCGACCAGCCGCAGTTTGGCCTTGATTTTGACAACGATCTCTCCACCACGCCGCAGCCCAATGCCTGGCAGCGTCGCTGGTCGACGTTTTTTGCCGAGCAGCGCATTGGCTGGCAGTTAGAGCTTGCCGCCGAGAAAGGGCTGGAGTTTGGCAATATTGATGCCATCGTCGAACACGTGCAGCAGCGTCTGGCCTCCCACCAGCCTCAGGCGTCTCTGCTCCACGGTGATTTGTGGTCCGATAACTGCGCGCTGGGGCCCAACGGCCCCTATATCTTCGACCCGGCCTGCTACTGGGGCGACCGTGAGTGCGATCTTGCCATGCTGCCGCTGCACCCAGAACAACCGCCGCAGATATACGACGGGTATCAGTCGGTTTCCCCCCTGCCGCCCGGCTTCCTCGATCGTCAACCGGTGTATCAGCTTTATACGCTGATGAACCGCGCCATACTTTTTGGTGGGGAACACCTGGTTAACGCCCAGCGGGCGCTTGAGCGCATGCTTGCCGCCTGAGACGCGAACGGGTGGCTTTGCCGCCACCCGTATCGGTTACAGAAAACCGAGCAGTGAGAAGAAGAAGTATCCTGCCACAATGATAATCACGGGAAGGATATAGAGCGGGAAGATTTGCAGGAAAATGGTGTGGCGCGGCACAACAATGCGGGATTCAATCTGCTCCCGGCTCATGCCTTCCGGGCCTTTGGCCTGCTCCAGAATGAGCTGGTCCTCGACGCCCTCGCGTAAGAAGCGCGTCTGACGGCTCATTCGCGCACCAGAGGCCTGCAGCGCCAGCGCAACAAAGATCAGGGCGTAGATCACCCAAAAGCCGATATTCAGCTGATGCTGAAAATCCGGGGTCGGTGAGTTAAACCAGAAGACATTCAAGAATGGCGTATTAAAACGCATCATCTCAATCATCACATGCGCAAAATCAAGCATAACCGCATTGATACCCGGCTGTTTTTCGCTGTGATCGTACATAAATTTGAGTACAGAAATCAGCGTAGAAATGACGGCAGGAATAAAAATCACCCAGCCAGCAATACGTTTTAAGACCGCAATGCGTCCAGCTTGTTGATACGTCATCAGTTCCTCTTCATAAAGACGCGTTATTTGTGCCTAAGTCTACCTGCTGGTCATCAATTTCGCCCGCTCTTTAAAAGCAATATGCTAAATTGCAGAGTGTGCTTAGCACTTATCGTCTGTCGAACACCCTGGATAAGGAGACGTTGTGATGTCGACACCGCGCCAAATTCTTGCCGCAATTTTTGACATGGATGGATTACTGATCGATTCCGAACCGTTGTGGGATCGCGCCGAACTGGAGGTCATGGCCAGCCTGGGCGTGGACATCAGCCGCCGTAATGAACTTCCCGATACGCTGGGCCTGCGCATCGATATGGTGGTTGACCTGTGGTTTGCCCAACAGCCGTGGGCTGGACCGGGTCGTGATGAAGTGACCGCGCGCATTATCAGCCGCGCCATTTCGCTGGTAGAAGAGAGCAAGCCGCTGCTGCCCGGCGTACGTGAGGCCGTCGCGCTGTGTAAAGCCCAGGGGCTCAAGGTCGGCCTGGCCTCGGCGTCACCGCTGCATATGCTGGAAAAAGTGCTCATCATGTTTGAACTGCGCGACAGTTTCGACGCGCTGGCGTCCGCTGAGAAATTGCCTTACAGCAAGCCGCACCCGCAGGTCTATCTCGACTGTGCCGCTAAGCTCGGCGTGGATCCCCTCAACTGCGTTGCGCTGGAAGATTCCGTTAACGGCATGATAGCGTCTAAAGCCGCGCGGATGCGCTCCATTGTGGTGCCTGCGGAAGAAGGCCGCCACGATCCCCGGTTTGCCCTTGCCGATGTGAAGCTGATGTCACTGGCAGAACTCACGGCGCATCACCTCCGGGGCGGTTAAGACCCTCCTGCAGTTTGTGACAAACAGTTACACCGTCACCTCTTCCGCCTACTGTATAAAAACCCTATACTGTATGAATTGACAGTTTTATGGGTTTTATCATGACGGCGGAAGGCCACCTGCTTTTTTCTATCGCGTGCGCAGTATTTGCCAAAAACGCTGAACTCACCCCCGTGCTGGCACAGGGGGACTGGTGGCATATCGTCCCTTCCGCCGTTTTGACCTGTCTGCTGCCCGATATTGACCATCCCAAGTCCTTCCTCGGTCAGCGCCTGAAGTGGGTGTCAAAACCCATCGCCCGCGCGTTCGGCCACCGGGGGTTTACGCACAGCCTGCTGGCCGTGTTTGGCCTGCTGACGCTTTTCTATTTAAAAGTGCCCGAAAGCTGGATCGTCCCCGGTGATGCCATCCAGGGGATGGTGCTGGGCTATCTGAGCCATATTCTGGCCGATATGCTGACGCCCGCGGGCGTACCGCTGCTGTGGCCCTGCCGCTGGCGCTTCCGTTTTCCCATCCTCGCACCGCAGAAAGGGAACCAGCTGGAGCGCGTCTTGTGCATGGCGCTGTTTGCTTACGCCGTCTGGATGCCGCAAACGTTGCCCGAAAACAGTGCAGTCCGCTGGTCTTCCCAGATGATTAATTCGCTACAATTTCAGTTCAATCGCTTTATTCATCACCAGATTGAACAGTAAACCAACAAAACTATCCCATTTGTCATAACCCATTCCATTTGGATATAAGCGCGACATCACACTTCTGCTAACCTTCCGCCAACAGGATCGGTAAAAACCGACCCGATAATAAATCAGGAGAACGGGGATGAATTTTCCACTCATCGCGAACGTCGTTGTGTTCGTTGTATTGCTATTGCTTCTCGCGCAGGCGCGCCATAAACAGTGGAGCCTGGCGAAAAAGGTGCTGGTTGGTCTGGCCATGGGTGTCGTATTTGGTCTGGCATTACAGGCTATTTATGGCTCCGATAATCCAGTACTGAAAGATTCCATTCAGTGGTTCAACATTGTCGGTAACGGCTATGTTCAGCTGCTGCAGATGATCGTTATGCCGCTGGTGTTCGCCTCTATTCTGAGCGCCGTTGCCCGTCTGCATAACGCGACCCAGTTGGGAAAAATCAGTTTCCTGACCATTGGTACGCTACTGTTCACCACGCTGATTGCCGCGCTGGTGGGTGTGCTGGTCACTAACCTGTTTGGCCTGACCGCAGAAGGTCTGGTTCAGGGGACCGCTGAAACGGCGCGTCTGACTGCGATTCAGACCAACTACGTCGGTAAAGTGGCTGACCTGACCGTGCCGCAGATGGTGCTCTCCTTCATTCCGAAGAACCCGTTTGCTGACCTGACCGGTGCGAGCCCAACCTCCATCATCAGCGTGGTTATTTTCGCCGCGTTCCTGGGCGTGGCGGCGCTGAAGCTGCTGAAAGACGATGCGCCAAAAGGCGAACGCGTGCTGACCGCGATTGATACCCTGCAAAGCTGGGTGATGAAGCTGGTTCGTCTGGTCATGCAGCTCACCCCTTACGGCGTGCTGGCGCTGATGACCAAAGTGGTTGCCGGCTCTAACCTGCAGGACATAATTAAGCTGGGCAGCTTCGTTGTCGCCTCTTACCTGGGCCTTGGCATTATGTTCGTGGTGCACGGCATCCTGCTGGGCGTGAACGGCGTCAGCCCGCTGAAATACTTCCGTAAGGTCTGGCCGGTACTGACCTTTGCCTTCACCAGCCGTTCCAGCGCCGCGTCTATTCCGCTGAACGTTGAAGCACAGACTCGTCGTCTGGGCGTGCCTGAATCCATCGCCAGCTTCTCTGCCTCCTTTGGTGCCACCATTGGTCAGAACGGCTGTGCGGGTCTGTACCCGGCGATGCTGGCGGTAATGGTTGCTCCTACAGTCGGCATCAACCCGCTGGATCCGGTCTGGATCGCCACGCTGGTCGGGATTGTCACCGTAAGCTCCGCAGGCGTTGCGGGCGTTGGCGGCGGTGCTACCTTCGCCGCGCTGATTGTGCTGCCTGCGCTGGGCCTGCCCGTGACGCTGGTTGCCCTGCTGATCTCCGTTGAGCCGTTGATCGACATGGGCCGTACCGCGCTGAACGTCAGCGGCTCCATGACCGCCGGTACGCTGACCAGCCAGTGGCTGAAGCAGACCGACAAAGCGATTCTGGAAAGTGAAGACGACGCCGAACTGGCGCATCGTTAATCGCTGTAGATATAAAAAAACCGCCAACAGGCGGTTTTTTTATGGCTGTTATTCTTCAACCTCTTCATCCTGGCGGATCTGCATCGCCCACCGCTGTGCGGACTCCGGCACCGTAAAGGTGAGAGAGCGACGGAAATGTTCGCCGATCAGCACAAAGGCCACGTATTTCCCCCGTAACTGCCACACATCGCGAAAACCCTCCACTTTCAGGGCATGGTCTGGCGGCGCGGGCTCAACGCGGGGCACATAGCTAATAACCTGGCGGTTTTGTTGACGAAGAGGTTTCATAAGCAACGGATTCACTAAAGCAAATTCTTGAAGCAGGAAAATTCTATGATAGCCGATCCTGCTGCCTTCCGTCGCGCTCCGAGTGGGTGAGATGGCTCCTTTCGTTAATGATGGCATGTGAAAACTCTTAGTTCGCGAGCCATTTCACGACATTGTTCTATCCTTAATAGGGTTTTTAGCAATGGATAAAGGAGAAGCGTGCAATGTCGAACAAAGATAAAACACATCAATCACCGATTCATGGCACTGAAGAATCTCAACCGGGCATGGACTCTCTCGCCCCTTCTGACGGCTCTCACCGCCCCTCCCCGGGCCCTTCCGCACCAGGCGAACAGCCTACCGCACCGGGAAGCATGAAATCCCCGGATACGGGAAACGATAAGCTGAAATCGCTTGAGCCACACCGTAAAGGCGGCGAAGGTTTTGCGCTCACCACCAATCAGGGCGTGCGCATTGCTGACGATCAGAACTCACTTCGCGCAGGCGCGCGCGGGCCAACCCTGCTGGAAGACTTCATTCTGCGGGAAAAAATCACCCATTTTGACCACGAGCGGATACCGGAACGCATCGTCCACGCACGCGGTTCCGCTGCGCACGGCTACTTTCAGCCCTACAAGAGCCTGAAGGCGATCACCAAAGCGGACTTCCTCTCCGACCCGGATAAAATCACGCCGGTCTTTGTGCGTTTCTCCACCGTGCAGGGCGGCGCAGGTTCGGCAGACACCGTCCGGGATATCCGCGGCTTTGCCACCAAGTTTTATACCGAAGAGGGTATTTTCGATCTGGTCGGCAATAACACGCCGGTGTTTTTCATTCAGGACGCGCATAAATTTCCTGACTTTGTCCATGCGGTAAAACCGGAGCCCCACTGGGCCATACCGCAGGGACAAAGTGCGCACGACACCTTCTGGGACTATGTCTCCCTGCAGCCTGAAACCTTACACAACGTGATGTGGGCGATGTCAGACCGCGGGATCCCCCGCAGCTACCGCACCATGGAGGGGTTCGGCATCCATACCTTCCGAATGATCAACGCCGAGGGGAAAGCCACGTTTGTCCGTTTCCACTGGAAGCCGGTGGCGGGTAAAGCCTCGCTGGTGTGGGACGAGGCGCAGAAGCTGACCGGGCGCGATCCGGACTTCCATCGCCGCGAGCTCTGGGAATCCATTGAAGCGGGCGACTTCCCGGAATACGAGCTGGGCCTGCAGCTCATCCCGGAAGAGGACGAATTTAAGTTCGATTTCGACCTTCTGGACCCGACGAAGCTGATCCCGGAAGAGCTGGTACCGGTGCAGCTGGTGGGTAAAATGGTGCTCAACCGCAACCCGGATAACTTCTTTGCCGAAAACGAGCAGGCCGCGTTCCACCCGGGGCATATCGTGCCGGGGCTGGACTTCACCAACGATCCGCTCCTGCAGGGACGCCTTTTCTCCTATACCGATACGCAGATTAGCCGACTCGGCGGGCCGAACTTCCACGAAATTCCGATTAACCGCCCAACCTGCCCGTATCACAACTTCCAGCGCGACGGGATGCACCGTCAGGATATTGATACCAACCCGGCAAACTATGAGCCGAACTCCATCAACGATAACTGGCCGCGTGAAACGCCTCCCGGACCGAAACGCGGTGGATTCGAATCGCATCAGGAGCGTATCGATGGCAATAAAATTCGCGAGCGCAGCCCCTCGTTCGGTGAGTATTACGCCCACCCTCGCCTGTTCTGGAACAGCCAGACGCCGATTGAGCAACAGCACATCATCGGCGGTTTCAGCTTCGAGCTGAGTAAAGTGGTGCGCACCTACATCCGCGAGCGCGTGGTCGATCAGCTGGCGCATATTGATATTCAGCTTGCCCAGAGCGTCGCGGATAACCTGGGCATTACGCTGACCGATGAGCAACGTAACCTTGCTCCGCCGAAAGAGGTTAACGGCGTGAAGAAAGATCCGTCGCTGAGCCTGTATGCGGTGCCGGGCGGCGCGATTAAAGGCCGCGTGGTCGCCATTCTGCTGAACGACAAAACCCGCGCGAGCGACGTGCTGGGGATTATGCAGGCGCTGAAAACCCAGGGCGTACATGCCAAACTGCTCTATTCCCGCATGGGTGAAGTGACGGCCGACGATGGTTCTGTGCTGCCGGTCGCGGCGACCTTTGCCGGTGCGCCATCGCTGACCGTCGATGCGGTGATTGTGCCGTGCGGGGATATTGCCAGCCTGCTGACCAACGGCGACGCCGTCTATTATCTGCTGGAAGCCTATAAGCACCTGAAGCCGATCGCGCTGTCCGGCGACGCGCGACAGTTCAAAGCGCAGCTGAAGGTGGCCGATCAGGGTGAGGACGGGATTGTCGAGGGAGATAACATTGACGATGCCTTCATGACGAAGCTGTTTGATTTGCTCGCCGCGCACCGCGTCTGGTCGCGAAGCAGCAAGGTCGATCAGATTCCGGCGTAAAAAAAGCCCGGTGGCGGCTTCGCCTTACCGGGCCTACAAGAGTTAGCAGGTCGTTCGTAGGCCGGGTAAGGCGAAGCCGCCACCCGGCAACTCTTACAGCTCCCTGAACGTCCCCAACCGATACCCGCGCTCGGCAATCGCATATTTCAGCGAGGCCGACGTCAGCACGTCCAGCTCCGCCAGCCGCGGCCAGCAGTAGGCACTTTTACGCACGGTGTTATCGACAAAGGCAGGATGCGCCATCACTTCCACCGAGGTTTCTCCACGGGCAGCGGAATCATCCAGCACCTTCAGGAACAGCGCTTCGCTGATCTCTTCTCCGTAAAACGCGCTGCTGAACCCCTCAGTGGATGTAACAGTGCAGTCCGGCAATCCGTGCACCTCGCGATCCACGCGCATCGCCACGCCTTTGCGCTGTGCAAACCCGGCGACAAGCGGGAAAATCGCCGGGATCATATGCACGTGGTGATGGCTGTCGATGTGCGTCGGCGCCTGACCAAACACATCAACGAAGCGGTTGAACTGGCACTCCAGCTCGCGGGCAATCTCTTCGAGCGGCAGAGCACCCTGCTCCGCCCGTTCCCAAATCCATTTACCCAGCTGGCCGTCGCGCGTCAGGCCCGGCATTGGCGAAAGCGGCATCCCGAGCGTCAGCACAAAATGCATGCCGACGCCCAGCTCTGGCACCTCGCGGCTCAGCTGCGCCGCGTGTTCAACCGCCTCAGCGTTAACCAGGGCCGTTGTAGAGGTCACAACCCCCCGGCGGCAGGCTTCAATAATGCCGTAGTTCTGACCTTTCGAGAGACCAAAATCATCAGCATTAACGATCAGCAGGTTTTCCATTGTGCGCCCTCTTATTGCTGTTTGAACTTCAGCTTCTCGATCGTGGCGGCAAAGTTCGGCAGCCATTTTTCATGCGCCAGAATCATCTCGCTGGCCAGCTGCTCCGCGTCACGGTCAGAATGCACCAGCGGGCTGAGGTTCAGGGCCAGCAGCACGTCATTGAGCTCACCGCTCAGCGCCGCGTTGCTTGCTGCCACTTCAAAGCCTTTGATGGTATGAATCAGCCCCATGATCTTGTCATCGAAGTGGGTGATACGGGGATGCGGTTTAGCCCCCTCGCGCCCCAGGATGCAGGTCATTTCGACGGCCCAGTCAGCCGGAATATTGTCGACATGGCCGTGATGCGGGACGTTAACATAGTGCTCAGCCTGCTTGTCGTTGTAGATGGCGTTGATCACTTCGCACGCCGCATCGGAGTAGTAGGCCCCGCCGCGCTGCTCCAGCTCTTTCGGTTTGACGTTCAGGTTCGGGTCTTTATACAAATCGAACAGCTGCTTTTCGACCTTCTGAACGATCTGCGCGCGCGCGCCGCCCTTATAATACTCGCCCATTTCGATGGCCAGCATCTCTTTCTGCTTGAAGTAGTAAAGCAGGTACGAGCAAGGCAGCAGATTCAGCGAGCGGATCAGCCCTTCGCTGAACGGCAGGTCAAAGATGTTTTTCACCGATGCCGCCGTCAGACGACCGGAGGCTACGCCGTCGAGGAGCTCGGCAAAGCGCGATTCCCCGTTCACGATGACATCTTTAATAAACACCATGTGGTTCAGGCCGAACAGATCGATAGAGAGATCGTCGTTGTCGGTCAGCGCCAGCACGTCGCGGATGAACATCTTCATGCCGATCGGAATATTACAGACGCCGATAAAGCGTTTGAAGTTCGTATGACGATAGACCGCCTCGGTCACCATACCGGCCGGGTTGGTGAAGTTAATGACCCACGCGTTCGGGCAGATCTCCTGCACGTCGTTGACGATGTCGAAAATGACCGGGATGGTGCGCAGGCCTTTAAACAGGCCGCCCGCGCCGTTGGTCTCCTGCCCCAGATACCCGTGGCTCAGGGGAATACGCTCGTCCAGCTCACGCGCCTTCAGCTGGCCGACGCGCAGCTGGGTGGTGACAAAATCCGCATCTTTCAGCGCCAGACGACGATCGAGGGTTTTATGCACGGTCAGAGGCACGCCCGCTTTTTCCACCATGCGCTTGCACAGGTCGAAAATAATATTCAGCTTCTCCTGACCTTCCTCAACGTCCACCAGCCATAATTCGCTGACCGGTAATTCATGATAACGTTTCAGGAAACCTTCGAGTAATTCCGGGGTATAGCTGCTGCCGCCACCAATGGTTACGACTTTTAATTTCTTTTGCATAATATCTCCCTTAGCGTATCAGGTTAATCGCCTGCAAGGTATAGCGTGCTCTTCCCGCTATTTGGGCAAGCCATTAAAGCAATATTCGTGGCGGGTAATCCGCCGACAGTTAATTAATTACCGTCAAATTTTTCCGGTAACTGTTCGGTGTGAATGACGTCAATTTCTTAAAGGTTTTAATAAACAGGCTGGGGCTGCTGTATCCTGACTCGTATGCAATATCGGTGACAGAATAGTTAGTAATTTCCAGCTGTTTTTTAGCAAAATTAATGCGGATTTCATGGTAATGACTCCAACTTACTGATAGTGTTTTATGTTCAGATAATGCCCGATGACTTTGTCATGCAGCTCCACCGATTTTGAGAACGACAGTGACTTCCTGCCCAGCCTTGCCAGA
>NZ_VDAS01000090.1:0-233 GCF_019584165.1 Enterobacter sp. EC_64
CACGGTACTGGTTCACTATCGGTCAGTCAGGAGTATTTAGCCTTGGAGGATGGTCCCCCCATATTCAGACAGGATACCACGTGTCCCGCCCTACTCTTCGAGTTCACAACCTGTGCATTTTCGTGTACGGGACTGTCACCCTGTACCGTGCGACTTTCCAGACGCTTCCACTAACACACAAGCTGATTCAGACTCTGGGCTGCTCCCCGTTCGCTCGCCGCTACTGGGGGAAT
>NZ_VDAS01000092.1:0-231 GCF_019584165.1 Enterobacter sp. EC_64
ACCTGAGCGACGGTGCCATGGAAGATGCCCTGTACGAAATCGCCTCCATGCGCCTGTTTGCCCGATTATCCCTGGATAGCGCCCTGCCGGATCGCACCACCATCATGAATTTCCGCCACCTGCTCGAGCAGCATCAACTGGCCCGTCAATTGTTCAAGACCATCAATCGCTGGCTGGCCGAAGCAGGCGTCATGATGACCCAAGGCACTTTGGTGGATGCCACCATCATTG
>NZ_VDAS01000093.1:0-231 GCF_019584165.1 Enterobacter sp. EC_64
TACGGCGTTTCACTTCTGAGTTCGGCATGGGGTCAGGTGGGACCACCGCGCTAAAGCCGCCAGGCAAATTCTGTTAATCTGTATCAGGCTGAAAATCTGTCTCTTCGCCAAAACACCTTCGGCGTTGTAAGGTTAAGCCTCACGGTTCATTAGTATCGGTTAGCTCAACGCATCGCTGCGCTTACACACCCGACCTATCAACGTCGTCGTCTTCAACGTTCCTTCAGGAGA
>NZ_VDAS01000094.1:0-231 GCF_019584165.1 Enterobacter sp. EC_64
GTATCCTGTCTGAATATGGGGGGACCATCCTCCAAGGCTAAATACTCCTGACTGACCGATAGTGAACCAGTACCGTGAGGGAAAGGCGAAAAGAACCCCGGCGAGGGGAGTGAAATAGAACCTGAAACCGTGTACGTACAAGCAGTGGGAGCACCTTCGAGGTGTGACTGCGTACCTTTTGTATAATGGGTCAGCGACTTATATTCTGTAGCAAGGTTAACCGTATAGGGG
>NZ_VDAS01000095.1:0-231 GCF_019584165.1 Enterobacter sp. EC_64
GTACCGGGCCGTCGACAGCCGGGGCCGCACTGTCGATTTTTATCTCTCCTCCCGTCGTAACAGCAAAGCTGCATACCGGTTTCTGGGTAAAATCCTCAACAACGTGAAGAAGTGGCAGATCCCGCGATTCATCAACACGGATAAAGCGCCCGCCTATGGTCGCGCGCTTGCTCTGCTCAAACGCGAAGGCCGGTGCCCGTCTGACGTTGAACACCGACAGATTAAGTACCG
>NZ_VDAS01000096.1:0-231 GCF_019584165.1 Enterobacter sp. EC_64
CCGGACCGCACCACCATCATGAATTTCCGCCACCTGCTGGAGCAGCATCAACTGGCCCGCCAATTGTTCAAGACCATCAATCGCTGGCTGGCCGAAGCAGGCGTCATGATGACTCGAGGCACCTTGGTCGATGCCACCATCATTGAGGCACCCAGCTCGACCAAGAACAAAGAGCAGCAACGCGATCCGGAGATGCATCAGACCAAGAAAGGCAATCAGTGGCACTTTGGC
>NZ_VDAS01000097.1:0-231 GCF_019584165.1 Enterobacter sp. EC_64
GCGAAAGCCGCGTTGCACTGCTCTTTAACAATTTATCAGACAATCTGTGTGGGCACTCAAAGTGACATGGATTCTTAACGTCGCAAGACGAAAAATGAATACCAAGTCTCTGAGTAAACATGCGTAATTCATTACGAAGTTTAATTCACGAGCATCAAACTTAAATTGAAGAGTTTGATCATGGCTCAGATTGAACGCTGGCGGCAGGCCTAACACATGCAAGTCGAGCGG
>NZ_VDAS01000098.1:0-231 GCF_019584165.1 Enterobacter sp. EC_64
GCCAAAGTGCCACTGATTGCCTTTCTTGGTCTGATGCATCTCCGGATCGCGTTGCTGCTCTTTGTTCTTGGTCGAGCTGGGTGCCTCAATGATGGTGGCATCGACCAAGGTGCCTTGAGTCATCATGACGCCTGCTTCGGCCAGCCAGCGATTGATGGTCTTGAACAATTGGCGGGCCAGTTGATGCTGCTCCAGCAGGTGGCGGAAATTCATGATGGTGGTGCGGTCCGG
>NZ_VDAS01000099.1:0-231 GCF_019584165.1 Enterobacter sp. EC_64
CAACAGCATTATCACTATCTTGTTGAGCAGATTAAAGATTTGGAATCCCAGTTGAAACGAAAGTTGGACGAAGATGAGGTTGGACAGCGCTTGCTGAGCATTCCCTGCGTCGGAACACTGACAGCGAGTACTATTTCAACTGAGATTGGCGACGGGAAGCAGTACGCCAGCAGCCGTGACTTTGCGGCGGCAACAGGGCTTGTACCTCGGCAGTACAGCACGGGAGGTAGG